>JAISFF010000003.1 GCA_031263725.1 Lysobacteraceae bacterium | reverse complement strand
CATGGTCGCGGACAGTTCCTTGAAAATGGGAAATGTATTCTGGATTGCCATCGCTTCGTGCTCGGCACGGTAGGCGACGTATTCTTCCTCTGTGCTACCACGAAACGGGTGCGCTTCGTGGTCGATGGCGTCATGGCCGATTTCATGCGCCATGATCGAGAACAGGCTTCTGCGCATGTCGTCGCGATGAGGGAGGCGGGCTTCCAAATACTTGAATTGGCTGACGACGATTTGAGGTGGTTCCGTGCCGCGATAGTGAGCCAAGTCTTCACGATCATCAGGACGGATGATGCTTCCCTTGGAAAAGAACGCCTCGAACTGTTGGCTGGCCGTGGGAGAGTGCAGGATGACCTCCTTCAGACCATCTGGCATCTTGGCGAATTGCTCACTCTGCAACAGTGCTTCCCGCACCTTCTGCCTCTCTGTGTCGGTTGACATGATCTACCCATTCCTGTACTGATCTTATGGAAAACCTATCACGCCGATCAAGGACACGCAATGCTCTTCCCTCTGAATTTCTTCCGTCTCCATTGGGTCGCATGGGGCATCGCGGCTCTGGCCGTGAGCGGTTGTGCCGGGATCACTGCCAAGCCCGACCATCCTGCAAGCGGGAAGGCTGAATTCAGTCTGGAACAACTATTGAGCCTGCCTGTTCAGCAGGGGCGGGCAGGTCTCGATCAGGTCACTGATTTCCTGCACCGTCAGTATGCCGCCTATCTGCGGAATGGAGAGATTTCCTCTCTGGATACACAAGGGGAGCTGGTTCTGGCTGATGGCTATATCCTGGAGGATGCCAGCACCTTTGTTCCTCGAAGTACCCCAGGAGGACCAGAGTGGAGTCCTGACGTTACCGGCATCTACTTCACGGTATCGAAGACACCATGTTTCCCCTTGGAACGATTCGTCCAGATTTCAGGAGCCCAAGCACCGCCTCCGGGTGTTGATCCGCCTGATTACACACTGTACGACTACAGGGGGGATGAGGTGAATATGTCCGCCTCGGTTTCATATCCGGACTTCAAATGCATTCGCAGCGTCAACATGGCGGTGAATTAGGGCGAGACATACCAGCAGCCCCGCCGTCCCTGCGAGGCCCGCGCGTCTGGATTACCCCGCAGGAGATTGTGCGTTGCTGGCAGGAAGAGGATCGCCTGCACGACGGTCTGGCGCTATCGGGGAATGCCGTTCATGCGCGCCAATTCCATCACGTCCGCGTCTATTGGATAGATGCCAGATTGCCTCTGTGTGGCTGCCGTGAAAATGCAGATCGACTATCTGCGTGCGCTGCTTCGTCTTCCTGAAAAGCGTATCCCGGCTACGTGGGTCAATGTTGAATACCGAATCGCTATCCATCGGCAACAGTGACAGTATTTCCCGAGCGCGCGATGACAGCGGAACCTCTCTCTCATCCGCGTTCTGGGTTGCTTGCAGCTTCACAGAGGTAACGGCAGGCGCCATTCCCCGGTCCGTCCACCGGAGCGGCGGGGAAGCGCTACTTGCCGAGTTTGGCGTCCTTGCGCAGTGCTTCGGCGCGATCGGTCTTTTCCCAGGAGAATGCGATCGCGGTCTGTGGCTTGCCGTGGCCGTCGATGTAGGCGATCTCCTGCGGTCTGCGGCCGAAGTGGCCGTAGCTTGCCGTACGCTGATAGATGGGATGCACCAGGTCCAGCATTTTGATGATGCCGTAGGGGCGCAGGTCGAAGTGCTTGCGGATCAGTTTCTCGATCTGCCCGTCCGGAATCCGGCCGGTGCCGAAGGTGGTCACCGAGATCGAGGTGGGCTCGGCGACGCCGATCGCATAGCTGACCTGCACTTCGCACTTGTCGGCCAGTCCCGCGGCGACCACGTTCTTGGCGACATAGCGCGCGGCGTAGGCGGCCGAGCGATCGACCTTGGATGGGTCCTTGCCGGAGAACGCGCCGCCGCCATGGCGGGCCATGCCGCCGTAGCTGTCGACGATGATCTTGCGCCCGGTCAGGCCGCAGTCGCCGACGGGTCCGCCGATCACGAAGATTCCGGTCGGATTGATATGTATCTTGTTCTTCGGCAGCGATTCCAGCCATTTCTTCGGCAGGACCGGTTTGAGGATGTATTCGTGCACCGCTTCGATCAGGTCCTTCTGCTTGATGCCGGGATCGTGCTGCGTCGACAGCACCACCGCATCCAGGCCGATGATCCTGTTGCCGTCATAGCGCAGAGTGACCTGCGATTTCGCATCCGGACGCAGCCAGCCCAGCCGGCCGTTCTTGCGGACCTTGGCCTGTTGTTCGACCAGGCGATGGCTGTAGTGGATCGGTGCCGGCATCAGTTCGGAAGTTTCGTTGCAGGCATAACCGAACATCAGGCCCTGGTCGCCCGCGCCCTGTTCCTCGGGTTTCTTCTGCTTCTTGCTGGTGCCGTCGACACCCGCGGCGATGTCCGGAGACTGCTTGCCGATCAGGTTCAGGATGCCGCAGGTATGGCCGTCGAAACCGACCTCGGAGTTGGTGTAGCCGATGTCGTTGATGACCTTGCGCGCCAGCGCCTCGATATCCACCCAGGCGGAGGTGGTGACCTCGCCGGCGATGATCGCCACACCGGTCTTGACCAGGGTTTCGCAGGCGACGCGGGCGCGTTTGTCCTGGGCCAGGATGGCATCGAGGACGGCGTCGGAGATCTGATCGGCGATCTTGTCCGGATGGCCTTCGGAGACCGATTCGGAGGTGAACAGGTAGCTGGACATTCGGTGTGGGCCTTTTACTATATCCCTCTATGGGGATGAAAGGATGGATGCGCATGATACACGTACCGGACGTGACTTGCATGTCAGCGGATCACGCAGTCGCCTGGCCATCGGCGGCGTCCCCTGCCCGTGCGGGGCCGGGACGCAATGAAGCTGCTCCGGCAGGTCGATACAACGGCGTCCCCTGCCCGTGCGGGGCCGGGTGCGCGCTTTGGCCGCTTGAGGCATTATCTGGCGAACCGGCCGAAAGCCATCATCGAAGAGGGGAAAGCATGAAAAAGTGGGCTCCGTTGATACTGATCTGCGCTTGCATGGGTTCCGCAGTGGCGCAAACGCAACCGCAGGAACTGCCTGCATCGAAGGTGGATTTTCCCGCATTCATGGCATTGGCCGAACAGGTGCAGGACTACCGCCAGGAGCGCCTGCTGCCGCTGGACCGCTTCCTGGCGGCGGCGCAGGAGCCGGATACGGTGATCCTGGATGCGCGCTCGTGGGAGATGTATGACGAGATGCATCTGCAGGGCGCGGTCCACCTGGATTTTTCCGATTTCACCTCGGCCAGTCTGGAGTGCCTGATCCCGAACCGGGATACGCGCATCCTGATCTACTGCAACAACAATTTCGACGATGCGCCGCGCGTGTTCGCGACCAAGGCCTCGCCGTTGAGCCTGCGCGATCTGCAATCGACAAAGCCGGCGCCGAGCAGAAAAGGCGCTCCAGCACAGCTGGCATCCAATGCGCTGTTGGACACGATGATCGCGTCCGGCGTCCGCCGCGGCGATGAACAACTGACTCTGGCGCTGAACATCCCGACCTTCATCAATCTGTACGGCTACGGCTATCGCAATGTGTACGAGCTGGCGGATTTCGTTTCGATCAACGATCCGCGCCTGCGTTTCGAGGGCGAGGTGGCCAAGGGCCGCCGCCGTCCCTGAGTTTCGACAACGGCGGAATCGCCAGTATGGATTCATTGAGTCAGATCGTTCTCGGTGGTGCGGTGGCGGCCGCCATCGTGCCGGCCGGGCACCGTCGTGCGGCATTGCTGGCCGGAGCGGGATTGGGCACGTTGCCGGACCTCGATGCGTTGGTGTTGGCATTGCTCAATGTCGATCCGGTGTCGCTGATGACGATGCACCGCAGTTGCAGCCACTCGTTGTTCGTATTGCCTTTCGTGGCCTGGCTGGTCTGGTGGCTGTGCAAACGCAGGGGCGGACGCGTGGCGGAATCGCCGGTGCGGTGGTTCTTCGCGATCCTGCTGGCATTGGTCACGCACCCGCTGCTGGATGCGTTCACCATCTACGGTACCCAGCTGTGGTGGCCGCTGCGGCCGCATCCGACGATGTGGGGCAGCGTTTTCATCGTCGACCCGCTGTATACGGTATGGCTGCTGCTGGGTTGTGTCGTGGCGTGGTTCGCGCGCGCGCGCAGGATCGGCGAGTACGCGCTGGTGACGGGACTGGCGCTCAGTTGCGGCTATCTGGGCTGGTCGCTTGTGGCGAAGCATCGGATCGACCAGATCACGGAAAGCGAACTGGCGGCGAGGGGAATTCCGGACGCGCCCTATTTCTCGGTGCCGCTGCCGCTCAATACGCTGCTGTGGCGGGTGGTGGTCATGGTGCCGGATGGTTATCTGATCGGCGACCGCTCGCTGGCGGCCGATCGGGGAGCGATGCGATTCAAGCGTTGCGAATCCGATGGCAGAGCCTTGGCGGAGGCGGGAGACATTCCCGCCGTCCGGAATCTGAACTGGTTCAATCGCGGCTTCATGCGGGCACGGGTGAATCCGCAGGGCGAACTGGTCCTGAGCGATCTGCGCATGGGCCTGGAGCCGGACTACAACTTCAGCTTCGCGGTTGCCGAGCGCAGTGACGCCGGTTGGCGCGAGATTCCGGTGCGGCAGCTGCAGGAAGGCTATCGGGCGCCGGTGGAGAAAGGGCGGATGGGCGCGGCGCTGGCGGCGCTCTGGCATCGCATCTGGAATACTTCCGACGAAATGTTGCTGGACCGGGACTCCTCAGGTTCGGATATTGGCGATTGAGACAGGCAGGGCGGAAAGACGATGAAGATCATCGAGAACTCCACGCGCATCACCATCAGCGGCCGCGAGTACTCCAGCGTGGACGAGATGCCGCCCGAGGACCGCGAACGTTACGAGGCGTTCCTGAAGATTCGCGACCGGATGCAGAAGGACGGGCATGGCGCCGCGACATCGCATAGCAGCACGATGTCGGTACGGCGGAATCGGCATGGAGAAGTCATATCGATTTCGGTCGATGGATGCGATTACCGGGATGTCGACGCAATGCCGCCGGAGCATCGCGCGCGATACGAACGGTTTCTCCAGGATTTCGATCCCGCCCTGTCCTCGCATACGACCGGCACTGCGGTGAACGCGATCACCATCGACGGGCGACCGTACCGCAACGTCGAAGAAATGCCGGACCAGGACCGTGCGGTATACGAGCGCATGCGGCCCGCGCTGCAATCGGTGACGGACGCAATACTGCCGGCCGCGTCGGAATCTGCGCCGACACCAGTGCCGGCAGGCGGTTCGACGGTAAGCGCGCCCAAAGGAGGCGCGGCCAGGGGAAAACGGGTCAAGCTGTTGCTGGTGATACTCGGCGTGTGGCTGCTGTGGTGGTTCCGCCATTGATGCGCTGGCGGCATCCGTGATGCCGGATGCGTGGATATGGCTCCGGTTCGCAGCTCGATCAGGGTTCGGTATAGCCGTCGCAGTCCGGCATCGGATTCGTAATGCCCGCTGGCGCTGCCGAGATGGAATACGCGTTTTTAGGGACACCGCGAATCGGTCACGGTGACCAGATCGCTTTTCTTCAGCGGTGGCGTGGCCAGCGAATCCTCGAAGCGCGAGACATGCCCGGAAAATGACGCGGCATGCGTCCGGTACCGGAATGCCGGCCATCCTTGCCGGGTGTCCGGATCGGGATCGAGCGTGCGTAAAATCCGTATTCGTCATGGCATGCGTCACGACGCGGCCTCATGTTTCTTTCGCTGAAGCAGGCACGAATCATCGATCTGCCTTCAGATCCTTGGCCGCTGCCTTGAATGCCTCGCGCGCGGCCGAGATGGTGAGGTCGATGATGTCGTCGTCGTGCATGCTGGAGATGAAGCCCGCCTCGAATGCCGAAGGCGCCAGGAACACGCCGCGTTCCAGCATGGCATGGAAGAAACGGTTGAAGGCTTCGATATCGCAGGCGACCGCCTGGGCGTAGGTATCGACCTTGCGATCCCCGCTGAAGAACAAGCCGAACATCCCCCCCACACGATTGGTCGTGAACGGCACGCCGGCCTCGCGGGCCTCGGTTTCGAGCCCGTCGCACAGCGCATTGGCGGCCACTTCCAGGCGGTCGTGGAAGCCCGGGTCCTGGACCAGTTCCAGCATCGCCAGACCCGCCGCCATCGCCACCGGGTTGCCGCTGAGCGTGCCGGCCTGGTAGATCGGGCCGCTTGGCGCGATCTGCGACATCAGCTCGGCGCGGCCGCCATAGGCGCCCACCGGCATGCCGCCGCCGATGATCTTGCCGAAGGTGGTCAGATCCGGGGTGATGCCGAAGCGCGCCTGCGCGCCGCCCAGGGCAACGCGGAAGCCGGTCATGACTTCGTCGAATATCAGCAGCGCGCCGTGCTTGCTGCACAGGTCGCGCAGATGCCGCAGGAAACCGGGACGCGGCGGCAGGCAATTGGCATTGCCGACCACCGGCTCGATGATCAGGCTGGCGATATCGTCGCCGCACTCGTCGAACAATCTGGTCGCGCCCTCGAAATCGTTGTAGGTCAACGTCAGGGTCAGTTCGCTCAGCCCGGCGGGAACGCCGGGCGATGTCGGTACGCCGAAGGTCAGCATGCCGGAACCGGCCTTGACCAGGAACGAATCGCCATGGCCGTGATAACAGCCCTCGAACTTGACGATGCGGTTGCGTCCGGTCGCGCCGCGCGCCAGGCGGATCGCCGACAGCGTGGCCTCGGTACCCGAGTTGACCATCCGCACCATTTCGCAGGAAGGCACCAGCCGGGCGATGGTCTCCGCCATGGCGACCTCGGCCGGGCAGGGCGCGCCGAACGACAGGCCGTCGCGGATTGCCCGTTCCACGGCCTCGCGCACGCGCGGGTGGTTGTGGCCGACGATCATCGGTCCCCAGGAACCGACATAGTCGATATAGCGGTTGTCGTCCGCGTCGTACAGGAAAGGACCATCCGCGCGCCGCACGAAGAAGGGTTCGCCACCGACCGACGTGAAGGCGCGCACGGGAGAATTCACGCCGCCGGGCAACCGTTGCCGGGCGCGGGCGAACAGAGCGTGGGAGCGTTCGTGATTCATCGTGGTCATTCCTGGGAAAACTTCTGGAAACGGTCGAGGTAGGCGCGCGCCGCCGCGACGGGCTCGGGGGCGTCGAACACGCCAGAGATTACGGCGGCCAGGTCGGCGCCCGCGGCGATCAACGGGTCCACATTGTCGGGAGTGATGCCGCCGATGGCGACCCTGGGCACGCGCAGCGCTGCGGCCAGGGCCAGCAGGGCCGGCGTGGCATGCCGGGTGTTGGCCTTGCTGCGGGAAGGGAAGAATGCGCCAAAGGCGACATAGCTGGCGCCCGCCGCGACGGCGCGCTCGGCGCGCGCCAGATCGTCATAACAGGACGCACCGACGATCGCATCCTTGCCCAGTTGCGCGCGTGCCTGGGCGATATCGCCATCGTCCTCGCCCAGATGCACGCCATCGGCATTCACGGCCTGCGCCAGATCGACATCGTCATTGACGATGAAGGCCACCCCGGCGGAGGCGCACAATGGCCGCAGCGCCGCGGCCTGGGCGTGACGTGTCGCCGCATTCGCGGTCTTGTTCCGGTACTGCAACCAGGCGATGCCGGTTTCCAGCAGGGGCGACACGCGCGCGAGCAGGCGCGCGGTGTCGTCTTCGTCTGGAGTGATCAGATACAGGCCGCGAGGCTCAGACAAGGGCATCGGGATATTCCGGGAAGGCGATTGGCATGTCGACAGGACAGGTCGAGCGTGCGGTCATTATCGTTCGCTCCGGTGGATGCTTCCAACGGTTGCGGCATATCGCATTCCGTGCCTCGTCCGATCGCATGGCAGGCAACGAGGGATTGCGCCGAAGCGGTGGTCGCGAACGGACTCAGTGCGGGCGGGTTGGGCCGGCATTGGCCTCGACGAGCTTTTCGCGCAGTTCGGCGGCGTCCACGGCATCCGGGGCCAGGCTCAGATAGCGTGAAAGGTCTTCCCGTGCGCCTTGCTGGTGTCCCAGTTGCAGGTAGGCCAGGCCGCGTTCGCGCAGCGCGTCCGGTTGTCCGGGAAACAGCTTGAGAATGCGGTCGGCGCTGCGCGCTGCACGGTCCCACTGTCCGCTCTCGGCGTAGGCGCCATGCAGGTTTCTCAATACCCGGACCAGGATGGCGCGATGCGAGGCCGGGCTGAGCAACCGCATCAAGGCCTCGTCGTCCGGAGGCTCGCCGCCCAGATGCGATTGCGCGCGTGCGCGCAGTTCCTCGGCGACCAGCGGACGTCCGCCATTGAAAGGGTCCATCACCAGGATGCCGTCGTCCACGCTCAGACGCACCAGGAAATGGCCGGGGAAGGACACGCCATCCAGCGGCAGTCCGAGCCGCCGCGCAACCTCCATCTGCACCGCCGCCAGCGAGACCGGATTGCCCAGCCTGCGTTCGAGCACCTGGTTGAGGTAGCTGTTGCGCGGATCGTAATACTCTTTGTGGTTGGCGCCGTAACCGAGTTCGCCGAACAGATGATGGTTGATCGCCGCCATCTTCATTGGCCGCTCCGGGATCGAATTCACCTCGACCCGCAGATGATCGACGTGCGCGCGCACCAGCGCATCGCAGTGCTTCGGATCCAGATCCGGATACTCGTCGCGCGCGATCAGCAACAGCGCCGGCAGCAGCGGCACTTGGTCGTCATCCAGCGCGGCAAGCTGGTCCCATTCGGGCAGAGTCAGTTGGATTTCCATGAGGTTATGACTGGGGGCGCAGGCGTCTGGAATCAAGCGCCCTGCGTCCGCGGAATCAGGGAATGGCCGCTGCGTTGACGCCTGGAGCGATACGCAATTCGACGCCGTTCTCCAGATTCAGCTGCTGGGCCTGGCCGGCGTTCAACTCCAGCACATAGCGCGCGGCGCGAATGCTGGGATAGCTCGGGCAGGCATTGCCAGCGGAACAGGGCGGCACGTCACGTTGCTGCGATACCAGCTTGCGATGGTTGTCGAAATACAGGATGTCGAGCGGGATGCGGGTGTTCTTCATCCAGTAGGCCTGCGGCGCTTCGACTTCATGGATGAACAACATGCCGTGGTCCAAGGGCAATTGATCGCGAAACATCAGTCCGCGCGCACGCGAATCATTGTTGTCGGCGATCTCCACCTGATAGTGCTTGCCGCCGATTTCCACCCATGGCGAACGGGTGGCGCAACTGGCGAGCAGCAGGACGGAGACGAGCAGAAGCAGGCGCGAAAGATTCATGGCAGCGGATGCAATTGGGCGACAGCGGAGAACCTTCCTGCAATCCGGGGTTCAGGTCAAGAGGGGGGAGCTGCGGCGTTCGCAGGAGGGTTTTCTCCGCGCCTGGACCCAAGGGTGAGAGAGGCGTGTGCAAGGCGGCCCCATTTGCCCGAAAGCGGGACGTGCAGGCTGTGGGGAGGCTTGGTTTACCGGCGAAGGTACCTGGCGCCACCTTGGCAACCGTCCTTTCCGCCATCTCACTGACAGCTTCACGTTCCGCCGCAACTGCTACGCCACTCATCGTCAGGCTCTGCCCGCCGATTGCATCAGCCGTTCGTGGGTTCGCCCGTGCATCCCCTTGGGCTTGCCGCCATCGCCATTCAGGATGCCCGGCTCCCAGCCCGACCGTTCCCGTATCCGTTCCGCCACACGCCGGATAGCGCGTTCTCCGGCATTCTCCCGCGTGCTGGCATAGGTCAATCGCTGGCCGTGTCGGCAGACGAAGAGCGTTCCGCCATACAACACGGCCGCATGTCTCCCGCAACCGACGATGCCATGGTTGTCGCGACGTGCTTTGCCAGGGTCAGCGCGCGGGAGCATGGCTGCCGTGTTCCGGGCCACAGTGCACACGTACATGCGGGACGGATGCGCATTCGCCCGGACGCGTTCCTATGGTGGCGGGCCGTGAGGTGAACGATAATTCCACCGCGGAAATAGAAGCCGCTATTGCAGTGGAGAGACAGATGGGGGGTGGACTGGAGGAAAAGACCACAGCCAACCGCAGGTGGATGATGCTGGCGCTGTTGGTCATGGTCAGCAGCGGGTTGTTTGTGGCTTTGATCGTGACAATGAAGGGAAGCAGTGCGTCGATCGACGGCGAGGGTATCCCGGGAAGCTGGTTCTCCGTATACGAGAACCAAGTCTATGTCCTGATCCCCGGCAGTGGCTACTTCATCTTGCCGGATGCGGATGCCGCGACTTTCGAGAAGCTGGGCGAGGGGGCTCAGGGGCATCCTCTGGGCAAGGACAAGAATGCCGTCTATTGCGGCAATGTCGCCATAGAGAGGCTGGACCCGAGCAGACTGGTCTATGCGAATGACGGTTATGTCAGCGACGGAACGAACAGCTGGTTCTGCAGTTCCGAGAAGGACAATCCGCACGAACCGCTGTGGCGTTATGTATTCGCGTCGGACGATAGCCGCGATCCCGGCAAGCTCAAGGCCCACTATAACGAACTGGTATCGATGCCGGAGGCGAACGGGCGCGAACTGAAGGCGTTTCAAGGCGACTATGCCGTGGATGACAGGCATATTTTCTACGAAGGCCGTTTGCTGGCTGGTTCCGATGCGCGCTCGGCCGCGATAGTGGCGTTCGCCGATGAACGCGAAAGCGATCATTATCTGAAAGACGCGAACCGGGTGTATTACGACGGGGAAGTTCTGGCGGGCGCGAATCCGCATGCATTCGAGATAATCAGGCCGGACCACGCGCAGTGGCAGGACGAATATGGATACGATCGCAGCAGTGGTCGTTATTACGCCCATCAGCACGCATTCCCCGACAGGGTGGGGGGAGTGGATGCGAGCGGGCTGGAGCTGCTGATGGCGGATCGGAATTATGCCAATCACGAATGGTTCTCCAATCCGCACAGCATTTTCTATTGGGACTACAAGCGCGATCAACTCGGACTGGCCTGCGCTTCGCCTTTCGTGGGAGCGCGCGTGGATATTCTGGCCCCCGGCGTATTCAGTGACGGTCACGATGTTTTCGTGACCGAAGCATTCGATATATGGGGCCAGCAGAGCCGAAGAGGATTTCCCGGACTGATCTCGCGCAATACCAGGATGCGCCGTTTGAGCGGAGTGGACGTGGCCGGCATGCGCAGGGTGGACGAGCTGCGCAACGCCAAGGACAGCCGGTCCGGCTGGTTGTGGCAGGCGGGCGACCGCTGGTTCTTCCAGCCCAGAGTAGGGCAGTTCCACTCCTGGGGTGCGGCGCTGTATCCGGTGGACGATCCGGATGCCTTCAGGCGATATGTGCGGGAGCAGGAGAATGTCGCGTTCGACCGGGATGCGCCGCGCGGCAGACGCGTGTCGTCGGATATCGTCTGCAACAGCGAGTCGCGTTATCGCCGTAACTACGGCAAGTGGATCATGCTGGCGCTGGCCGGATTGGGATTGGCGGGTATGATCGGTGGCCGGTTCTCGAAGGGGAAGACACGCCCTTCTGCCATATCCGGTACCGGAAGAATGCCGACGGTTCGATGAGGTCGAACGGCAAGGCGATCTGGCGACGGACCGTCGCGGCGCTGTCTATCGTTGCGGCGTATGACATGCCTGCCCTTGCGACGGCATTGCGAAATCCGCGCGGATCATTTCTTGTCGTCGGTCGGCGGCGCCAAATAGCGGTCATCATCGAACGATGCGCACCATTGCGGGCGATAGACCACGATCAATACCATCGCGCCACCGCAGAAGAAGCCTTCGCCGAACATCATGGGCGGGGTCGCGATCAGATAGGGCCAGGACGGTTCGTCCATGAAGAACCAGGCATTCATCGCCGCCTTGAACAGATTGCTGGAAGCGATGGACAGGGCGCCGCTGGCAAAGGCGGTGCACAGGACGTAGATGAAGATATTGGCCGGCAGCCAACGCGCCACGGCCCACGCCACCATGCTGACCACGCCGACTGGAATCGCGCTGGTGGCGAGGAAGTCGGAAAACGGACCATGCCAGGCGCTGTGCATGGCCCAGGCGACCAGGCTGACCAGGGCCATCGCGCAGAGCGCGAAGCGCGCGCCGAACATCAGGGCGGCGATGCAGGCCCAGATAAAATGCAGATGCACGCCTTCGAATGCGTCGACATTGAACCAGCGTATGCCCATCAGCACGGCGGTGGACAGAATCAGGACGTTCTGCGCCTCGCGGTCGCCGCGCAGCTTGTATCCGGGGAGATCGCGCGCCGCCCAGACCAGGACCGCAATCGCGATTGCCGCTGGAATCAGCCGGCGTGCCCACGGGAGAAGATCGATGTCCACGGGCGGGAATGATACTGCGGAACCGGTTGAAACGATGTGCTCGAACGGCTCGCTGGATGCCTGGCCCGCTTGTGCCGTTTCGTCGCTGCGGGCCTGTCCTGGCTCCGGCGCGGCAGGGGTGCGGCGGCGGAGCCCGGCGACGACTAGAGCAGCTTCGGCGGTTCGCCGCCGACGATGACGGTATCGGCGGCGCGGCGCGCAAACAGACCGACGCTGACGATGCCGGGGATCTGGTTGAGTTCGCGCTCCATGGCGACCGGATCGAGGATGTCGAGGTGGTGGATGTCGAGTATCAGATTGCCGTTGTCGGTGATGGTGCCGTCGCGCCAGACCGGCTGGCCGCCGGTGAGGGCCAGTATCTCGCGGGCGACGAGGCTGCGCGCCATCGGGATCACTTCGACCGGCAGCGGAAAGCGTCCGAGGACGGGCACCTGCTTGGAGGGATCGATGATGCAGATGAAATGCCGGCTGGCCTCGGCGATGATCTTTTCCCGGGTCAGCGCGCCGCCGCCGCCCTTGATCAGGCATTTGCGCGGATCGCATTCGTCGGCACCGTCCACGTAGAGGGACAGCGGGCCGGTCTGGTTCAGATCCAGCACTTCGATGCCGTGTTGCCGCAGACGTTCGCTGCTCTGTTCGGAACTGGAGACCGTGCCTTTGATCCGGCGCTTGATCCGGGCCAGGGCGTCGATGAAATGGGCGACGGTGGAGCCGGTGCCGATTCCGACGATCATGCCGTCCTCGACGTACTCGATGGCTTTCTCCGCGGCCAGGCGCTTGCTTGCGGACATCAGTTCTTTTCCAGAGAGAGCAGGATTTTCCATTGTGCGGCAGTGGCCGGCAGCACCGAAAGCCGGTTGCCCTTGTGGATCAGGGCAAAGTCCTCGCCGAGGTCGTCGGCGCGCTGGCGGATGGCGGCCAGCGTGATCGGCTGTGCCAGCTTGCGGACGAAGCGCACATCGACCAGAAACCAGCGCGGTTCCTCCAGCGTCGCCTTTTCGTCGAAATAAGGTGTCTTGGGGTCGTACTGGGTGGAGTCTGGATAGGACTCGCTGGCGACCTCGGCGATGCCGTAGATGCCGGGGACGGCGGTATTGGAGTGATAGAACAGTACGCCGTCGCCGGGGTGCATATTGTGGCGCATGAAATTGCGCGCCTGATAGTTGCGCACACCGTTCCAGGGTTCGGTGCCGGCCTTTTTCAGATCGTCGATGGAAAAGGCGTCCGGTTCGGACTTCATCAGCCAATAGCGTTTGCGTTGCGTCATGATGGGATCGTGTTGTGGAACAGGGTCGCGTTTTCGGTGCAGATCGCGTCGGCAGGCACGTCCCAGGATTCTGCGTTCAGCGCATCGATCCTTTGCGCGTCGAAGCCGACCCCAACCAGCCAGGGCGGAGCGGGGCGACTCTGTCTGAAAGCGAGGCTGCGATCATACCAGCCGCCGCCCATGCCCAGCCTGCCGCCATTCGCATCGAATCCCACCAGCGGCATGACGATCAAGTGCATTGCTTCGGCCGGCAACGTGGAAGAAAGCGCCACATCCGGTTCTGGAATGCCGTAGCGGTTGGTCGCCAGCGGATCGCCGGAACGCCACGGCGCGAAACGCAGCCGTTCGCCATCCAGCACGGGCAGGCAGTAGCTCGTTCCGGCGGGCAGCCGCAGCAGGAAGTCGTGCAGGCCGATTTCGCCGTCCGCCGCCCAGTAGCCGGCGATGTGGCCGGTCTGCGGAAAGAACGGCAGCGCCAGCAGGCGCGAGGCGAGGATCTGGGCGGCGGCGATGCGTTCGGAGGCCGGGATCGCGCGCCTGCGTTCGCGCAATTGCCGGCGCAAGGTGGCTCGGTCCAGTGTCATCGTGTGATTCACGCCATGCGGGGACGCCGAACGGTCGCGAGGACCCGGCATCGGGAATGAAGTATGGAAAGCGTGCGCCGGCATTGCCGGTTCACGCTTCGCAAAAAAAAGCATCCTCCGCCGTGGCGATGCGTGCGAAACGACCTTGAACCCGAGGTTCAAGTGGGAACGCTGTTGAACCATCGGGCTTCCCGCTGCCAAGGCGGACATGCACCCCCGGTTCCGTCACGCTCCCGTGGTCGTATTTAAGGGACAAGGCGATATGTTTGCACACGCTGTCGTTCACGGCAGAGAACGCAAATCCATTATAGCCCTGCCGCCGCCGTTGCCTAGTCGTACGGGTTGCCTGCGCGGCGGAATCGTGAAACCAGGTCAACGCGGAGGCCGGGCCGGTTCAGTCCCGTGACAGCGCGTTCAATGCGTGATCGAGCTGCAGATTGAGCGATTCCAGCGTCCGCGTCAGCGCGCGCGCGCGCGCGTCGGCCTCGTTGCGCAACTGCTGCAGTTCGTGGGCGAAGTTGAGCGCGGTCAGCACCGCGATGCGGTCGATGGTGACCATGCGGTTGTCGCCGCGCAGTTCGCGCATGCGCTTGTCGAGCAGTGTGGCGGCGGCCAGCAGGCTCTCCCGCTCGTCGGGAACGACGCCGACGGTGTATTCGCGGTCGAGGACGCGGACGTTGACGGGTTCCGTGGCGCTCATGTGTGCTGCTCCAGCGATTTGAGCCGGGAAATCATTGCTTCCACCCGCATCCGCGCCTGTTCGTTCTTGGCCAGCAACTGCGCGCGTTCACTGACCAACTGTTCCTGCTGGTGACGCAGGCTGCGATTTTCCGTGGCCAGCCGCCGACAGTATTCGGTCAGTTTTTCGACGCGGGCGGCCAGACTGTTCAGGGCAGCGATGGTATCGGCGGGTTCCATGGGGGGTCACGATGTCGGATACACGGTGAAGGGTCAATCATAGCCGGTGCGGCGGGATCGGGGGCGTGATTCAACCGGGCCGGTACTCGCCGGGCTTCGGCGAGCGGATCAGGTATTCCAGGCACCGCGCCTCCTCCTGTGGCGGCGAGACCAGATAGCCCTGGACCTCGTCGCAGCGCCGGTTCTGCAGGAAGCGCAATTGCCCGAACGATTCGACTCCCTCGGCGATCACGGTAAGCGCCAGCGCGTGGCCCATGTTGATGATGGCGGTGGTGATGGCTTCGTCGTCCGGGTCGCGGATCAGGTCGCCGATGAAGGCGCGGTCGATCTTGAGCGCGGTGATCGGCAGTCGCTTGAGGTAGGCCAGCGAGGAGTACCCGGTGCCGAAGTCGTCGATCGACAGGCGCGTGCCGATCTCGCGGCAGGCGCTGAGGATGCTGGCGTTGCGCTCGAAATTGGCCATGACCGCGCTTTCGGTCAGCTCCAGCTCCAGGTTCCTGGCCGGGACGCCGGTCTCGCCGAGGATGCGTTCGATCGTTCCCGGCAGGTCGCCGCGCTGCAACTGGACTGCGGACACATTGACCGAGATGTTGAAATCGTTGAGTCCCAGTTGCTGCCAGCGGCGCAGGGTTAGGCAGGCCTGCCGCAGCGCCCATTCGCCGATGTCCAGGATGCTGCCGGTACTCTCGGCCAGCTGGATGAACTGTTGCGGCGAGACATCGCCGAATTCGTCGCTGCGCCAGCGCAGCAGGGCTTCCACCGAAACCGCGCGCTGCCTGACCAGCGAATAGCGCGGTTGATAGACCAGCTTGAGTTCGTCGCGTTCCAGCACCCGGCGCAGCGAATTGGCCAGGGTGGCGCGATGCTGGGTGGTCTCGTCCATCTGCGGCGAATACAGTTGCCAGGTGCGGCGGCCGGCCGATTTGGCGTGGTACATCGCCGTGTCGGCATGGTTGAGCAGATCGGTGGGGATCTGCGCGTGGTCCGGATACAGACTGATGCCGATCGAGATGGAGACGCTGATCTCGCGGTGGTCGCCGAAGAACAGCGGCTTGGAGAAGGCCTCGATCACCCGCTGCGCGGTCCCGGTGGCTTCTTCGCGCGACTTGAGGTGTTCGAGGATGACGGTGAATTCGTCGCCGCCGAGCCTGGCGACCGTGTGCTGGCTGCCGATCATCTGCTGGACGCGCTCGGCGGCGGCATGCAGCACGCGGTCGCCCACGGCGTGGCCGAGCGAGTCGTTGACGTCCTTGAAGCGGTCCAGATCCAGGAACAATACCGCGATGTAGCTGCCATCCTGGCGCGCGGCCAGGATCGCCTCGGCCAGCCGTTCGGCCAGCAGCGAGCGGTTGGGCAGGCCGGTCAGCGCGTCGTAATTGGCCAGGTAGCGCAGTTCCTGCTCGGCGCGTTTCTGCTCGGTGATGTCGCTGAGCACGACCACGCGGAAGGAACATTTGCCGTTGCTGTCGAAGACAGCGTTGTGCTTGATGTGGCAGAGGATCTCCTGGCCGTTGCGATTGGCCATCCACACATTGCCCTGCCATTGCGGCCGGTCCGCCAGATCCTGGCGCGAACGTTCCTGGTGTTCGCGGTCGTGTTCGCTGTCGAGGATGGCGATGGGCTTGCCCAGCGCCTCCATGTCGCTGTATCCGGTGATCCTGGTGAAGGCCGGGTTGACCGCGACGAAGCGGAAATCCTGATCCAGCACGGCAACGGCCTCGCTCATGCTGCGCAGCACCTCGCTGGCGATGCGGCGTTCGGCATCGGCATGGCGGTTGGCGGTGATGTCGCGGACAGTGCCGGCCATGCGCACGGCGTGGTTGTCC
Source organism: Lysobacteraceae bacterium (assembly GCA_031263725.1). Taxonomy (GTDB): domain Bacteria; phylum Pseudomonadota; class Gammaproteobacteria; order Xanthomonadales; family Xanthomonadaceae; genus JAITWM01. The sequence continues at coordinate 21,593 of JAISFF010000003.1, read as the reverse complement.
TGATCGCGCTCGACGACCCGGCCGCGCGCCCGGACCCAGATCCAGTTGCCGTTGTTTTGCGGGTCGATCCGGTGCTCGGAGATGAACAAGTCGGTGCGGCCCTGCAGGTGGTCGTGCAGGCGCCGCTCCACCAGGGCTTCGTCCTGCGGATGCACCGGCGGCAATTGGTTCAGGCTCTGGTCGAAATGGATGCTCGGCAGCATATGCGCCAGCGTGGGCGAGTCATCGGGCTGGATCAGGGTGAGCCGGCTGAGTTTGAGATCGTAATCCCAGAAGTGTTCACCCGATCCCCATAGGGCGAGTTTAAGATGTTCATCGCGTTCGCGGTCGATACTGGACGCCGCATCGGGCGGGGCAGGCCGGTTCCGCCGCCGCAACAGCAATGCCAGCAGCAACAGCAGAACGGCGGTTTCGATGATCAGCAGTAGTTTCATGGCCGGCGATGACGGCCCGAGGCCGAAAGGGAGCGAGGCGATTCCAATGGATTGATCGGTCAAGCGAATCAATTGATATTCGCAGTGTAGGCAGATGCTTATCCAGCGACAAGGCGGCATCGGGGCGGGCAGGCGGAATCGGGTGAGGATTGTCTGTTCCGGCGCGGATGCTCGCGGCGGAATTTCAACCAGGCGGATGTGAGCATGAGTGAATTACCGGACAGCACGAGTGTGGCGCAGGAAAGCACGGCGCTTGGGCTTGGGGTCTCGGCGGCGGAGCTGCATGGCGCGCTGTGCGGATGGTTGTGCGGCGGCGGCGAGGACGCGCCGGACTGGCCGGCCAGGGTGCTGGCCGATCCGGATGCGCCGGTGCCGGCGACGGACAGCGCATTGCAGGCGCTGCGCCGGGCCAGCGTCGAACAGCTCGAGGATGGCGAGTTCGGCTTCGAACTGCTGTTACCGGAAGCGACCGCGCCGTTGGATGACCGCGCCGGGGCGCTGTTCGAGTGGTGCCAGGGATTCCTCGGCGGGTTCGGTCTGGCCGCGGGCGCGGCGCGGACGCTTTCCGAGGAAAGCCAGGAGGCGCTGCAGGACCTGGCGCGATTGGCCGGTGCGTCGGTCCAGGAGGGCGCGGAAGACGACCAGGACAAGGAAGAAGACGCCCTTTCGGAACTGGAGGAGTTCGTCCGCGTCGCGGCTTTGCTGCTGCACGGAGATTGCGTGCTGGGGCCGAGGCATCGGAACAGGCTGAACTGAGCGATGAATCCGATGACGGACAAGCCGCCCGCCGAGATCGGTGCGGCCGAATATGCGTGCCGCCGGTCGGCGCTGATGGAGATGGCCGGCGAGGACGCCATTCTGATCCTGCCTTCGGCGCCGCCGCGCGTCCGCAGCGGTAATTCCCATTATCCGTATCGGCAGGATTCCGACTTCTGGTATCTGTGCGGGTTCCCCGAACCGGAAGCGGTGCTGGTGCTGATCCCCGGACGGGCGCATGGCGAAGCGCTGCTGTTCTGCCGTGACCGCGACCGCGACCGCGAGGCCTGGGACGGGGCGCGTGCGGGTCCGGAAGGCGCGGTCGAGCAACACGGCATGGATGATGCCTATCCGATCGACGATATCGACGAGATCCTCCCCGGGTTGCTGGAAGGGCGTTCGCGGGTGTACTACCACTTCGGCCGCGATGCGGATTTCGATCTCAAGCTGATCGGCTGGGTCAACCGTGTGCGTGCGCAAAGACGCCAGGGTGCGCAACTGCCGCACGAGTTCCTCGATCTGGGCTATCTGCTGCACGAGCAGCGTCTGTTCAAGTCGCGCGATGAGCTGCGATTGATGCAGTACGCGGCCGACATCAGCGTCGATGCGCACCGGGCCGCGATGGCCGCAGCCCGTCCGGGCATCCGCGAATACGAACTGCAGGCGGAGGTCGAGCGGGTGTTCCGCGCCCACGATGGCTGGCCGGCGTACAACAGCATCGTCGGCGCCGGCGCCAACGGGCGCGTGCTGCACTACGTCAACAACAATGCCACCTGCCGCGACGGTGATCTGGTCCTGATCGATGCCGGCGCGGAGTACCGTGGTTACGCGTCCGACATCACCCGCACTTTCCCCGTCAATGGATGCTTCACCGCCGCACAGCGCGCATTGCACGATCTGGTCGGGGCGGCGCAGGCAGCGGCGCTGGCGCAGGCGCGGCCCGGCGTTCCCTACGAGGCTGGTCATGCCGCGGCGGTCGAGGTGCTGACCGACGGGCTGCTGCGGTTGGGTCTGCTGCAAGGCAGCCTGCGGAAAAACATCGCCAGCGGCCAGTACAAGCGGTTCTATCCGCACAAGAGCGGACACTGGTTGGGACTGGACGTGCATGATGTCGGCGACTACCGGATCGACGGCGAATCGAGACTGCTGGAACCGGGCATGGTGTTCACCATCGAGCCGGGGCTGTACATCGCGGCGGACGCTCCGGGCATCGCGGAAAAGTGGCGCGGCATCGGCATCCGCATCGAGGACGATGTGGCGATCACCGACGACGGGCACCGGGTGCTGACGGCGGCGCTTGCACGTTCGGCCGACGAAGTCGAGGCGACGATGGTCGAATATGCCCAGGGCTGGAATTTCGGCCGATAAAGGAGTTGAATCTCTCGGTCCGTTTCCGCGGCGCCGACTGCGCCCCTGCGGAACCTGCATGGGCAAGGGGTACCAGGCTAAAACCGACACTGCGGATACCGGAATCGGCATGCCCATACGGGATAGAATGGTGCCTCATCTCCTTTGGCTTCTGGGTTGGTGGATGATATGACGATGCGAGTGGGGCATGTGGGTTTGGCCGCCCGGCGGATGAGTGCGGAAGAAGCGGCTGAACTGATTCTTCCGGATATGGCTGTGGGCATGAGCGGATTCACCGGCGCCGGTTATCCCAAGGCGATACCGGGAGCGCTGGCCAAGCGCATCACCCAGGCGCACGAGCGTGGCGAGGACTTCTCCGTGCGCGTGCTGACTGGCGCATCGACCGCGCCCGAGCTGGACGGCGTACTGGCGCGTTCCGGCGGCATCGGCTTCCGCCTGCCTTACCAGTCCGACCCGGATCTGCGCGCGCGCATTAACGACGGTCGCATCGAATACATGGACATCCATCTGGGGCATGTCGCGCAGTACGCCTATTACGGCTTCCTGGGCAAGGTCGACATGGCCGTGGTCGAAGTCACCGGCATTCTGCCGGACGGCCGCCTGATTCCTTCGACATCGGTGGGCAACAATCCGGCCTGGCTCGATCTGGCCGACAAGGTGATCCTGGAGGTCAACCAGCGCCAGCCGATGAGCCTGGAGGGCATGCATGACATCTATCAGGCGCCACTGGCGCCGCCGCACCGGCAGCCGATTCCGCTGCTGAATCCCGGTGACCGCATCGGCGAGCCGTATTTCTACTGCGATCCCTCCAAGATAGTGGCCGTGGTGGAGACGGACACGCCGGATCGCATGACTAGCTTCACCCCGCCGGACGAAGGTTCCAAGATGATCGCGGGGCACCTGGTGGAGTTCTTCCGCCACGAGATCAGGAAGGGACGGCTGGGCGAGCATCTGCTGCCGCTGCAGTCGGGCGTCGGCAATATCGCCAATGCCGTGCTGGACGGACTGAAGGATGCCGGATTCGGCAAACTGACGGCCTACACGGAGGTCATCCAGGACGCAATGCTGGAGCTGGTCGGCGAAGGCATCATCACCGTGGCCTCGGCGACGGCGGTGTCGCTGAGCGAGTCGGCGGTCGACGAATTCATGGACAGGATCGATTATTACCGCTCGCGGGTCATCCTGCGCCAGCAGAGCATTTCCAACCATGCCGAACTGATCCGGCGGCTGGGATGCATCGCGATGAACGGCCTGGTCGAAGCCGACATCTACGGCAACGTCAATTCCACGCACGTCGCCGGCACCAGCATCATCAACGGCATCGGCGGTTCCGGTGATTTCGCGCGCAACGGTTTCCTGTCCTGCTTCATGACGCCCAGCACGGCCAAGAACGGTGCCATCTCGTGCATCGTGCCGATGGTCAGCCATGTGGACCACACCGAGCACGATGTCGCGGTACTGGTCACCGAACAGGGATTGGCCGACCTGCGTGGCCTGTCGCCGAAGCAGCGCGCCAACGTGGTGATCGGCAACTGCGCGCATCCGGATTACCGTCCGATGCTGCAGGATTATTTCGATCGCGCATTCCGCGACAGCCAGGGCAAGCACACGCCGCACCTGTTGAACGAAGCCTATGCCTGGCACCAGCGCTACCTCGGCACCGGCACGATGAAGTTCTAGAAGGGGCGCTGGCCGCCACTGGCGGTCGGCAATCGGCGGTCCCGTCGTTTCGAAGAAACCGGTCTGGATCGATTCCCGTCCGGGTTCGTTTCCTGAGGAGAGTGGTTGCGCTAGAATTGCCGTAGTCAAACGGGGGGATGCTCATAATGAACCAGTGCGCGCAATGCGGGGCCGAATTGTCTCCGGACTCGACCCGCTGTGAGCAGTGCGGTGCCGGATTCGATCCGTGGTCCGCGCCCGCTGCGTCCACCGCCTCCGATCGCGCCGTTTCCGGCATTGCTCCGATGCTTTCCCGGTCACCGGCGGTGGCCGTGCCGCTGAAAAGCCAGACCTTGTACATCGTGCTGGGTGCGATCATCGGTCTCATCGGGTTTCCGGGCATCCACAATCTGTATGCCGGTTACACCCGCAATGGCCTGGTCCAGCTGATCTGCGCCTGGGTCTCCTGCGGCGTGCTGTGGATACCGATATACATCTGGACGATCGTGGAGGTCTGCACGGTCACGCATGACAGCGATGGCCGCTTGATGATGTGAAAACGCGGGCGGCGGCGCCCGCAAAAAAAGCGATCCGGCGTTTTGGAGTTCGCCGGATCGCAGCCCATTCATTTTTTCTTCGATTTTCTCTTCCTTATCCGAGCGATGCCAGCCACTCGTCGTCGGAACCTTCGTTGATGCCTTCGAACAACGGCGTGGAGAAGTAGCGCTCGCCGGTGTCGGGCAATACCGCCAGGACCACCGAACCTTCGGGCGCCGACTCGGCGATCCTGAGCGCGGTGGCGGTGGTGGCGCCGGCGGAGATGCCGACGAAGATGCCTTCCTCCGTGGCCAGACGGCGCGAGGTGATGATGGCGCTGGCGTCGTCGATCGGCAGAAGCTGGTCGGGCACCTCGCGGTTCAGCACGTCGGGGATGAAGTCCGGCGTCCAGCCCTGGATCTTGTGCGGCTGCCATTCCTTGCCGGACAGCATGGCCGCGCCTTCCGGCTCGGTGGCGACGATCTTCACTTCGGGACGGGCGACTTTCAGCATTTCGCCGACGCCGGTCAGCGTGCCGCCGGTGCCCCAGCCGCTGACGAAGTAGTCCAGCCTGCGGCCGGCGAAGTCGCGCAGGATTTCCGCTGCGGTGGTGTTGCGGTGATAGGCCGCGTTGGCCGGGTTCTGGAACTGGCGCGCCAGGAACCAGCCGTATTTCTTCGACAGTTCTTCGGCCTTGCGGACCATGCCGCTGCCGCGTTCGGCGGCCGGCGTGAGGATCACCTTGGCGCCATAGGCACGCATGAGCTTGCGGCGCTCGACCGAGAAGGTTTCCACCATCGTGGCGACGAAACGGTAGCCGCGTGCGGCGCAGACCATGGCCAGGGCGACGCCGGTATTGCCGGAAGTGGCTTCGACGATGGTGTCGCCGGGTTTGATCAGGCCCTTGGCCTCGGCATCGAGGATGATGGCCAGCGCCAGGCGATCCTTGACCGATCCGGCGGGATTGAACGATTCGACCTTGACGTAGACCTGCGCGTGCCTGGGGGCCAGTTTGTTGAGGCGAACCACCGGGGTCCGGCCGATGGTGTCGAGAATGCTGTCGTGGATTGCCATGTGAATTTCCTGAAATCTGGATCTGTTGGAATCCGCATTCGGGATGCGGAGCCTGGATCGCCAAAGTGTCCGCGCGTCCGCATCGTCCTGGGGAGAAGTCCGTCCCCCCGCCGTGCGGCGATGACATGAGCGGGGGAAATGTCGGCCTGCGGTATTCCGGGACGGAGTGGGGAATCTGCTTTCCGGAATGATCCGCCTGGTCGGGAAGCTCGCGGCCGGGGGACGGATTCTGGAGGGGACAGACTGTCGGAGTGGGGGACGGCGATCCGAATCGACAGGCCTACCCTATGCCTTGCCCGCGAGGCTGGGAAATAACCAAGGCCTTTCTTGTCATTCCTTATCGTTATAAGCACATCGTCCGTGACATGATGGAACCGCTGCCCGGCATCGTTTTTTCGTCCATGATGTGGCCTGTCGATTTTATGGAAAATCCGATATGACATTGATTCAACTCCGGTATCTGGTCGCCATCGCGGATGCCGACCTCAATATCACGCTGGCGGCCGCCCGTGTGCATGCGACCCAGCCGGGACTGTCGAAACAACTTAAACAGTTGGAGGACGAACTTGGTTTCCTGCTGTTCGCACGCAAGGGACGCAGCCTGGAATCGATCACCCCGGCCGGTCGCGAGGTCATCGAACGCGCGCGCGCGGTGCTGGCGGAAGTCAACAACATCCGCACCTACGCCGCCAACCAGCGGGGCGAGGACCAGGGGCAGCTGATTCTGGCGACCACCCATACCCAGTCGCGTTTCGTCCTGCCGCCGGCCATCGCCCGGATCAAGCGCGCTTTTCCGCAAGTGAGCGTGCACCTTCAGCAGGCGGGCGAGGGCGCGATCCTGGATCTGATCGGCCAGGATGAAGTGGACATGGCGATCGTGAGCACGGCGGGCGGGAAGCCTCCCGAAGGCATCGCGATTCCGTTGTACCGATGGCGGCGGTTGTTGCTGGTGCCGCGCGGGCACGAACTCGATCAGCTGGACGCACGGCCCGACATCCGTACGCTGGCGGCTTATCCGCTGATCAGTTATGACTCTTCCACGCGGGCCGGGTCCTCGTTGCGGCGCGCCTTCGCCACTGTCGGCGTCGAGCCGAACATCGCCTTGACCGCGCTGGATGCCGATCTTATCAAGACCTATGTCCGGACCGGGCTGGGAGTCGGCCTGCTGGCGGAGATGGCGGTCAACGCCGCCGACACCGATCTGCGCGCATTGCCCGCGCCGCAGGAAATCGCGGAGTGCATCGCCTGGGCGGTACTGCCGCGCGAGCGGGTCTTGCGCGACTACGCGCTGGATCTGGTGCATACGTTGGCGCCGCAGATCGACAAACGCGACCTGCGGCGGGTACTGGACGGCAATCAGGAGCCGGATTGGCCGCCGCCGCCGAGTTGGGCCGCATTGACCCAGACCATCACGGTTTGATGGCCGGCGTGTCGGATAGACGCGTTCCCGGCAGCGCTGGCCCAGTATTTCGCGGTTCCGTCGAACCCCGTTGCCGGAGTCATGCGTTGATTCATTCGTGGTCGGCATTTGTCTTCGGCTCCGCGCGCCGGGTTGCTGGCCGATCGGGTCATATTGGGGAGAGACGTGATGCACAAGCCTTGTATCGGATTGCTCTGGCTTGGACTGTTGTCCGGCTGCCAGTATGCCGGCAGCGGTCCGGCGCAGGGACCGGGAAACAACGGTATTCCGGTCGCCTCATCCCCGTCCGGGAAGACGTTGCAGGCCTTTGCCGATGAAGCGGCGTTGGATCGGTTGCTGGCGAAGTGGGAGGCCGATGCCGACGAGTTCCGGAGCCGGAACTATGGCGGGCCGGTCATGCCGCCGCCGGAACTGCTGGAGTCGGTAGCCTCGGACGAGGAAATGGCTTCCGCCATTGATGCCCTCCTCTCCGGCGAGATGGAAGCGGACTCGGTGACCAATGTGCAGACGGCCGGAGTCGACGAGGGCGGCATCGTCAAGCAGCATGGCGACCATCTGGTGATCCTGCGCCGTGGCCGGTTGTTCACGATCGGACTGGGCGGGGACAGCCTGCGGCCGATATCGGCGGTGGACGCCTTTGCGCCGGATATCGATCCGGGAGCGGGAGCCTGGTACGACGAAATGCTGGTGTCGGATGATACGGTGGTTGTGATTGGCTACAGCTACCAGAGGGGCGGGACCGAGATCGGACTGTTCGATCTCGATGCGGGCGGTGTACTCAGGTATCGCGCGACCTATCACCTGCGCAGCAACGACTATTACGCCTCGAACAACTCCGCCAGCCGGCTGATCGGCAATCAATTGATTTTCTATACGCCGCTTTCGATCAACCCGCAGAGCTTACGCGAAAAGACGTTCTATCCTGCGCTGAGGCGCTGGCAGGGTGAGGCGGCGTCGGCGGACTTCCAGCGCATCCTGCCCGCGACGCGCATCTATCAGGGCGACGGCAATCTGAAACCGGGCCGGGATGGTGTCGCCTTGCATACGGTGACGCGTTGCGACCTCTCGAAGCCGGAGATGCGCTGCGATTCCACCGGCGTGATCGGCCTGAACGGGCGCGTATTCTATGTGTCGGCGGATTCCGTCTATATCTGGACGATCAGTCAGCGCAGCGAAGCCGGCGATGCCAACCGTTCCTCGGTGTTCCGCATGCCACTGGATGGCTCGGCGCCCTCGATGCTCCAGACTACTGGCACGCCGCCGAACCAGCTGTCGTTCCTGCAGGACAAGGATGGTCATCTCAACGTACTGGTCACCGCGCAAGGCGATGGCGAAGGCATGTGGTCGTCGGAGCGCACGATGGGCGGAACCGCGTTGCTGCGGGTGCCGTTGGAGAAGTTCGGCGATGCCGCCGCCGTGACCGATGCTTCGGATTACCAGCCTTTGCCACCGATTTCGCGGTATAACCCGCAGAATCGGTTCATCGGGGACTGGCTGGTTTACGGAGGTGCCGGGGTATCCGGAAACGGTTATGCGTTGCGCTACACACAGCGACAGTCGCCGCGGATGCTTCCCCTGCAGCATCGGGTGGAGCGCATCGAGGCATTGGGCCGCGATGCGATCATCATCGGTTCCGCTGGCAGCGATCTGCATTTCACCAGCGTGGCATTGGGGCGCGACGAGGCCCAGGTCGGAGCCCGCTATGTCAGGCCCGATGCCGCGCAGGGCGAAACCCGGACGCACGGGTTCTTCTACAAGCGCCAATCGGCACAGGAAGGCATTGTCGGTCTTCCGATCGTGATGTGGACACCCAGGGGGATGCAGCGCTATCTCGATCAGTCGGCGGCCGTTCTGTATCTGCGCAACCGCGAGCTGCAGCTGACGCCGATAGGCGAGCTTTCCGCATCCCCGGAGACCGCGGTCGATGATGGCTGCCGGGCCAGTTGCGTGGACTGGTACGGAAACGCGCGCCCGCTTTTCATCGGCGATCGGGTATTCGCGTTGATGGGCTACGAACTGGTCGAGGGAAGCCTCCGCGAAGGCCGGATCAGCGAACGCCGGCGGATCGATTACGCACCGACGACTCCGAGGTTGAATATCGCGTACTGAATGCATCGGGTTCCGGTTTCCGCGCCAATGCGAAAACCGGAGCCGGGACCGGACCGGATGATGGGTCGTTGCGTCGATCCATCGCGCCGATGCGGAAACGGGCGATGGCCGTATAGTTCCACTTTTGAGGACCGCTCAGGGGGATTACCCCTTCGCCTGCCAGCCGCAATGACAGGCAGGCGATCACGATGCCGATGTCCTCCAGAGCAGCTTCAGGCGTCGGTATCGTGGGTCTTCTCGCGCGGCGGCAGCGGCGCGTGATTGTGGGTCAGGAACCAGACGCTCTCGGCGATGTTGGTGGCATGGTCGCCGATCCGTTCCAGATCCTTGGCCATGAACAGCAGATGCGTACAGGGCGGGATGTCGTGCGGTTCTCCGGTCATGTGCGCCACCAGGTTCTGGAACAGCCGCGTGTACTGGATATCGATCTGGTTGTCGTGGCCGCGCGCCTGTACGGCGCGGTCGGCATCGTTGCGGCGATAGGCTTCCAGGGTATCGCGCAATTGCTGCGCGGCCAGTTCGCCCAGCGCGCGCAGGTTGCGGATCAGCGGCACCGGCGAGGACTGGTTCAGCACCAGCGCGCGTTTGGCGATATCGGCCGAGTGGTCGCCGATGCGCTCCAGGTCGGTCGGAATGCGCAGGCCGGCCAGGATCTCGCGCAGGTCGCGCGCCATCGGTCCGCGCAAGGCGAGCCGCATCACGTCCTGGCTGATGCGGTGTTCCATGCTGTCCACCTGCTCGTCGGCGACGACGACGCGGCGCGCCTGCGCGTTGTCGCGGTTCTCCACCGAGGACAGCGCGTTTTCCAGTTGCGACAGCACCAGTTCGCCCATGACGGCGATGTCTCCGATCAGGCGCTGCTGCTCCTCATCGTGGCTTTTGACGATATGGTCGTGGGGTTGGACGTTCATGCGTATTTCGTCGTGTCGATGGGCGGTGGAAACGGGATGGCGGCAGGGGACGCTCAACCGAAGCGACCGGTGATGTAGTCCTCGGTCTGCTGCTTGGCCGGTTGCGAGAACATCGCGTGGGTGGGGCCGTATTCGATCAGGTCGCCCAGGTACATGAAGGCGGTGTAGTCGGATACGCGCGCCGCCTGCTGCATGTTGTGGGTGACGATGGCGATGGTGTAGTCGAGTTTCAGTTCCTCGATCAACTGTTCGATGCGGGCGGTCGAGATGGGGTCCAGCGCCGAGGTCGGCTCATCCAGCAGCAGCACCTGTGGTCGCAGCGCCACCGCGCGCGCGATGCACAGTCGCTGCTGCTGGCCGCCGGAAAGTCCCAGCGCGCTGCGCTTCAGCTTGTCCTTGACCTCGTCCCACAGCGCAACCTGGCGTAATGCCTGCTCGATGCGGACATGCATTTCCGCCGTCGACAGTTTCTCGTGATGGCGGATGCCGTAGGCGACGTTCTCGTAGATCGTCATCGGGAACGGCACCGGCTTCTGGAACACCATGCCGATCTGGCCGCGCAGCCGGTTCAAGGCGTATTGCGGCGACAGGATATCGTTGCCGTCGAGCAGCACCTCGCCGGTGGCGCGCAGCTTCGGATACAGCGCGTAGATGCGGTTGAAGATGCGCAGCAGCGTCGATTTGCCGCAGCCGGAGGGTCCGATCAGGGCGGTGACGCACTTCTCGCGGATGTCCAGGTCGATCCGTTTCAGCGCATGGAACTGGTCGTAATAGAAGTCCAGCCCGCGCGCCGCCAGCTTGACCGGGGTTTCGGCCTGCGGTTCGCGCTCGGGCATGGACAGCGCCATGCGCGCCGCCGCGCTGGAAGAAGATATCGTTTCAGTCATGACGGTGGACAGCTCGGAAGCGATGGCGGCGGCTCGGCCGGAATTGAGCAGGAAGGGTGTGGGGAGCATGCGGATTCCTCAGGAGTGGGCGCCGTGATTGCGCAGCAGCAATGCGCGCGCGCTCAGGCTGACCAGCAGCACGAACAGGGTCAGTACCAGCGCGCCCGCCCAGGCCAGCGTCTGCCACGAGGCATAGGGACTGCCGGCGTACTGGTACATCACCACCGGCACGCTGGCCATCGGTTGCAGCACATCGGCATTCCAGTACTGGTTGCCGAATGCGGTGAACAGCAGCGGCGCGGTTTCGCCGCAGATCCGCGCCAGCGCCAGCAGGATGCCGGTGACGATGCCGGCCGATGCGCTGCGATACAGCACCTGCACGATGACTTTCCATTGCGGGATGCCCAGCGCCAGCGCCGCCTCGCGCATCTGCACCGGCACCAGCCGCATCATCTCGTCGGTGGTGCGCAACACCACCGGCAGCACGATGAAGGCCAGGGCGATGGCGCCGGCCAGCGCCGAGAAGCGGCCGCCGGTCCGCATGACGAACAGCGTGTAGACGAACAGGCCCAGCACGATCGATGGCGCCGACAGCAGGATGTCGTTGACGAAGCGCACCACGGTGCCGAGCCGGCGCGCATGGCTGTATTCGGCCAGCCAGGTGCCGGCAGCCATGCCCAGCGGCGCGCCGATCAGGATCGCCAGTCCGCACATCACCGCGCTGCCGAAGAAGGCGTTGAGCAGGCCGCCGGTCTGTGTCGGCGGGGGCGTCATTCTGGTGAAGAGATCGGGATTGATGCCCGGGATGCCTTTCGCTGCCAGCGTCCACAAAATCCAGCCGAGGAAGAACAGGCCGAACGCGGCGGCGATGCAGGACAGCAGCGCCGCCGCGACATCGATCGCGCGGCGCCGCCAGTACAGGTGGTTGGCGATGCGTTCATTCTGCATGGAGATGGACATCAGTCGCCCTCCCTGCGCGCCAGACGGCGCAGCATCAAGCGTGCGATCGCCAGCACGATGAAGGTCACCACGAACAGCACGAAGCCCAGCAGCAGCAGCGCCGAACGGTATTCGTGCGTGGCTTCGGCGAAATCGTTGGCGATCAGTGCGGCGATGGTGGTGCTGGGTTCCAGCAGCGAAGGCGAGAAGCGCACGCTGTTGCCGATCACGAAGGTGACCGCCATGGTTTCGCCGAGCGCGCGGCCCAGGCCCAGGAAGATGCCGCCGATGACGGCCGAGCGCGTATAGGGCAACGCGATGTCCCATGTCACTTCCCAGCGCGTCGATCCCAGCGCGTAGGCCGACTCCTTCAGCGGCGTCGGCACGGTCAGGAACACTTCGCGCATGATCGAGGCGATGAACGGAATCACCATGATCGCCAGCACGAAACCCGCGGTCAGCACGCCGATGCCCAGCGGCGGCCCCTGGAACAGCATGCCGATGACCGGCCGCGTGCCGAGGCGATCGTTGAGCCACGGGGTGACGTATTCGGTCATCACCGGCACCAGCACGAACAGGCCCCACATGCCGTAGATGATCGAGGGCACCGCCGCCAGCAGTTCGATGGCGGTACTGACCGGACCGCGCAGCCAGCGCGGTGCGACCTCCGCCAGGAAGAACGCGATGCCGAAACTGACCGGTACCGCGATCAGCATGGCGATGGCGGCGGTGATCAGCGTGCCGAAGATCGGCACCAGTGCGCCGTAGCGGTTTTCGACCGGATTCCAGTCGCTGGAGAAGAAGAAGTCGAGTCCCTGCGAGGCAAGGGCTTCGCGTCCGCCCCAGAGCATCGACAACGCCGCGCCGCCGAGCGCCGCCAGCACGAAGACGGCGGCGGCGGTCAGCGCATGGCGGAACCAGCGATCCATTCGCGCATCGCGCGCGCCGCGGTCGGCAATGGTCGGCAGGGGAAGCGTATTCATGGGATCGGGGGAATCTGCGAATGGAGGAGACGGTTATTCGCCGGAGACAGCCGCGCCGCGGAAGGCGCGGCATCCGCTCAGTGCTTGAATTCCTGTGCCCAGTACGCCTCGATCTGCTGCACCAGTTCCGCCGGCAGCGGCACGTAGTGCAATTCGCTGGCCTGGCTTCCGCCCTGCTCGAAGGCCCACTTGAAGAACGCCAGCGTCGCATCGCCGCGCTGCGGATCCTTGGGCTGTTTCGGCATCAGCATGAAATTGGTCGCGGTGATCGGCCAGGCGCTCTCGCCGGGCGCGTTGGTGATGACCAGACTGAAATCGCGGACTGCTTTCCAGTCGGCGCTGGCCGCCGCCGCGGCGAATGACGCTGTGCTGGGCGCGACCCACTGTCCGGCCGCATTCTGCAACGAAGCGTAGGGCAGATCGTTCTGGATCGCATAGGCCAGCTCGACATAGCCGATGCCGCCCTTGATCTGCTGCACGTACGAGGTCACGCCTTCGTTGCCCTTGCCGCCGACGCCGGCCGGCCACTGCACCGAGGTGCCTTCGCCGATCTGCGATTGCCAGTCGGAGCTGACCTTGGACAGGTAGTTGGTGAAATTGAAGCTGGTGCCGGAACCGTCGGAACGGTGCACGATCGAAATCTTTTCCGCCGGCAGCGCGAGCCTGGGGTTGAGCGTGGCGATCGCCGGATCGTTCCAGTTGCCGATGCGGCCGAGGAAGATGTCGGCCAGCACCGGGCCGGTCAGGCGCAACTGGCCGGGCTGGATGCCCTGCAGATTGAATACCGGCACCACGCCGCCGATCGTCGAGGGGAACTGGCCCAGGCCGGCTTCGGCCAGTTCTTCCGGCGACAGCGGCTTGTCGGAGGAACCGAAGTCCACGGTGGCGGCCTTGATCTGGGCGATGCCGCCGCCGGAACCGATCGACTGGTAGTTGATCTTGTGGCCGGTGGCCGCGTTGTAGTCGGCGGACCACTTCGACATCAGTGGAAACACGAACGATGCGCCGGCGCCGGAGATTTCGGCGCTGACCGGCGCCGGCTGCGTCATGTCCGGAGTGGAGGCCTGGTCGCCGGTGGCCGAAGGCGCGGTGTTGCCGCCACAGGCGGTCATCAGGGCGAGGGGAAGCAACAGGACGGCGGAACGTGCCGGAATCGATTTCATGATGTTTCCATTTGCGGTGAAGCCGGCATCGCCAGCGGATACGCATATGAAAGGATGTTTTTGTTACAGCGCTGTGACATGGCGCGTATTCGGGCGGCAAAAAAAACGCGAACCTTGCGGCTCGCGCTTGAGACCAGAATGAAAAACCGGAGAGCGTTCTTATGATTGTGCGCGTGCTGCTTACCGGGCGCCGGCGCGGCTCCAGTAGGCTTCGATCTGTTGCACCAGTTCGGCCGGCAGCGGGACATAATCCAGCGCCTTGGCCTGGTTCTGTCCGTGGCGATAGACCCAGCGGAAGAACTCCAACGCATTGCCCGCGGCCGCGGCGTTCGGCGGCTGCTTGCGCATCAGGATGAAGTTGGTCGCGGTGATCGGCCAGGCGTTCTCGCCGGGGGCGTTGGTCATGACCAGATAGAAGTCGGCGGCGTTGGCCCAGCCGGCGCTGGCGGCGGCGGCCGAGAAGCTTGCCTCGTCCGGAGTGATGAAATATCCGGCGCTGTTCTTCATTTGCGTGAAGGACAGGTGATTCTGCAATGCGTAGGACAGCTCGACATAACCGATGGCGCCGCGCACCTGCTGCACATAAGCGGTGACGCCTTCGTTGCCCTTGCCGCCGATGCCGGTCGGCCATTGCACCGTGGTGCCTTCGCCGACCCGGGTCTTCCAGTCGGGGCTGATCTCGGAAAGGTAGTGGGTGAAGTTGAAGCTGGTGCCGGAACCGTCGGAACGATGGATGACGGTGATGCGCGCGTCCGGCAGGCTCAGGCCGGGATTGAGCGCGACCAGCGCGGGATCGTTCCAGCGGTTGATGCGACCGAGGAAGATGCCGGCGAGCGCCGCGCCATCGAGCTTCAGCATACCCGGCGCAATGCCCTGCACATTGATGACCGGCACCACGCCGCCGATCACGCAGGGGAACTGGATCAGGCCGAAACGCGCCAGCTCGTCCGGCGGCAGCGGCGCGTCGGAGGAGCCGAAATCGACCGTACCGGCCTTGATCTGGGCGATGCCGCCGCCGGAACCGATCGACTGGTAGTTGATCTGCTTGCCGGTGGCGGCGGCGTAATCCGCCGACCATTGGGTCATGACCGGATAGATGAAGGATGCTCCGGCGCCGGTGACATCGGCGGCGCTGGCGACGGTGCCGGCCAAGGCGATGCCGGCGGCGAAAGCGGCCGCGACGAGACGGGGTTTGCGGCGGGATTTGAAAGAAACGATCACGCGTTGGACTCCTGGGGAAAGGATTGTGTGCACGGAAGTGTGGACGAATGAAACGCGCGTATTACAGCATCGCCGGATGACGCTTGTGTGTCGTTTCGAAGACGGAAATATGTCCGATGCGACGATGGCGATGGTGGATGCGAATGCCGGAGAGGAATTCCGCAATTGCGACGAAAGGAGGGAATCGTTCGATCGCCTGTCGTGTTCGTCGCATGCGGTGAATCGGAACTTCCGCCGCATCACGATGCGATTGTCACAATAACGCAATCTTTGCACTTTAGCCTGCGCGCGTCATTTCTCACGTCCCATGGGGCAACCACATGAAATACCCACGCAGCATTCCGGCTTTGGCCATCGTCACCGCGATGGCGGTTCCCGCCGCCCAGGCCGAGATTCCGATCGATATGGTCGCCGGCTCCGACATCAGTTTCGAAGGCCTGGTACAGACCGATGCCAACTGGTTCCAGAACGATGTCGTCGATCTCAACGGCAACGGCACCAATGGCGACAACAGCGAATTCGAATTGCGCCGCGCCGAACTGGTCCTCAAGGGCAAGGGCCCCGGTTATGTCGACTGGGTGGTGGGGTACGACGCGAAGGCGGACAAGTTCCTCGATACCAACGTGCGCTACCGCTTCAACGGCGACAGCAACCATTATCTGCAGGTCGGCCAGTTCAAGCAGCCCAACAGCCTGGAAGAACTTTCCTCGACCAGGAACAACGACTTCATTTCCAAGGCGGCCGTGACCAACACCTATGCGGTCGCGCGCCGCTTGGGCGTGGGCTACAGTTACGGCAACGGTCCCTTCAGCATCACCGCGAGCTGGTTCGGCCGCGAACTGACGCGCGATCTCGCCCATGGCAACGGCTGGGGCGTGCGCGGTACCTGGGCGCCGATCAACGACAAGGGCCATCTGCTGCATTTCGGCCTGGCCTATGCGCGTTACGACACCGCTACTGACGAATACCGTCTGCGCGCCCGCCCGGACGCCGATCTGGCCACGGTGCGTCTGGTCGACAGCGGCAACCTGAGCGATACCGGCAAGGTCGGCACCGGCAGTTTCGAGGCGCTGTGGGTCAACGGTCCGTTCAAGCTGCAGGGCGAGTACTACAACAGCAAGGTCGGCCGCAGCAACGGCCACAGCGACTACACCACCTCCGGTTACTACCTCGGCGCGCTGTGGAATGTCACCGGCGAAACCTGGGGCTACAAGGGCGGCGTGGTGACCACATCGGCGCCGGCCGAGCCGGGACGCGGCATGTGGCAACTGGGCGTGCGCTACGACAGCCTGGATCTCGACGACGGCGCGGTGAAGGGCGGCGAAATGAATGCCTGGACGCTGGGCGCGAACTACTACTGGCGCTCCAATTACAAGGTATCGCTGAACTATGTGATGGTGAACAGCGAGCGCCGGGGCATCAGCGACGATCCGAACATTCTGGAAGCGCGTCTGCAGTTCCATTGGTAATCCGGTTCTCCAACGCGGCGGTTACAAGCGGCGCATCGTCGGCGCAGGCCGGCGGTGCGCTTTTTTTCGCATCAGGGCAGGACTGGCCGGTAATGCCCGATGATTTCGTGATGGAACAGGATGTCGTCCTCCTGCGTGCCGCGGCCGATGTTGTGCAGAATCAGCGGTGTGCCGTCGCCGAGGCGGCGATTGGAGACGATGCCCACATGCAGCAGGCCGCTGCCGGCCAGCTTCCAGGCGACGACATCGCCGGGCGAATAATCGGCGGCATGGATCGTGACCGGTTGCTGCCAGCCCTGCCGCTCGAACCAGCGCATCTGGTTGGGCACGCGCCGATGATCGATATTGCGGTCCGGGCCGCTCAATCCCCAGTTCTGCGGATACAGGCGGAAATTCTCGCGCATGTCCTGATGGATGGTTTTCTGCAGGTCGATGTTCTGGGTACGCAAAGCGCGGATCACCACATCGGTGCAGACGCCGCGATCCTGTGGCACGTCGCCGCCGGGATAGCCGAGCGCCTCATAAGCCGGATCGTAGTAGCGAGTAATGCCGATCTGCCCGCGCGCGGCGGCCACCAGCGATGGCGAGGGTTCCGTGGCGATACGGACCGGCATTTCCGCCATCGGCCCGGTATCCGGCCGTTGCTGTGCTTCGGTGGGCGGCTGGGCACAGGCGACCAACGCCATTCCGAGCACCGATGCCCGCATGACGCGCGGCAGCGCGGACATCGTGCGAAAGACATGGAAGAACTTCAAGCCTGGCCGCATCGCCGAGCTTCCCGCAGCTCAAGATCGTTTCAAGGTGCCATGCGCGACTGTTCGGTTCAAGCCGCGTTGCGGCCCGGTACCTGCACGATGCGCAGTTCGTCGGTATCCAGTTGCAGGGCGGTCAGCCTGCCGCCCCAGACGGCGCCAGTATCGAGGGCATGTACGCCGTGGCCGATCATCAGGCCCAGCGTGGACCAGTGGCCGAAGACGATCTTCAGGTCGCGCTCGATGTGTCCGGGGACTTCGTACCAGGGATACAGCCCTGCTGGCTGCGTACCGGGTGCGCCCTTGTTGTCGATCGAAATGCGCCCGCGCGGCGTGCAATAGCGCATGCGGGTGAGCACGTTGATAATGGCGCGCCAGCGATCCAGGCCACGCAGGCCGGTGGACCAGTTCGGCTTGTCGCCATACATGTTGCGCAGCAGTTTGCGGTAATGCTTGCCGCGCAACTGCTGCTCGACCTCGGCGGCGTAGCCTTCGGCCTGATGCGTGGTCCACTGCGGCGCCAGCCCGGCGTGCACCATCATCCAGCCCAGTTCGCGATCGGCATGCACCAGCTTGCGCGCGCGCAGCCAGGCGGCCAGTGCCGGGCCGTCCTCGGCGAAGACCACGCGCTGCAGGTCGGGATTGACCTTGCGGCGTTCCTCGGCGCTGCGCTCGGAGATCGCCAGCAGCGACAGATCGTGATTGCCCAGCACCACCTCGCTGTGATCGCGCAATGCATGGATCAGACGCAGGGTTTCCAGCGACTGCCCGCCGCGGTTGACCAGATCGCCACAGAACCAGAGACGGTCCTGGGCGGGATCGAAACGGATGCGTTCCAGCAGCCGCTGGGTGGCGTCGTAGCAGCCCTGCAGGTCGCCGATGGCCCAGACGCTCATGGACGCGGCATCCGGCTGAAGGCTGTATCCGCCGCGCGCGTCATGGCGGTGGACACCGGTGGACGATGGATGGAAGCGGCGGGGGAGCAGTGGCAAGGCATCATTACAGTGTAAGCAAAAAGCTGTCGGGAAATGGGTTTCGTGCTGAACGCCGCGAAGGATGTATTCGCGCGCCGCACGAAGGGATGTATGGAGGAAGCGGAGCAGCGCTTGCGTAAAGGCGCGCTACGCATTTGCGCCGGATTGCGGGAGATGATTGGCCAGACGGATAAAGTCCGCGACCGGGACCTGCTCGGCGCGTGCATCCGGGCGGATGCCGGCGGCCTCCATGTCGGCATCGCCGCAGATGCCGTCGAGGGCGTTGTGCAAGGTCTTGCGTCGTTGCCCGAATGCGGCGCGCATCACGTTCGCGAAGCGATCGTGGTCGAGCACTTCCGGCCGTGCCAGCGGTTGCAGGCGCACCACCGCCGAATCCACTTTCGGTGGCGGACGGAAAGCGCCGGGCGGCACGGTGAACAACGGCGTCACCACGCAATAAGCCTGCAACATCACGCTGAGACGCCCATAGATCTTGCTGCCCGGTCCCGCCGCCATGCGGTCGACGACTTCCTTCTGCAGCATGAAATGCATGTCGCGGATCGAAGCGGCGTGGTCCAGCGCATGGAACAGGATCGGCGAGGAAATGTTGTAGGGCAGGTTGCCGAGCAGCCGGATGCGCGCGTCCGGGCCAGCCAGCTTGCCGAAATCCACTTCCAGCACATCGCGGTGGATCACCGTCAGCCGGCCGCCGCCCTCGGCCATTTCCATCAGCGGCGTGATCAGATCGCGGTCGAATTCGATGACGGTGAGCTCGCCATGCCGCGCCAGCAAGGGCCGGGTGATCGCGCCCTGGCCGGGACCGATTTCGACCAGCCGATCGCCCGGCCGCGGATTCACCGCCTGGACGATGCGATCGATATAGCGTTGCTCATGAAGGAAGTGCTGGCCGAGTGATTTTTTGGCGCGATGGGACGAAGACATGCGGACAGCGAAGGATCGGGGAAGCACCAAGCGTACCGCGAACGGCTCCGGAAGATGCTTCCGGACAGTAAACAACGGGAATCAGTCGAGGCCGAGCTTTTTCAGTTTGTAACGCAGTGCACGGAACGTAATGCCGAGCTGCGCCGCGGTCTTGGTCTTGTTCCAACGGTTTTCTTCCAGCGCTTTCTGGATCGCCGCGCGTTCCATCTGCTCGATGTATGAAGGCAGCGCCGTGCCGACGGGATCGGGAGGAACCGCCGGTGGCGGCTCCGGGGCGGATGGCGGTTCCGGCTCGGGCGCGGCCGCTTCGGCTGGCGGCGGCATGGGAACCGGGCTGCCGCCCAGCCGTACGGAACCGGGCGCCGGCAGGGCCAGATCGTCGACCTCGATGGCCGGTCCGTCGGCCATGGCGGTGGCGCGTTCGAGAATGTTCTCCAGCTCGCGGACATTGCCAGGGAACGGATAGGCCATCAATGCGGCCAGCGCGTCGTCGGACAGCCGGTGCGGCGGCTGTTGCCGTTGTTCCTGCGACAGCCGTCTGAGGATCGAATTGGCCAGTAGCGGCAGGTCGCTGGGACGCTCGCGCAGCGGCGGTACCCGCAGTTCGATGACATTGATGCGGTAGTACAGGTCGTGGCGGAAATGACCGTCGGCAACCAGCTTGGCCAGATCCTTGTACGTGGCCGAGAGGATGCGCACGTCGGTGGCGATCTCATCGGCGGCGCCGACCGGGCGCACCGATTTCTCCTGGATCGCACGCAGCAGCTTGACCTGCATCGGCATCGGCAGCTCGGCGACTTCATCCAGGAACAGCGTGCCGCCGTTGGCCGCCTGGAACAGGCCGGGCTTGTCGGCATGGGCGCCGGTGAAGCTGCCTTTCTTGTGGCCGAAGAATTCGCTCTCCATCAATTCGCTGGGAATGGCGCCGCAGTTGACCGGGATGAAGGGACCGGCCGATCGCGCGCCCTGCTCGTGGATGGTGCGGGCGACGAGCTCCTTGCCCACGCCGGATTCGCCCAGGATGTAGACCGGCGCCTGGCTGCGCGCGACCTTGCCGATGGTGGCGCGCAGGGTGTTCATGGCCTCGGACTCGCCCAGCAGGCGGGTGGCGTGCTTGTCCGGCACCGGCAACGGGCCCGGCCGCTCGGCGTTGTTGAGTTCCAGCGCATGCTTGACCAAGCCGCGCAGCACGGCGATGTCCACCGGCTTGCTGACGAAATCGAAAGCACCCGCTTTCAGCGCCTCCACCGCCAGTTCCATATTGCCGAAAGCGGTGATCATCGCCACCGGCGTGGCGGGATGGTGGGTGGAAATCTCGCCGACCAGCTCGATACCGTTGCCGTCGGGCAGGCGCATGTCGGTGAGACAGAGATCGTAGGCATTGCGTGACAACAGTTCCCGCGCCTCGGTCAGATTGGCCGCGGTATCGACGCGCAACCCCATCCGTCCGAGGGTCAGCACCAATAGCTCGCGAATGTCGCGTTCGTCATCAACGATCAGAGTGCTGCGGATTTGATTCATAGGGGGCAAGAATAGCCAAGTCCGGTAATACGGCCAAGCTGCATATGGGTGGGTACGGCAATTCCGGCGTTGGGTCCGGTCACATTATCCGGCATCCGGCCCGGACGAAGGAGGGGATGTCCGGCGCGACCGCCGTTTCAGCAAAATATTAATGAAATATAACCAGCAAGATTATCGTGTCATTGACAACGTGATCAACATATGATTGAAAATCACCCAATTTACGTCAGATGGAGACGAAAAATCATAGCACACCCTGATTCCTGTCAACCCCTACGATAATACAGGTCCCTTATGTACAGGATTTTGCGTTTGCTGCTGATGTTCAAGCGTCTGTTGTCGCGTCTGTTCCAGTTCCTGCGCCTGCAAGCGCTCGTAAGCTTTCTCGACCGGAGTATTCAATGCCTCCTGCGTGTCCACATAAACGCGGAAGGATGGCTCCTGATCGCCATAGGGCCTGTAGAAGACGGCGAT
>JAISFF010000055.1 GCA_031263725.1 Lysobacteraceae bacterium | reverse complement strand
TGCCTGTATGCATCCGCTGGCCCGTCAGTGCGACCTGGCAACTGCGAGTAGGCCATCTCTCGAATGGCATCGGTTGCGATACCTGCAGTCAGGGTGTCGGAAAGCGAAAGATCGGCCATGTGTCTATTCCCTCAATGTTGCGCTGTCCGTTCCCAGTGCCGGTTTCGATAGATGTATGTACCATCAAGTTCGCCGCACATCTCATACAGCTTGAATGGGCCATCCGGCACACCGTTCTTGAATCGTCCTTCCCATTCGGTGCAGTCGAGCCAGCCAGGTTCGCCGCCGAAGGTTCCCCGTACTTCTCCAGAGTATGGCTGCCCTGACTTCGTACGCGCGTAGCTCGGTAGGACATGGTTCCCGTCGAATTCAACATCTAGTTCGATGGTGTGGCGCACCTTTGGCGCGCAAGCAGTGCTGGCAAGGATAAACGCCAACAGGAAGTGCAGTGTCCAAGGTTTGCGTGCAGCCGATAGCATTGATCGCCCATGACCTAGCAATAGAAAGGATTCTATTGTCTGAATCCGTGGAGTGGCAACTCGGCTTTGCTGCGCATGTCGGGATCCCCACGGCTCTGATCCGGCCAGAGTGCCGGGTTCTGCCGGCTATTGTCTGCTTCAGGGCATCATACAGTTTGTGCAGTTTCATTCGGTGATGGTGCTGCATGCACGTCGCGGAGGCCGAGACAGTACGCAGCCCATTCGGCCATCAGTTCGCGCCTCTTCTCGATCAGGGCGCCACGCCGGTAGGCAGCCTCCACCCGATTGCGGATTTTGTGCGCGAGCGCCATTTCGACGACTTCTCCGGGGAAATCAGTAGTTTCGGCTGCCCAGTCCCGGAAGGCTGACCGAAAGCCATGCACCGTGTAGGGCAGGCCGAACCCCTTGGGCGGCGCGCGCTGAACCAGGTAGAGCATGGTGTTCTCGGACATGGAAAAGGGCGGCGCGTTCCGTGGGAGTCCCTGCAAGATGGCGACGGCTGCGTCCGACAGCGGCACGATGTGCTCCCGCTTGCCCTTCATCCGCCCGGCCGGCACTGTCCAGATCCGGCGATCAAGATCGAATTCTGGCCAGTTGGCTCCGGTCACTTCTTCGGTGCGCGCGGCCGTCAGGATCACGAACGCCAAGCCGCGCCGGCTCCGGTTGTCTCTTTCCCTCAATTGGGCCATGAACGCGGGCAAGTCCAGGAATGGCATCGCGGAGTGGTGCCCAGTAGTCGCCACGGCTGAAGGCTTGGGCAGGAGCTTGTCCAAGTGCCCGCGCCAGCGGGCCGGGTTCTCCCCGTCGCGGTGTCCACGCACCTTCGCAGAGTCCAGGATCCGCTCGATCCTGCCGCGGACACGGTTGGCCGTCTCGGTCTTGGTGGTCCAGATGGGCATGAGGCATGACATCACAACGTCGGTCGTCACGCGATCGACAGGCATCCCGGGGTCTGGTCCATAGTCCCGAAGCGATTGCTCCCATTGGTTGGCCTGGGCGTCATTTCGCCAGCCGACGCGTTGGCTGGCGATGTAGGCGGCGGCGCATTCCCCAAATGTCGGCGCCGTGCCCAGCGTCAGGCGTTTGACTTCGATCGGGTCACGCCCTTCCACCAACACCTTGCGTTGGGCCAGCGCCGCCATTCTGGCCTCCTGCAGGCTGACCACGGCGGCCGGGCCCAAGCCCATTTCTCGGCGCCGGCCCTGAAACTGATATCTGAATACCCATGACTTAGCTCCGGTCGGCCCCACCAGCAGGTAGAGGCCGCCGCCGTCGGCGTGATAGCCTGTCTTGGTGGTGGTTTGCACGGCGCGCGCGCTGAGTCGGTTGATTGGTCTTGCCATCCGAAATCCATGGTTGGAATACGAACCCTCTGCCCCATACTTTGCCCCATACTTGGTGACTGGATTGTGGTAGGCACGGGTAGATGAGCATAGACGGAAACGCACAGTGCGTCTGGATCGTTAGACAGGCATGGACAGCGATAGACGCATTAATCGGCCGTCCACTCCGCCAACAAACTGAAACGCCCGTCGTCCTGGAGATGCACGGGCGTTTTCATTGATGTGGCCGCAGTGACGACGCCAATTCATTGACAACGAAAACCGACCGCTGCGCATGGCAGCGGCCGGCATGGGAAATGCCTGTTTTCAAGTGCGAAATCGAATACCGAGCCGGAGCCGGATCGGATCGTCCTCGGGCCGGAATCAGCAGATGACGCGTGTACCGAATATGCGATCGCCCGCATCGCCCAGTCCGGGCAGGATATAGCCCTTGTCATTCAATCGCTGATCGATGGCTGCCGTGTATATCTCGACTTCCGGATGTACCCGCTCTAGCGCGCGCAGGCCTTCCGGTGCAGCCACCAGGAAGATGCCCTTGATTCGACGCGCGCCGGCGCGCTTGAGCATGTCGATGGTGGCGATCAGCGAACCGCCGGTGGCCAGCATCGGGTCGAGAATCAGCGCATCGCGTTCATCCAGGCGACCTGTCAGCCGCTCGAAGTAGGGGATCGGCTGCAATGTGGTTTCGTCCCGCTGCAGGCCCACCACACTGACTTTGGCCGAAGGAATGAGGGTCAGCACGCCGGACAGCATGCCGACGCCGGCGCGCAGTATCGGTACGACAGTGATCTTCGCGCCCGCGAGCCGCTGGATCGAAACAGCGCCCGCCCATCCCTGCACCGTGGCCTCTTCGAGCTCCAGGTCCGCAGTGGCCTCATAGGCCAGCAAGGCTCCGAGCTCGGTCACCAGTTCCCGGAAATCCTTGGTGCTGAGCGAAATATTGCGGAGCAGGCCGATCTTGTGCTGTACCAAGGGATGACGGACTTCGATGATTTTCATGTGGGCGATGGTGATACGGGACGAGTGCGAGGATAGCAACGATCGGCCAGAACACAATGTCGACGCGACGGTCTAAGCCGGCCACCTGGCCGTCGGCGGTTGGTGGCCGCGACCGAAAAGGGGCTTCCCTCGAACTTTTCCCGGTCATGCCATTCGCACGTTACGACAGAGAACATCAAGCCAGCGCACAGACTGTCGGCCATGCGTGGCTGGTCACGATTCGCTTCGTGATTGCCTGAACCGCCTGGCTTTTCTGGGCATGGTTTCCGGTTCCGGCAAACGGATCGGCAGGGCAAGGCTACATCTGGGAGTGAGCTTCCTTGATGCCGCCTCGCTTACAATTGCCACCGCCTGTTTTTTCCTGTCTTCCCGTGAAAAAGTCTGAATTCCATTACGAATTGCCGCCGGAGCTGATTGCGCAGGCGCCGCTTCCGCAGCGCACGGACAGCCGGTTGCTGGTGGTGCCGCCCGCGCCGGCGGCTTTCGAGGACCTTCATGTTCGTGACCTGACCGCGCTGTTGCGGCCTGGCGACCTGTTGGTATTCAACGACACCCGCGTGATTCCGGCGCGGTTGTACGGCAAAAAGCAGACGGGCGGGCGAATCGAAATAATGATCGAACGCTTGTTGCCGGGAAACCGGGCGCGCGCGCAGATCCGCGCCAGCAAGTCTCCCAAAAACGGCAGCGTGATCGCGCTCGAAGGCGGCGGCACTGCCGCTGTGATGGGGCGCGAGGACGAGTTCTATCAACTCTGGTTCCGTATCCCGGGCGCGCTTGGCGACTGGTTGCAGAAAGCCGGGCAACTGCCGTTGCCCCCCTATATTCAGCGCACTCCCGGCGAGAACGACAGCGAACGCTATCAGACGGTCTTTGCGCGGGAGCCCGGCGCGGTAGCGGCGCCGACCGCCGGCCTGCACTTCGACCAGACGCTGCTGCAATCGTTGCGCGAACTCGGGGTCGAGTTCGGCTATATCACCCTGCATGTCGGTGCGGGCACGTTCCAGCCGGTACGTGCGGACGACCTGTGCGATCATCGGATGCACACCGAATGGCTGAATGTAGGGGCGGAACTGATCACCCGGATCCGCCGTACGCGGCGGTCGGGCGGGCGGGTCATCGCGGTCGGTACGACCGTCGTGCGCGCACTGGAGAGTGCGATGCGCGATGGAGAATTGCAGCCTTACGCCGGCGAAACCCAGATATTCATCTTTCCCGGTTACCGGATTCGCAGCATCGATGCCTTGTTGACCAACTTCCATCTGCCGGAAAGTACGCTGTTGATACTGGTTTCGGCATTTGCCGGACGCGAGCGGATACTGCAGGCGTATCGGCATGCGGTGGAACAGCGCTACCGCTTTTTCTCCTATGGCGATGCCATGTTGCTGTTCCCCGGTGCAGCACCATCGATGCCGATGGGATGATGGTGCGTCGTCCTGCCCGACGGCTGATGATGCGATGTCGGCATGATCTCCACCGGCAACCTGCTCCGATCGACAGGCCGGCCCTGCGGAACGGGTTCCGTTTCATCGATACATTCGTTTAAATCCATTTCTGTCTATGTCGCGTCTGAATTTTCAACTTCTGCACCGGGATGGCGATACGCGCCGCGGACGCCTGCATTTCCCGCGTGGCACCGTGGAAACACCCGCTTTCATGCCGGTCGGCACCCATGGCTCGGTAAAGGGCGTCCTGTCTGAGCAACTGCGTGCGTTGGGCGCGGAGATCATCCTCGGCAACACCTTCCATCTGTATCTGCGGCCCGGCCTGGACGTGATCGGCGATCATGGCGGCATGCATGGATTCGCGCGCTGGGATGGTCCGATCCTGACCGACTCGGGCGGGTTCCAGGTTTTCTCGCTGGCACATCGCCGCAAGATACGGGAAGCGGGTGTCACCTTCGCATCACCGGTGGACGGGCGCCCGGTTTTTCTGGGGCCGGAGGAAAGCATGCGGATCCAGAAGACCCTGGATTCGGACATCGTGATGATCTTCGATGAATGCACTCCCTATCCGGCAACAGAGGATGTGGCGCGCAAGTCGATGGAGCTGAGCCTGCGCTGGGCGACGCGCAGCCGGCAGGCGCATGATGCGCTGAACAACGATGCGGCCCTGTTCGGTATCGTCCAAGGCAGCGTATATCCCGGGCTTCGGTCGCGTTCGGCCGACGGTTTGATGTCGGTCGGCTTCGATGGTTATGCGATCGGAGGACTGGCCGTTGGCGAACCGGAACACGAGCGCAATGCGATGCTGGAACATCTCAATCCCTTGCTGCCCCAGGATCGTCCTCGCTATCTGATGGGGGTGGGGCGGCCGCAGGATCTGGTCGAAGGCGTGGCGCGTGGCGTGGACATGTTCGATTGCGTGATGCCCACCCGCAATGCCCGCAATGGACACTTTTTCACCTCGACCGGAACCGTGAGGATCCGCAACGCCCGCTATGAGCGCGACATGGAACCGATCGAGCCGGGTTGCGGCTGTTATGCCTGCCGCAATGGATTCAGCCGCGCCTATCTACGTCACCTGGACCGGTGCAACGAGATGTTGGCGCCCATCCTGGGCACCTTGCACAACCTTTGGTATTACCAGCAACTGATGGCGCAGATGCGGGATGCGATAGCGGCCGACCGTTTCCATGTATTCCGCAGTGATTTTTACGTAAAACAAGCCAGGATCGATCAGGCATAGGGCTTCCGGGCTGTCAATTTCTTCGGCCTATTGATTTTTATCTTTGGTTTCTTGCGGATTATAGCGACGTATCTATCCCGTCGTGGCATAATTGTCGGCTATTTCCAGTCTCTGCGGATTCAGCCCAATGAACTTGCTCGATTTCCTGATTCCTTCGGCCTACGCTCAGGCGGCCACCACCGCCCAGCCTGGCGCCGGCGGGTTCGGCATGATGCTGTTGCTCCCCATCCTGATCGCAATGATGTACTTCCTGATGATCCGCCCGCAGATGAAACGGCAGAAGGAGCACACGGCGATGCTGTCCGGGTTGAGCCGTGGCGATGAAGTGATCACCAGCGGCGGCATCGCTGGCGTCGTAACCGACATCGGCGACAATTTCGTCACTGTCGAAGTCGCCGACAACGTGCGGGTCAGGGTACAGAAGGCGGCCGTCGGCAATGTTCTGCCGAAGGGCACTTTGAAGTCCGCCTGAGTTTTTCTTTTTTCTACATCATCTGAGCGTGGTTCCGCCACGGGCGGGCATCATGCTGGGGTCGGCAATGCTTGAATTTCCCCGTTGGAAATACGTACTTATCCTGATGGTGCTGGCAGTAGCGATACTGTATTCGCTGCCCAACATCTATCCGCAGGATCCATCCGTCCAGATCAACGCCAACCGCAACGGTCAGATCGACGATGCCTTGAGGCAAAGGATCGAAGCCTCCCTGAACATGGCGGGCATCGCGCCCAAGGCGGTTGAAACGACCGAGAGCGGCATGTTGGTGCGACTGCCCAATCTGGACCTCCAGACCAAGGCGGCCGATCTGTTGCGTCCCGAACTTGGCGAAGACTATGTGGTGGCGTTGAACCTGGCATCCACCGTTCCCGAGTGGTTGTCCAGGATCGGCGCCAAGCCGATGGTGCTGGGCCTCGACTTGCAGGGCGGCGTGCATTTCGTCCTGCAGATCGACCAGAAGTCGGCGCTGGACAAGCGAGTCGAGACTTATCTGGAAGACACGCGCGTCACGTTGCGCGACAACCGTATCCGTTTCGATTCGGTCGAGCGCCGTCCCGACAACAGCATCGTGGTGACGCTCGTGGATGCCGCCGATTCGACCAAGGCGCGGGATCAATTGGCGAAGACGCTGATGGCGTCCGGCGCTAGCAATACTGCGGCGCTGGTGGGGGCTGCCCAGCTGACTTACCAGATCAACGGCAACATCATCACCATCGGATTGCCGCAGAGCGAGCTGGGCAAGATCGGCTCCGAAGCGATCGAACAGAACATCGCAACGTTGCGTCGCCGCGTCAACGAACTGGGTGTGGCCGAGCCGTTGATCCAGCGTCAGGGCGACGACCGCATCGTGGTGCAATTGCCCGGCGTGCAGGATACCGCCGCGGCCAAGCGCATGATTGGCGCGACCGCGACGCTGGAATACCGCGCGGTGGTCGAAGGCGATGCCGCCGATGCGGCCAGGACCGGTCGGGTTCCGCCTGGCGCCAAGCTCTATTACGACCGCATGGGCGCGCCCGTGCTGTTGAATCGCCGCGTCATCGTCACCGGCGACCAGATGGTGGCGGCGCAGCCGACCGTCGATGAGCGCGGCGGAGCGGCGGTCAGCGTGACCTTGAACAATAGTGGTGGTCAGCGCATGTTCGACTTCACCGGCGCCAATGTCGGCAAGCCGATGGCGGTGGTGTACACCGAACGCATTCCGCAGGTCACCGAAGTCGATGGCAAGGAGGTCCGCAGTTTCCGGATCAAGGAAGAAGTGATCTCGATCGCCACCATCCAGGGCGTGTTCGGCAAGACGTTCCAGACCACCGGTCTGGGCAAGACCGAATCCGAGGACCTGGCCAAACTGTTGCGTGCCGGTTCGCTGGCGGCGCCGATGGACTTCGTCGAAGAACGCGTGGTCGGTCCCAGCCTGGGGGCCGAGAACGTGGAACGCGGTGTCACCGCCGTGCTTTACGCCTTCCTGTTCACGCTGCTGTTCTTCACCATCTACTACCGGATGTTCGGCATCGTCACCAGCGTCGCATTGTTGATGAACCTGCTGATCGTGGTGGCGGTGATGTCGTTGTTCGGCGCGACCATGACCTTGCCCGGTTTTGCGGGCTTGGCGTTGTCGATCGGCCTGTCGGTGGATGCCAACGTACTGATCAACGAACGTATCCGGGAAGAGTTGCGAGCGGGGACGCCGCCCAAATCGGCGATCGTCGCCGGTTACGAGAAAGCATCCGGCACCATTCTTGACGCCAACCTCACCGGAATCCTGGCCGGCATCGCGCTGTACGCGTTCGGCACCGGACCGCTGAAGGGTTTCGCGGTCACGATGGTGGTCGGCATCATCGCGTCGATGTTCACGGCGATTACGGTTTCGCGCGCGATTGCGGTCTTGCTGTACCGCCCGCGCAAGAAGCTCAAGACCTTGGCCATCTGACGGGAGAAACCTGAGAATGAAACTGTTCCCGTTACATCTGATTCCGAACGACACCAAGTTCGACTTCATGCGCCTGCGCTGGATCTGCGTGGTGCTGGCAGCCGCGGTGTTCCTGGGTTCGATCGGCCTGATCGTCTTCAAGAGCTTCAACTTCGCGCTGGACTTCACCGGCGGTACGGTGGTCGAGGTGCATTTCGAGAAGCCCGCCGATGTGGAGGCGGTGCGCCGCAGCCTGGAAGGCAAGGGCTTCAACGGCGCCCAGGTGCAGAGCTTCGGCAGCGGCAGCGAACTGCTGGTCCGTCTGCAGCCGCGCGAAGGCGAGAACACCACCGACGCCAACAACCGCACGGCGCAGGAAGTGGCCGGGGCCGTTTCCACTCCGGACAACCGTGCTTCGGTGGAGCGCAGCGAATTCGTCGGGCCCCAGGTCGGCAAGGATCTGGCCAAGAACGGTCTGTATGCGGCGCTCTTCGTGATCGTCGGCTTCCTGATCTACATCGGCTTCCGGTTCGAGTGGAAGTTCGCGATCGTGGCCATCGCAACCACCATGTTCGACGTGGTGTTCGTGGCCGCATGGTTCTCGCTGGGCGGCATGGAGTTCGATCTGACCGTGCTGGCGGGCCTGCTGTCGGTGATGGGTTTCTCGATCAACGACACCATCGTGGTCTTCGACCGCGTGCGCGAGAACTTCCGCAGCCTGCGCGTGGAACCGCTTGAGGTCATGAACCGTTCGATCAACCAGACCCTGTCGCGTACCATCATCACCTCGCTGGTGTTCTTCCTGTCCGTGCTGGCACTGTACATCTACGGTGGCGGTTCGCTGGAAGGCCTGGCCTTGAGCCAGATGATCGGCGCGGTCATCGGTACCGTTTCCTCCATCTTCATCGCCTGTCCGATGCTGACGATGGGCTTCCTGAAGGTGACCAAGCAGGATCTGATGCCAAAGGCCAAGGACGACAGCGCCTTGGCGCGCAGGCCGTGATGGCCTGATTCCAGGCCGTCGAACAGGACAAAGGCTGCGCGATACGTGGCCTTTGTCGTTTTTGCTGGGATTTCCGTATTTTTAGAAAATACCCGCACGGTTGCCTGGAACGCGTCACGCGCTTTACCCGCTTCGCCCTGTTTGAGCACGCGGTGAAGAGGGACTTCTTCATGGAACCTCCTCGGGTCGGATTACGAGGAAATTCCACTTCCGGCTCCTGCTGAATCCTCAGAGGGATTACTCCTGTTGCTCAGCGCTGCGGGAACGCTCTACGGTGTGCCGTTCCGCTCGCTGGTAGAGACCGCCTCTGGTCTTCCAACTTTTTGCGTACGCATCTGGTACGGACGAACGGCCAATAAAAAGCCGCCTTGCTAGGCGGCTGATCTATCCTTGAAATTCAAGGCATTAACTTGGTCGGGGAGACAGGATTCGAACCTGCGACCTCTACGTCCCGAACGTAGCGCTCTACCAGACTGAGCTACACCCCGAGTAAGCCGCGCATGATAACGGATCGGATACAGCTTGGGCAAGGACCGCTGATCGGATTGCTGATGAAAGGCCGCCCATTCCCGGTCCGGATCAGGTCCGGGGCTGGGAATCGTCCGCTCAGTGGGGTTCCGACAGTTTCGGCATCGGCAGGTTCGGCTTCAGGTGCGCGAAACCGTCGCGGACACGCTGCCACAAGGGGACATCGACCGGGCCATCGTCGACCAGCGCCGAGGCGATGGCGCGGCGGAACGGCAGCAGGCGGTTGCCGGCGCGCAGCGTGGTCTCGCGCAGCCAGCGTGCCGGCGCGCGGTCGTTGGTGTACAGCTCAACGATGGCGCGCGTGGTCAGGTACAGCGGCAGGGTGCCTTGGCGGTGACGGCGCTGATAGCGGGCCAGCAGCGTGGCATCGCCGACATCGCGGCCCTGCTGTACCGCGATGCGGACGCTGTCGCACAGACGTTCGATGCTGGCCAGACCCAGGTTGAAGCCATGTGCGGTCACCGGATGCATGCCGACCGCGGCATCCCCGGCCAGCGCGAAGCGGGTGCTGACGAAGCGGCGCGCGTAGACGCCCACCAGCGGATAGACATGGCGGCTGCTGTCCAGACACATCGCACCCAGGCGATGGCCATAGCGCTCGGTGACTTCCTGGTTGAAGTCCTCTTCCGAAAGCTTGGAGAGGCGGCGCGATTCCTCTCCGGTCAGCGTGATCACCACCGAGGCGCGGTGGTTGTCCAGCGGTAGCAGGGCCAGTGTCTGACCATGACCGAACCATTCCCAGGCGGTCTGTTCATTGTCGACTTCGTGGCGGACGCGGCAGACCAGCATGCTCTTGCCGAAATCATGCAGGTCGGCATCGATGCCGATTGCGCGCCGGGTATCGGAAAAACGGCTATCGGCCGCGATCAGCAGTGAACTGGTCAGGCGGCTGCCGTCATTGAGCTGCAACGAGGTCTCCTGGAGATGGGTGCGGACCGATTTGGCATGTACGCCGGTATGGAGGGTGATGCCCGGCGTTTCCTGCATGGCCAGCCAGGCGGCCTTGCGGATCTGGTGATTGGGGATGAAGGTGCCCAGTTGCGAATGGCCGGTCAGGTCGCTGCCGATGAACATGGAGTGCGCGGAATCGCCGTTCATCACCTTGGCCGAGCGCAGCGGGGAAATCTCCGATTCGGGGATGTGCCGCCATAGTCCCAGTTCCCGCATCAGGCGCATGGAGGCGTGGGTGAGCGCGATCTCGCGGCCGTCGAAGGCCGGATCGGACAGGTTCGCCTCGGGCTGCCGCTCGACCAGGGCCACCCGCAACTGCATGTCCGCGAAGGCTTTGGCCAAGGACAGGCCCACGGGACCTGCGCCGATGATAGTGATGTCGTAATTCATGCTGGGACCCATGCTTGGAGACATTGAACGAAGCATTAGAGCCTCCGTCGTGAAAAAGAAGAATGACCTGGATCAATGGCAGCCACAATGGACTTGCAGGCCCGCCCCGGCTCGGGCAGCGCGGATGCACACGCCCCACGCCTGTCCCGCTATACTGCCCGGTGCCAAGCAATTTATCGTTGTGCCTCAGTCAGTTAATTCAATCACTTGGCTGAGCAATGAACCCCGGACCCCTTCAAGACGGGGCGCGTGCCGGCCTCCGGCGCATGCTTCGTCCAGACCCTGATGCCGCATGCGCCTTTCCACGATCAAGCTTTCTGGCTTTAAGTCCTTCGTCGATCCCACCGTTCTGCATCTGCCCACCAACATGACCGGCGTGGTGGGGCCGAACGGCTGCGGCAAGTCGAACATCATCGATGCGGTGCGCTGGGTGATGGGCGAAAGCTCGGCCAGCCGCCTGCGCGGCGATTCGCTGACCGACGTGATCTTTTCCGGCTCCTCCTCGCGCAAGCCGGTCTCGCAGGCCACGGTCGAGCTGATCTTCGACAACAGTGACCATGCCATCGCCGGCGAATATGCCGCCTATAACGAAATCTCGGTCAAACGCACGGTCAGCCGCGATGGCCAGAGCAACTATTACCTCAACGGCACCCGCTGCCGCCGCCGCGACATCACCGACCTGTTCCTCGGCACCGGCCTCGGGCCGCGCAGTTATTCGATCATCGAACAGGGCATGATCAGTCAGATCATCGAGGCGCGCCCGGAGGACCTGCGGATCTACCTGGAGGAGGCCGCCGGCATCTCCAAGTACAAGGAGCGTCGCAAGGAAACGGAGACGCGCATTCGCCATACGAGGGAGAATCTCGACCGCCTCAACGACCTGCGCGAGGAAATCGACAAGCAGCTCGAACACCTGAAGCGGCAGGCCCGACAGGCCGAGCAATACCAGGCGCTGCAGGCGGAGCGGCGCGCCAAGGACGCCGAATGGAAAGGCCTGCAATACCGCGCGCTGGATCGCCAATTGCGTGGTCTGCGCGAGGGGTTGAGCCAGGAGGAAACCCGGCTGGAGCGGATCATCGCCGAGCAGCGCGAGGCCGAGCGGCGGATCGAAACCGATCGGGTCCGGCGTGAGGAAGCGGCCGAAGCCCTGAACCTCGCACAGGCCGAGGTCTACAAGGTCGGCGGCGTGCTGGCGCGTCTGGAACAACAGATCCAGCACCAGCGCGAGATGTCCAAGCGCCTGCATCAGAGCCGGGAGGAAGCGCAGGAATCGATGGCGGAACTCGACCAGTTGATTCAGGACGATCAGGCCAGGCTGACGGCCTTGCAGGAGGCGGTCGCGGAAGCCGAGCCGAAACTGGAAGCCTTGCGCGAAGGCGACGAGCACAAGCAGGACGCCTTGCGCGAGGCCGAGTCGCGTCTGGCCGACTGGCAGTCGCGCTGGGACGGCCACAGCCGCGATACGGCCGAGGCGGCGCGTGCTGGCGAAGTCGAACGGACCCGGGTCGATTATCTGGACCGGCAATCGCTGGAGTCGGAACGTCGTCGCGAAGCTCTGGTCAATGAACGCGCCGGACTGGATATCGAAGCGCTTGCCGAAACCTTTGAACAGGCCAAGGTCCAGCACGAAACCCGGAAGGAAGCACTGGAAGGCCTGAACGAGCAACTGGAGACGCGCAAGCAGAGCGTCAATGGCCTGCAGGATCAGCAGCGCACTGCGCAGTCAGAACTGGCCGAAGTGCGCAAGCAGGCGCAGGCGGCGCGCGGCCGGCTGTCGTCGCTGGAAACCCTGCAGCAGGCCGCGCTGGGCCAGGAGCAGGGCGCGGCGGTGGCCTGGCTGAAGACGCGCGGTCTGGATTCGGCCGCCCGCGTCGGCGAAAGACTGACCGTGGAAGAGGGTTGGGAAAACGCGGTCGAAAGTGCGCTGGGGCAATTGATCGAAGGCGTGCTGATGGATGCTCCCGAAACCCTGGTCGAGGCCTTGTCCGAGCTGGAGGAAGGGCGCATCGCGCTGGTCTCCGCCGAACCGGGCGCGGCGGATTTCGCCGCCACTTCGCTGGCCGCCAAGGTCCAGGGGCCGGTGGCGGTGCGGCGCCTGTTGAGCCGGCTGCATGTCGCCGAAGACCTGGCCGAGGCGCGGCAGCTGATGGCCCGCCTGGACGGGACCGATTCGGTCATCACCCGCGGCGGCGAGCGCCTGGGCAGCGGCTGGGTGCGGGTATCCCGTTCCGGTGCGGCCAAGCAGGGCGCATTGCTGCGCGAGCGCGAGATTCAGACCCTGCGCGAACGGATCGAAGTGCTGCAGGAACGCGAAGCGGAACGGGAGCGGCATCTGCTGGCGTTGCGCGATCAACTGCTGGCGGCGGAGCAACAACGCGAGGATGCGCAGCGCGCGCTGTATTTGGCGCACCGCGGCGTTTCCGAGCTGGCCGGGCAATTGCAGAGCCATCAGGGACGCATGGACTCGGCCCGGGCGCGGATCGAACGCATCGAAAGCGAAGTCGCGCAACTGGTCGAAACGCTG
Source organism: Lysobacteraceae bacterium (assembly GCA_031263725.1). GTDB lineage: Bacteria > Pseudomonadota > Gammaproteobacteria > Xanthomonadales > Xanthomonadaceae > JAITWM01. Next base: position 28,269 of record JAISFF010000055.1, on the reverse strand, counting down.
GACAACAGCCGTGAGCAGGCGCGCGAAGCCCGCGGCAAACTGGAGGACGCGATCGTGCGCATGGGCGATCTGGAAACCGCCCGGCAACAGTTGGAAAGCGAGCGTCGGCAATTGACCGAAGCCCGCGATCTGACCCGCGATGCCGCGCGTAGCAGCCGCGATACCGCACATGCGCTCGCCCTGACCCTGGAGTCGCAACGTACGCAGGTCGTCTCCCTGGGCCATGCGCTGCAGCGCATGGCGCACCAGCGTAGCCAGCTCGATTCGCGGCTTGGCGAACTGTCGGTACAGTTGAACGAGGGCGACTCGCCGGTGAAGGCGCTGGAAAGCGAGCACCAGGCGGCGTTGGGCGAGCGGGTGCGCGCGGACAAGGGGCTGACCGAAGCCCGCGCCGTGCTGGAAAGCATCGACAACGAATTGCGCGGATTCGAGCAGACCCGGCAACAGCGCGACGAACAATCGCTGGCGCAGCGCGAACGCATTTCCCAGCAACGTCTCGACCAGCAAGCGCTGGCGCTGAAGGCCGAACAACTGGCCGAGGCGATCGTCGCCGGCGGATTCGTCGTCGAGGATGTACTCAACGACCTGCCGGAAGTGGCCGATCCGACACAGTGGGAACAGAACGTCGAACAGATCGACGCGCGCATGCGCCGACTGGAACCGGTCAACCTGGCCGCGATCCAAGAATGCGGCGAGGCCGAGCAGCGCAAGCTGTATCTGGATGCACAGAACACCGACCTAGTCAGCGCACTGGAGACGCTGGAAGAAGCGATCTGCAAGATCGACCGCGAAACCCGCGGCCGCTTCAAGGTTACGTTCGACCGGGTCAACTCCGGCCTGCAGGCGCTGTATCCGCGCCTGTTCGGCGGCGGGCATGCCTACCTGGAACTGACCGGCGAAGACCTGCTCGATACCGGCGTGGCGATCATGGCGCGCCCTCCGGGCAAGCGCGTATCCAACATCTCGCTGCTGTCCGGCGGCGAAAAGGCGATGACGGCGGTGGCGCTGGTGTTCGCCATATTCCAGCTCAATCCCGCTCCGTTCTGCCTGCTCGACGAGGTCGACGCGCCGCTGGATGAGGCCAATGTCGGCCGCTTCACCTCGATGGTCAAGGAAATGAGCGAGAAAGTGCAGTTCCTGTTCGTCAGCCACAACAAGGCGACGATGGAAGCAGCGCACCAGCTCAGCGGCGTGACCATGCGTGAACCGGGCGTAAGCCGGTTGGTCAGCGTGGACCTGGAGGAGGCGGCGCGTTTGGCGGGCGCCGCCTGACCGTGCCATTCTTTGCAACACGATCCGGAACCGAGATGGAGACCGCGTAAATGTCCGATATGACCTTGCTGCGCATCGGCATTCTGATTGCAGGCCTGTTGCTGCTCATCGCCATTTTTTTCTTCAGCCGTCCGCGCAAGGGCCAGCAGGGCCGGCGGGTTCCCGCCCCGGAGCCGGCGCGGGAAAGGCGCGAACCGGTACTGGGCGACGACGGCGAAGTGGTCGAGGATTTCGAGGCGTCCCGGGAAGGGGACCAGCCCGAGCTGGACTTGGAACCTTCCGGCCTGCCGGCCAGCGCGCTGGGCAGGCGCGAGATCCAGGATTTCGACAAGATCGTGACCCTGGTCATCGCGGCCCGCGCGGAGCAGGCGTTGCGCGGCGAAGACATCGTGGTCGCGGCGGAAAAGACCGGCATGGTCTTCGGGCACATGGACGTTTTCCACCGGCTGGCGGACGGGCACCCGGAACGCGGCCCCATTTTCAGCATGGCCAGCATCCTCAATCCCGGCAGTTTCGACATGGCGACGATCCATGACATGGAAACGCCGGCGATCACCTTTTTCCTGACCTTGCCCGCGCCGGTGCCGGCGCTTGACGCATGGGAAAAAATGCTGCCAACCGTGCAGAGGATGGCCGAGCTGCTCGATGGCGTGGTCCTGGACGACGGCCGCAACGCGCTGGGTCGTCAACGCATCGCACATATCCGCGAAGAATTGCGCAACTACGACCGGCAGCACGAAATCCAGCGCTGGTAAGCGGGCGGACTGGTGTCGATCACGCCGCAAGCCGCCGGCTCCCATGGTGAAGAAATGACCGGGTGGATCGATATGGTCGAAACCGATCCGCAGTTCTTCGCCAGCGTGGCCGCCATCGGCAAGGACCGGTTGCTGGCGGTCAGGTCGAGGTGCCGGAGCTGGCATTCATCCAGGTATCGGAATCACCCGGTGATGCCATCGCGAACCGGGGCGGCGAAGCGCGCGCTGATGTCGACGCAAGGTGGCGCCAGTTACAATTCCGGGCATGAACTCCAGGTCCCTTTTCGACTCCCCCTCCGAGCGCGTCGCCGAGCTGCGGCGCCAGATCGAAGAAGCCAACCGGCGCTATTACGGGCTTGACGATCCAGCGATAACCGATGCCGACTACGACCGCTTGATGCGCGAGCTGGAACGGCTGGAAGCGGAGCATCCGGAGCTGGCCGCCGCCGACTCGCCGACCCGGCGCGTGGGTGGAAAGGTGTCCGGCAAATTTTCCGAAGTGCGCCATGTCGTGCCGATGCTTTCCCTGGGCAATGCGTTCAGTGACGAAGAAGTCCGCGACTTCGTGCAGCGTATTGCCGAGAAGCTGAAACGCCCGTCGCTGGTGTTTTCGGCCGAGCCCAAACTGGATGGTCTGGCGATCAGTCTGCGCTACGAGAACGGGCGCTTCGTACAGGGCGCGACGCGCGGCGACGGCGCCACGGGCGAGGATGTCACCACGAATCTTCGGACCGTGAAAACGATTCCGCGGGAACTGAAGGGAACCGGTTGGCCGCAGGTGCTGGAAGTGCGCGGCGAGGTCTACATGCCGCGCGCGGATTTCGAGCGGTACAACGAACAGGCGCGCTTGCATGGCGGCAAGGTGTTGGCCAATCCGCGCAACGGCGCGGCGGGCTCGTTGCGGCAGTTGGATCCGAAGATCACCGCGCAACGGCCGTTGCGCTTTTTCGCCTATGGCCTCGGCGAGGTCCAGGGCGGGGAGCCGCCGGACACGCATTCGGCGACCCTGCGGCAATTGCGCGACTGCGGCTTCCCGGTCAGCGATCTGGTCGAAAGCGTGCGCGATGCCGATGGCCTGTTGGCCTATTACCGCCGCATCGGCGAGCAGCGCGATGGCCTGCCGTTCGATATCGATGGCGTGGTCTACAAGCTCGACGATATCGCAGGCCAGAAGGAAATGGGGTTCGTTGCGCGCGCGCCGCGCTGGGCGTTGGCGCACAAATTCCCCGCGCAGGAGCAGACCACCATCGTGGAAGCCATCGATGTGCAGATCGGCCGCACGGGCGCGGTGACGCCGGTGGCCAGGTTGCAGCCGGTGCAGGTGGCTGGAGTGATCGTCACCAATGCCACTTTGCACAATGCCGATCAGATAGCGCGCCTGGATGTGCGCATCGGCGATGCGGTGATCGTGCGCCGCGCCGGCGATGTGATTCCGGAAGTGGTCAGCGTCATGCCCGAACGGCGTCCCGCGGGCACGCAGCCCTGGCGGATGCCGACGCATTGTCCGGTCTGCGGTTCGCAGATCGTGCGCGAGGAAGGCGAAGCGATCTGGCGCTGTTCGGGCGGGCTCAGCTGTCCGGCGCAGCGCAAGGAAGCGGTGCGGCATTTCGCCTCCCGCCGCGCGATGGATATCGAAGGGCTGGGCGAACGCTGTGTCGAGGATCTTTGCGACCTCGGTTATGTCGATTCGGTCGCCGACCTGTACAAGCTCGAACTGGAAGACCTGCTGGAAATGAAGCGCCGCGCCGACGAGCGCGACGGCACCACCCCTGAAACCGTCAAGGCCGGCAAGATCGCGAGCAAATGGGCGGAGAACCTGATCGAGGCCATCGACCGCAGCCGCGACACCCGCCTGGCCGGCTTCCTGTTCGCGCTGGGAATCCAGCACGTCGGCGCAAGCACCGCCAAGGCCCTGGCGCAGTGGTTCGGCGATCTGAACCTCATTCGGCGGCTGCCTTGGCCGTTGTTCAAACAGGTTCCCGACATCGGCGGCGAGGTGGCGCGTTCGATCGGACATTTCTTCGATCAGCAGGGCAATCAGCAGGTCATCGATGCGTTGCTGGCGCGGGGCGTGCGCATCGGCGATGTGCATCCGCCTCTGCCCAGGCTCGCCGAAGGGTTGGAGTTGCCGGCATTGCTGGTGGACATGGAGATTCCGAAGATCACTCGCATTCGCGCCGAACAGGTCGTAACGGCCTTTGCGACGGCCGATGCCATCATTGCCGCGCCCGCGCATAACCTGATTACGGCTGGTTTGACGGCCGATGCCGCCGAATCGCTGGTGGCCTGGCGGGAGGGTTCCGGGCACAGGAAACTGTTGCGCGATGCCGGGCGCTGGATGCAGGAACTGTTGAAGAAGATTCCGCAAGGCGAGCAGGCCCGGAAAGGTCCGCTGGACGGCAAGACCGTCGTCCTGACCGGTACGTTGGCGTCGATGAGCCGCGACCAGGCCAGGGAGCGGCTGGAAGCATTGGGTGCGAAGGCCGCGGGCAGCGTTTCCAGGAAGACGGACTTCGTCGTGGCCGGCGGGGAAGCCGGTTCCAAACTGGACAAAGCGCGGGCGCTGGGAATCGAAATCTGGGACGAAGCCAGGCTGCTGATCTTCCTGGAGCAATATCCGGGCTGAAGACCGGGATCGGCGGAAAGGTGCCTGGAAGACGGATCGGGTAAACCCGTCGTGGCGGATTTTCGCCATGTTCACCCCGGCTTTGCCAAGGGGGGCGCGGCACCGCCTGTTGGCGGTCTTTACCTTTCTGTGAGCAATAGGGAAGAATGAACCGCCTGGTTATTCGGGATTGATCGATGAGCAGACAGACCATGCAGACGCGTCCGGCCGGCGCCGGGGACATCGAGACGTTGTTGTCGATGATGCGGAATTTCTACCAAGAGGATCGGATCGTCTATGTCGAGAAACGGCAGCGGCGCGGGTTGTCGGCATTATTGTCGGACCCGTGGTATGGCGTGATCCTGCTGTTCTCCGGCGAAGACGGCGTACCGGCCGGATATGCCATCGTGACCGTGGGGTTCACAGTGGAGCATGGTGGCCGCTATGCCCTGCTGGACGAGCTCTACCTGTCGCCGGTGGTACGCGGGCAGGGCTGGGGCGGGGTGGCGCTGGACCAGGTCACGGCCTGGGCGCGGCAGGCGGGGGTCGAAGCCTTGCGGCTGGAAGTGCATGACCACAACCCCAAGGCGAAGGCGATCTATCTGAAGGTCGGTTTCGTCGAAGATCACCGGGCCACGCTGACGCGCTGGTTGCATTCGGAATCCGCCGGCGGATGACGGGGCAATCGTCACATGGCGCGACCGGTCGGATGGCGGATTCGCTGAAGGTGGCACTGCATCTGCGCGCACGGCTTTATGCCATGTTGCGGGAGTACTTCGCAGAGCGCGGCGTACTCGAAGTGGAAACGCCGATCCTGTCCGCAGCCGGAAATACAGAACCGAATATCGACGGTTTTTCCACCCGCTTCAGCGGGCATGTCGATGCGGGCGCAGTCACGCGCTGGCTGCGGACATCGCCGGAATACCCGCTCAAGCGTCTGTTGGCCGCCGGCATCGGCGATTGTTACGAGCTGGGCCGGGTCTTCCGCAACGGCGAGGCCGGCGGGCGTCACAATCCCGAATTCACCCTGCTGGAGTGGTATCGGGTCGGCTGGGATCACCAGCGCCTGGTCGGAGAAACCGTCGAACTGGTACGGTTGGCGCTGCAACTGGTCGGCCGTCGTGCCGAAGTGCGGGCATTGAGCTATCGCGAACTGTTCATGCGGACCCTGCAACTGGATCCCTTCAGCGCGCCGCTGGACGATCTGCGGGCGCCGCTGCGCGATGTCCGCATCGACGAGGAAGGATTGAGCCGGGACGACTGGCTGGATCTGCTGATGACCCACCGCATCCAGCCCGGGTTTCCCGACGACCGTATCACCGTAGTCGACGATTGGCCCGCGACCCAGTGCGCGCTGGCACGGATTCGCCAGGACGATCCGCCGGTAGCGGAGCGTTTCGAACTTTATCTCGGCGTCCACGAACTGGCCAATGGCTATCACGAGTTGACCGATGCCCACGAGCAGGGCGATCGTTTCCTGCGCGATCTGGAAGTGCGCCGCCGTCGAGGACTGCCGCAGCTGCCCATCGACCGGCAACTGTTGGCCGCACTGGCCTCGGGATTGCCGGATTGCGCCGGTGTCGCTGTGGGCATCGATCGGCTGTTGATGGCAATGCAGGGAACGGACGCCATCGCCGATGTGCTCGCATTTGATTTTGCCCATGCCTGAGATAGAGCCGATCATGAATTCGATCAAGGCGCGGAAGCGAATATCCGGACATGACTGGCAAGGCATTCGACGGCTGGCCGGACCGGGCAGAGCCGCGCTGCGTATCCGCATCCTGGCGATCTTCTGCGGGCTGCCGTTACTGCTGCCCTGGGCGAGCGGAGCCGAATCCCGCAATGATTACGGTACGCAGGTCGTGCGCTGCGAATCGCGGAGCATGCGCATGGTCCGTTGCGCGATGGATACCGGCAACGGTGTGGATCTGGTCCGGCAACTGTCCGGCAATGCCTGTATCCGCAACAGCGATTGGGGAACGGATTCGCGTGGCCTGTGGGTGACCCATGGTTGCCGGGCGGAATTCGCTTCGCGGCAACGCAAAGAGTCGGCGGGGCAGCGCATCATCCGTTGCGAATCCGTGGATGGCAGGCAACAGGTCTGCCGCGTCGCCCTGCGCGGTGGCGAGGTGCGCCTGTTGCGCCAGTTGACCGCGGCACCGTGTCGTCTGCACAGTACCTGGGGTGTCGATCGCAATGCGGTGTGGGTTTCGCGCGGTTGCAGTGGCGAATTCGAGATCAGCGACGAAGACGGCGTGTTCGCCGATGTCGAGCGCCTCGTCCGCTGCGAGTCCAGGAGCCAGCGGCGACGGGTCTGCAACACCACCGTCCTGCACAAGGTGACATTGTCCAACCAGTTGTCGACTTCGGCCTGCGTGGAAGCGCGGGACTGGGGCTGGAACGGTGACGGCATCTGGGTCGATCACGGATGCCGGGCCGAATTCCGCGTGGATTGATGCTGCCCTCGGGCGCATGCTGCCGTTAGACTGCCGGAATGCAGACACCCCTCGATTACGCCCGCTATGACCGGATCAGGCCGCTGCGCTGGACCGGCGATGTTCTCGAAGTGCTGGACCAGCGCGGACTGCCGTTCGCGGTGGAGCATGTGGCTTGCCGCGGCAGCGATGAGGTTGCCGAGGCCATCCACGATTTGGCCGTGCGTGGAGCGCCTGCGATCGGTATCGCGGCCGCATGGGGAACGGTACTGGCGGCGCGTGGTGTTTCCGCCGCCGATGGTGGCCAGGCCTTGGCGCACTTGCGCCCGGCAATGGAGCGTCTGAATGCGGCGCGGCCGACGGCAGTGAATCTGGCCTGGGCGCTGGAACGGATGCGGCGGCGATTACGGGTCTCCGGTGCCGATTGGCGCGACGCCCTGCAGGACGAGGCCGCGCGGATCGAGGCGGAAGACCTGGCGGCCAATCGCAGAATGGGCGAGCTGGGCGCGGCGATGATCGCGCCGGGCAGCGGTGTATTGACCCATTGCAATACAGGCTCCCTGGCGACGGGTGGTTTTGGTACGGCATTGGGCGTCATTCGCGCCGGGGTGGCGCAAGCGCGGATCGCGCGCGTCTTTGCCGGAGAGACCCGCCCCTGGCTGCAGGGCGCACGCCTGACCGTATGGGAATTGCAGCAGGATGGCATCGCTGCCACGCTGATCGCCGATGCTGTCGCGGCGCATCTGATGAAGACCGGCCAGGTGCAATGGGTGATCGTCGGCGCCGATCGGATCTGCGCCAATGGCGATACCGCGAACAAGATCGGTACTTATGCCCTGGCGATCGCCGCCCGTTACCATGGCATCCGTTTCATGGTGGTGGCGCCGTCGTCCACGGTGGATATGGCAACCGCCGACGGCGATGCGGTCAGGATCGAGGAGCGCGATCCCGGCGAACTGATGAAACTGGGTGGCGTGCGCACGGTGGCCGATGGCATCCAGGCGTGGAACCCGGTATTCGATGTGACGCCAGCCGAATTGATCGATGCGCTCGTGACCGAGCGCGGGGTCATCGAACGGCCGGACCGGGCGGCGTTGGAATACGCTTTCGGGAGCTGAGTCGGGAGCGTCCGCCGGAACGCCGCGTTTTCCTGCGATGGAAACTTAAGTCTTTGTTTTATGGGGCCGACAGGGGCATCGGGACCTCTGTCTGTGGTAGAATTTCACGGTTGTGAACCATGTCCGGCGGTAGTCGGGCCGGGCGACCGTTTCGGCGGTCGCCCGGCCACTGGCATCGATCGGGCACGCCTGCGGTTTTCCGCTTTGACCGCGTCTTCGCGATGCGGCTTTTTCAAGGTAACAGACCCCGAATGCCAGAGCTGGCCAAGGAAATCATTCCCGTCAATCTCGAAGACGAGATGCGCCGGAGTTATCTCGATTACGCCATGAGCGTGATCGTGGGGCGCGCGCTTCCGGATGTTCGCGACGGACTCAAGCCCGTGCACCGCCGCGTCCTGTTCGCGATGAACGAACTCGGTGCGCACAGCAACAAGCCTTATTTCAAGTCCGCCCGTATCGTCGGTGACGTGATCGGCAAATACCATCCGCACGGCGACCAGTCGGTATACGACACGCTGGTGCGCATGGCCCAGCCGTTCTCGTTGCGCTACATGCTGGTCGACGGACAGGGCAACTTCGGCTCGATCGACGGCGATTCCGCGGCGGCGATGCGTTATACCGAAGCGCGGATGGCGCGCCTGACGCATGAGCTGATGGCCGACATCGACAAGGAAACCGTCGATTTCCAGCCCAACTACGACGAGAAGGAGCAGGAACCGACGGTCATGCCGACGCGGTTCCCGAACCTGCTGGTCAACGGTTCCGCCGGTATCGCGGTGGGCATGGCGACCAATATCCCGCCGCACAACCTGAACGAGGTCATCGACGCCTGCATCGCGCTGATCGATACCCCTGAAATCGATGTCGACGGGTTGATGGAATACATCCCCGGTCCGGATTTCCCGACGGCGGGCATCATCAACGGCACCGCCGGCATCATCGCCGGTTACCGTACCGGCCGTGGCCGCGTGCGCATGCGCGCCAGGGCCGAGGTCGAGGTCAACGACAACGGCCGCGAAGCGATCATCGTCACCGAAATTCCCTACATGGTGAACAAGGCGCGGCTGATCGAGAAGATCGCCGAGCTGTGCAAGGAAAAGCAGCTGGAGGGAATCAGCGACCTGCGCGACGAGTCCGACAAGGACGGCATGCGCATCTATATCGAGGTCAAGCGCGGCGAGTCGGCCGAGGTGGTGCTGAACAACCTGTATCAGCGCACCCAGATGGAATCGGTGTTCGGCATCAACATGGTGGCGCTGGTCGATGGCCGTCCGCAGTTGCTGAACCTCAAGCGGATGCTCGAAGCCTTCGTCCGCCACCGCCGTGAGGTGGTGACCCGGCGCACGATCTTCGAGTTGCGCAAGACGCGCAATCGCGCCCACATCCTGGAAGGCCTGACCGTCGCGCTCGCCAATATCGACGAGATGATCGAGCTGATCAAGACCTCGGAGAATCCGCAGATCGCCAAGGAGCGGATGCTGTCCAAGACCTGGGAACCGGGACTGGTCGGTGCGCTGCTGGCCGATGCCGGCGCGGCCGCGTCCAAGCCCGAGGATCTGCCGCCTGGCGTCGGCCTGGTCGATGGCCGTTATCAGCTGACCGAAACGCAGGCCCAGCAGATTCTGGAAATGCGCCTGCATCGCCTGACCGGCCTGGAGCAGGAAAAGCTCACCGAGGAATACCGGCAACTGCTGGAAACGATCGCCGGCCTGATCCGCATCCTGGAAAATCCGGATGTGTTGATGCAGGTCATCCGCGAGGAACTGGAGAATGTCAGGCTCGAATACGGTGATCCGCGCCGTACCGAGATCCGCGCCAGCGAAGAGGATCTGGATATCCTGGATCTGATCGCGCCGGAAGACGTGGTGGTCACGCTGTCCAATACCGGCTATGCCAAACGGCAGCCGATCACCGCGTATCGCGCGCAGCGGCGCGGCGGTCGCGGCCGCAGCGCGGCGGCGACCAAGGAAGAGGATTTCATCGAACAGCTGTGGCTGGTCAACACGCACGATACGTTGTTGACCTTCACCAGCAATGGCAAAGTGTTCTGGCTGCCGGTGCATGTGCTGCCGGATGCCGGCCCGCACGCGCGCGGCCGTCCGATCGTCAACTGGATTCCGCTGGAAGAGGGCGAGAAGGTCCAGGCGGTGTTGCCAGTCCGCGAGTACGACGACCAGCATTACGTTTTCTTCGCCACCCGCAACGGCACCGTCAAGAAGACGCCGTTGACCGAGTTCGCCTACCGCCTGCAGCGCGGCAAGATCGCGATCGATCTGGACGAGGGCGATGCGTTGATCGGCGTGTCGCTGACCGATGGCGAACGCGACATCATGCTGTTTGCATCCGATGGCAAGACCGTCCGCTTCGCCGAGGATTCGGTGCGTCCGGTGGGCCGTACCGCGCGCGGCGTGCGCGGTATCCGTCTGGCCGACGGCGAGCATGTGGTCAGCCTGATCGTGGCCGAGAGCGGCATCGGCGGCGATGACGCCGATGCCGATGTGGAGGAAACCGCCGAGACCCCGACAGCCGGGACCGATGCCGCCCAGGACGGCCAGACCGGCTACATCCTGACCGCGACCGAGAACGGCTATGGCAAGCGGACCGCGCTTTCGCAGTATCCGCGCAAGGGACGCGGCACCAAGGGCGTGATCGGCATCCAGACCAGCGAGCGCAATGGGCGGCTGGTCAGTGCCGTGCTGCTGAACCACAGGGATGAAGTGCTGCTGATCTCCGATGGCGGTACCCTGGTCCGGACCCGCGCCTCCGAAATTTCCCAGGTCGGTCGCAATACCCAGGGCGTGACGCTGATCCGTCTGGGGCAGGGCGAGAAACTGCAGGCGGTGGAACGCGTCGACGGCTCGCTGGATGGCGACGACGATGGGCGCGAAGGCGACAGCGATGCCGCCAACAGATCCCCCGAGACATAAGCCTCGGGCCGCGGCCCCGGTATTCGGGCCGGTGAAAGACAGGCGGCTGCCCGTGGACAGCCGCCTGCTGCGTATCGGCGGGATGGAATCAGCTCAGCTTTTCGCTCAACGAGCGTCTTATTTCCGATTCGACCATGTCCTTCATCATCGAAATCGGGAATCCCAGTTCCACGGTGACCCGCACCTGCTCCGGCTGCATCTGGATGCGGCCGTCGATACCGGAACCGGAAAACTGCAGCGTATCTTCCTGCCACTGCGTGTCCAGGCCGAATTTGTCGCGAAGTTTCACCGCCATTTCATCGATGGCCTTGCGGGCATCGTCGGTGGACTGTGTGTACACATGCAGGATATCAATATTGGCCATTGTCGAAGATGTATAGAATGGATGAGGCCGGGAATACTCCGGCAAAGAGGAGGATTATGGGCGTCGGCGGCAACGATGAACACTCCGGCAAGCGCGACGGATTCGAAGCACTGGCCGGAAGCGGGTGGGTAGTCTGAGCCGATGCGCAATCTCCGCCTGCATTTCAGTCGATCGCAGCAGCCGGACTTCCCGTTGTCGGGAGGTGTCTGTTGGCTGGTACGTGGCGCGGATGGGCAGATCGGCATCAGCGCCGCCGAGTCGGGGAGCGGGCTGGCGCAACTGTGCCTGGATCGCGCGGGATTCTGGCTGCGGGTCTGCAAGGGCGTGCAGGGTATGCATGTCAACGGGCGTCCGATCAGGCACATGGCGCTGCTGCGCGCCGGCGACATCCTGCATGTGGAAGGCACCGAACTGGTGATCCAGGCGCCGGTGGCGCGTGCGGCGGGCCGCCACAGGAGACAGGAGCAATACGATCACGATCCGCGCGTCCTGTTGCGAGGCGTCGGTGGCCGCTATCACGGACGCAGTTTCACCTTGGGACCGGCGCGCCTGATCGGGCGCGCACTGGATGCGGATATCCGTGTCGATGTTCCGGATTTCGCCGAACACCATGCCAGCTTGCAGCGGCAGGGCGACAAGGTGCTGCTGCAGGGTCTGGGTTCTGCCAGGGGGACCTGGGTCAATGGCGTGTTGGTGCGGGATGCGGTGTTGACCGTTGGCGACCAGATCGTGTTCGAACCGATGCACCGGTTCGTGGTCGAATCTCCGGTCTACCCGGAAGTGGCGCTGCCAGTCAGCGTCGACGATCGTTTTCTCGACGCAGGGACCCGCGTCGCGCAGGGCAAAAGTTGGGAGTTGCGCTGGCCCTGGTTGCTGCTGGCGGCCACGGTCCTGGCCACGGCATTGAGCGCGCTGCTCTGGTTCGGTGGCCGTTAGGGCCTGACATCAATTGCCTGGATAATTGATTGATAAACCTGCTGTATCGAGCTTCGGCGTAGTCCAGCGAGATGCGGTACTGGAGTCATCGTGAAATGAAAAATCCGGAATCGGAAGTAATGACGAGGTGAAGGATTGAGCTAGAATCGACCGTTCGCGCCCGCTGAATGGGCATTCATCCATGTTGCCATGACTTCCGTGCAAACAGATCGCTGGTTCGTCCTCAAGTTCGGCGGTACCTCGGTATCGCGTCGTCACCGTTGGGATACGATCGGAAAACTGGCGGAAAAACGGGCGGATGAAAATCAGGCGCGGGTGGTCATCGTGGTCTCCGCACTGTCGGGCGTGACCAACGAGCTGACCGCGATCGCCGACGGGGCCAGCGACAGCGCGCAGCGGGTCGCGGCGCTGGAGCAGCGGCATCGCGAGTTCGTGGCCGAACTGGAACTGGATCCGGAGCAGGTCGTCGGCGAACGCCTGGCGGCGCTGCGCGCATTGCTGGACGATCCGCGCGCCAGGCAGCGCACGCTCGACTGGCAGGCCGAAGTCCTGGGGCAGGGCGAATTGCTGTCCTCGACCATCGGCGCGGCGTATCTGCGGCAGCGGGGCGTCGATATCGGCTGGGCCGATGCGCGCGACTGGCTGCGGGCGATGTCCGTGCCCGGCCAGAGCGAGTGGAGCCGGCGGCTGTCCGTTTCCTGCGAGTGGCGGTCCGATCCGCTGTGGCGCGAGGAGTTCGCGCGCCAGCCGACACGGGTCCTGATCACGCAGGGTTTCATCGCCAATCATCCCGAAGGCGGCACCGCGATTCTCGGCCGCGGCGGTTCGGATACTTCTGCCGCCTATTTCGGCGCCCTGCTGGGCGCGCGCCGGGTCGAGATCTGGACCGATGTGCCGGGCATGTTCAGCGCCAATCCGAGGGAAGTTCCCGAGGCGCGGCTGCTGACCCGGCTGGATTATTACGAAGCGCAGGAAATCGCCACCACCGGCGCCAAGGTCCTGCATCCGCGCTCGATCAAACCGTGCCGGGATGCCGGCGTGCCGATGGCGATCCTGGACACCGAGCGTCCGCAGATGCCAGGCACCAGTATCGACGGGCAGGCGCGCCCGGTCCCGGGCGTCAAAGCGGTCAGCCGCCGCAACGGCATCGTGCTGGTTTCGATGGAAGGCATCGGCATGTGGCAGCAGGTCGGCTTTCTGGCCGATGTCTTCAGCCGCTTCGCCAAGCATGGCCTCTCGGTGGATTTGATCGGTTCGGCCGAAACCAACGTCACGGTGTCGCTGGACCCGAGCGAGAACCTGGTCAATACCGATGTGTTGGCGGCGTTGTCGGCCGATCTGGCCGAGATCTGCAAGGTCAAGGTCATCGTGCCCTGCGTGGCGATCACCTTGGTCGGGCGCGGCATGCGTTCGCTGCTGCACAAACTGTCCGATGTCTGGGCCACGTTCGGCCGCGAACGCGTACACATGATTTCGCAGTCGTCGAACGACCTCAACCTGACCTTCGTGCTCGACGAGGCCTCCGCCGACGGCCTGATGCCGATCCTGCACGAGGAACTGATCGATTGCGGCGCGATGCCGGTGGAGGAAACCGAGGTCTTCGGTCCCAGCTGGCGCGGCATCAATGGCGGCATCCGTCCGCGCGAGACGCCGTGGTGGAGCCAGCGCCGCGAGCAACTGCTGACGCTGGCCGCGACCGGCACGCCGCGCTACGTCTATCACCTGCCGACGGTGCGGGCGCGGGCGCGGGGACTGAAAGCGGTCGCGGCGATCGACTTCCGCCACTATGCGTTGAAGGCCAATGCCCATCCGGAAATCCTGAAGACGCTGGCGGCCGAGGGCTTTGGCATGGAGTGCGTCTCACTGGCCGAACTGCGGCATGTATTCGAGGCGCTGCCGAGGATCGCGCCGGAGAAAGTTCTGTTCACGCCGAGTTTCGCGCCGCATACCGAATACGAAGCCGCGTTCGGTCTCGGCGTCAAGGTGACCGTGGACAGCATCGAAGTGTTGCGGCAGTGGCCGGAAACCTTCCGTGGCAAGACGGCGTGGCTGCGCGTCGATCTGGGTCGCGGCGAAGGCCATCACGAAAAAGTGCGCACCGGTGGCGTGGCGGCCAAGTTCGGCCTGCCGGTAGGGCGGATTCCGCAATTCATGGATGCCGCGCGCGAACTGGACATGCGCATCACCGGCCTGCATGCGCATCTGGGCAGTGGCGTCAGCAGCGCCCAACACTGGCGCTCGGTCTGCGACGAGCTGTGCGGTATCGCCGGGCGCGTCGGCACGATCGAAACCATCGACATCGGCGGTGGCCTGCCGATTCCGTACAGCGCGGATGAAGAACCGTTCGACCTGGACGCTTGGGGCGCTGGCTTGGCCGAGGTCAAGGCGGTGCATCCCAACTACCGCTTCGCGGTCGAGCCGGGCCGTTATCTGGTCGCCGAGTCGGGCGTGCTGCTGGCGCACGCCACCCAGGTCATCGAAAAGGACGGCATCCGTCGCGTAGGCCTGGATGCGGGCATGAGCGCCCTGATCCGCCCGGCGCTGTATGAAGCTTGGCACGACATTGTCAATCTGAGCCGTCTGGGCCAGCCCGAGGATGGACAGTTCGACGTGGTCGGCCCGATCTGCGAGTCCAGCGATGTGCTGGGCAGGCGCCGCAAGCTGCCGGCCTCCACTGCGGCGGACGATGTCATGTTGATCGCCGATGCCGGCGCCTACGGGTTCGTGATGGCCAACCGTTACAACCTGCGCGAGCTGCCGGCGGAGGAAATTCTCGATGAATCCGCGGGCTGAGCCCTGCTGGAGCAAAGCAGCGTTTTCCGGACGGATCATTGCATGCGGCGGATTTCCGCCGCATGTGTGCAATTGTTCGATTTGGCCGATACTTCACCCGGCACGTGGCAGCCTGATCGCATATGACCATGCAGACATTTGAAAGAGACAACATCCAGACCTTCCGTTTCGTCCGCTGCGGTTTCGATGCGGCAACGGGCGTGGCGCAACTGGTTTATGCCTTCGACCAGGGGCCGGAGCTGATCGAAACGATCACCGTTCCGGGCGCGCCGTTCGCGCTGGATGCCGCGCGCGAGCAGGCGGTGAACCGCGCCGTGCGGTTGCTGCACCTGATCGCCGGCGTGAGTTATTACAAGGCCGCGGTGCCGCCTTCGATCCGCATCGAAGGCTACGACATCGACAAGGCCACCGCGGTTCTGCTGGAGGAAATCTATTTCCACGGGCTGGCCGAGTTCGCCTATCGCAACGGGCTGGACCTGCGCGGACGGATCCAGTTCCCGGCCAACGCGCCGGAGATGGCCGCCGCGCCGCCGCTGGGTTTGCGCGACCATGCGCTGGCGGCGATCGGCGGCGGCAAGGATTCGCTGGTGACGATCGAGGCGCTGCGCGCGGCGGGACAGGCGCAGACGGCGACCTGGGTCGGCGGCTCGCAGCTGATCCGCGCCTGCGCCGAGTGCAGTGGTTTGCCGATGCTGCGGATCGGCCGGATGCTGGCTCCGGAACTGTTCGAAATCAACCGCCAGGACGCATACAACGGCCACATACCGGTGACCGCGATCAATTCGTCGATCCTGGTCCTGGCCGCGCTGCTGCTCGACGTGGACCAGGTGGCGTTCTCCAATGAGCGCTCGGCCAGTTCCGGCAGCCTGGTGGCCGACAGCGGCGAGGTCAATCACCAGTGGTCGAAGGGCTGGGCCTTCGAAAAGGATTTCGGCGAATACGTCGAGCAGAGGATTGCCGCCGATCTGCGCTACTACTCGCTGCTGCGGCCGTTGTCGGAACTGGCGGTCGCCCGGCAGTTCGCCCGTATCGATCACTACGACGCATATTTCTCCAGTTGCAACCGCAATTTCCATATCCTGGGCGAAAAGCCGGCGCAGCGCTGGTGCGGTCTGTGCCCCAAGTGCCATTTCGTGTTCCTGGCGCTGGCGCCGTTCATGCCGAAGACCCGGCTGATGCGGATCTTCGGGCGCAATCTGCTGGATGATGCCGAGCAGACGGGCGGTTATGACGCGCTGCTGGAATACCGCGAGCACAAACCGTTCGAATGTGTCGGCGAAGGCCGCGAATCGCGCGCTGCGATGGCGACGCTGGCGCAGCATCCGGAATGGCGCGAAGACACCCTGGTGGCGCGCTTCGTCCGCGAAATCCAGCCGCGGCTCGATCCGGCCGGACTGGCCATCGAACCGCTGTTGCGAATCGGAGGCGAACACCGGGTACCCGTCGCGTTGTGGGAGCGGGTGCGTGCGAATTTCGCAGCTTGAGGGAAAGCGGCTTGCATTGTGGGGCTGGGGCCGCGAGGGCCGCGCCGCCCATGCGGCGTTGCGGACCCGATTGCCGCGCCAGGCGCTGACGCTGTTCTGCGATGCCGGCGAGGCGCTGGAGGCCGCTGCGCTGGGCGATTTCCTGCTGACGACCGAAACCCGCGTCGATGCCGGGCGTCTCGCCGGTTTCGATGTGGTGATCAAGTCGCCGGGCATCAGCCCGTATCGGCCCGAGGCTTTGGCCGCTGCCGCTGCCGGCGCCCGCTTCATCGGCGGGACCGCGCTGTGGTTCGCCGAACATGCCCAGGCGCGCACGCTGTGCGTTACCGGTACCAAGGGCAAGAGCACGACCACCGCATTGCTGGCGCATCTGCTGCGCGCCGGCGGTCATCGCACCGCATTGGCCGGGAACATCGGACTGCCACTGCTCGAACTGCTGGACCCGCAACCGGAACCGGAATTCTGGGCGGTCGAACTTTCCAGCTATCAGGCGCGCGATGTCGCGGCCAGCGGCGCGCAGCCGGAGATCGCGGCGGTGCTGAACCTGTATCCGGAACACCTGGACTGGCACGGCAGCGAATCCCGCTACATCGACGACAAGCTGGCGCTGGTGACCGAGGCCGGACCGCGGACCGCGGTGCTGAATGCGGCCGATCCGGTTCTGGCGCAGTTGCAATTGCCGCATGGCCGTATCCGCTGGTTCAACCGGGAGGATGGCTGGCATCTGCGCGGCGACGTGCTCTACCGCGCGGACGATGCGGTGCTGGATACGGCGCCGTTGCCTTTGCCGGGACGGCACAACCGGATCAATCTGTGCGCCGTGGCCGCGATCGTCGAAGCGGCGGGCCTGCCGGCCGCGACGTTGCTGCCGGCCGCGATGGCGTTCACGCCGCTGCCGCACCGCTTGCAGCGGCTCGGCGAACGCGATGGGCTGATCTACATCGACGATTCGATCAGCACGACACCGCACGCCAGCCTCGCTGCGCTGGAGATGTTCAGCGGGCTGCCGGTCGCCATCCTGGTGGGGGGTTACGACCGTGGGCTGGACTGGTCGGTATTCGCGCAGCGACTGGCAGGCATGGCGCCGGCGGCAGTGGTCACCATGGGCGCCCATGGCGATCGCATCCACGCATTGCTGGAGCCGGTCGCGGCGGAAGCCGGGGTGGCCCTGACGGCTGCGCAGGATCTGCCGCAGGCGATGGAGCGGGCTGCGCAGGTGCTGCGACAGCGGGGCGGTGGCGTGCTGTTGCTGTCGCCCGGAGCACCGAGCTTCGGCGCCTATCGCGATTATGCCGAACGCGGACGCCATTTCGCGATATTGGCGGGATTCGACCCGGACGCGATCAGCTCGATCCAGCACCTGGGCATCCTGTAAGGCGTTTACTGGCGCAAGGTGGCCAATGCCGCCGAGTGGCAGATGGCATTTTTCAGCAAATTGCTGAAACAACGTGACTGGACCCGCTGGCGCACGAAGACGAAGGTGGCCTGGACGGTTACGTGATCGGGCATATCGCCGGCTCGCCGCTGATCGTATCGGTCGTGGTCCGCGGCGCGCACGACTTGTCCAAGCGCGCGTTCCTGCTCGATTCAAGTATGCAGGTGGCATCGGAATGGCGTGTGCGTCCGCTGGCGGAACAAAGCGCCTGATCGCAGACGTTGGCGGCACGCGGCTGGGCAGGCGACTTCATCGACCGCAAGAAAGCGATCGGCCCGACGGAAGCCGGGGGTTGTCGCATTCGCTGCGTCGGTCGCTGCGGCTATCAGTCAGTGGTCGAATCTTTTCGGGCCGGAAATGCCTCGATTGCATGCTGGGCGTTTCAGCGCCATTTTGAACGGCTGGAAGTAAATCGTATTTACTGTAATTGGAAGCTATTCCGGGTTCAGTATTCCCTCGGAAAATCTTCAGTGTCGCCAAGGCGAAACGAAATAATATGTAATCTGGATTAGCCTGTCTTTTCAGTTTCATCTTCTGCTTCCGAGGCGAGGTCGGCCGTACCGGATTTCTTCGAAGGGCAATAAAGTCTGAAGGGGTTCGATGGCGTTTTTCGTGCCGGATGTCGGCATCAATCCGCCGATGCGGTCATGCTTGAAAGATGATGGCCGGTGTTATGATCATTTGAAATTCGTTCGGCGCGATTGCCGGTGGATATTGTCTGGCAAGGGAAGCAACGCGACACGGGAGACTCGAATGGTCCTGAATAAACTGGTTTGGGAGTTGCTGCTCGTAATTCTCGTGGTGCCAGTGATACTGGGCGTGGTATTGAGCTGGATATTGCGACGACGCGCCAAGGTGAAAGGCGAGGAGCTCGAGGCGGGCGGCTGGACGGGTCCGCTGATCGTCATCGCATGCTGGGTGACGGCCATGATCGTGATATTGATCAAAGTCTTCTGAGTCGTTTCCCTGGCTGGGCCCGTCCGGGCATTGGCGGATGGGATGCGGTTCCATTCGTTCGTGCGGATCAATGAATTCGGATTTCGGGCCGTGCAGGCGTCGAAGTCCCCGATGCGTTTCAGATCGTCGAATCAGATCGTCGAAATGGCTGCACGCTTTCGTGCGGGCCATTATGGCCTGCGGCGGAATCAATAGGTTGGCGATCGCCAGGAACGTCGGACCGAATGCTTCTGGACTCCCGGTCCAGAATGCCGGTTGCAGGCCTCAGTGGTTCCGTTCCACCGCGTAATGGGCCAGCCCGCGCAAAGCGGCGATGGCCTCGTTCCCGGGCAGACCGGCCAGTGCGTTGTCCGCCAGTCCGGCGTACTCCTCGGCCCGCCGCCGGCTGTATTCCAGGCTGCCGCTGGCATGGATCGCCGCCAGTACTTCCGGCATCGCTTCGCTGTCCCCATTCTGGACGATGGTACGCAGGCGCTCGCGGGTGCCTGCATCGCTGTTCCGCATGGCGTGGATGACCGGCAATGTGGCCTTGCCTTCGGCGAGGTCGTCGCCGAGGTTCTTGCCCAGGTCGGTGGCGTCGGCGGTGTAGTCGAGCACATCGTCCGCGATCTGGAACGCATAGCCCAGGTTGAGTCCGTATTCGAACAGCTTGGTCTGGACCGCGGGGCCGGTATCCGCCGCCAGCGCGCCCAGCTTGGTGGCGGCGGCGAACAGCACGGCGGTCTTGCGCTCGATCACCCGCAGGTAGGCGGCTTCGTCGGTATCGGGATTGTGGACATGCAGCAGTTGCAGCACTTCGCCTTCGGCGATGCGATTGGTGGCGTTGGCCAGGATCTGCATGATCTCCATCCGGTCCAGTTCCACCATCAGTTGGAAACTGCGCGAATACAGGAAGTCCCCGACCAGCACGCTGGCCGCGTTGCCCCAGATCGCATTGGCGGTGCTGTGTCCGCGGCGGCGGTCGGACTCGTCGACCACATCGTCGTGCAGCAGGGTCGAGGTATGGATGAACTCGATGATGGCTGCCAGCTGATGGTGCGCCGGAGCGACCTTGCCGCAGGCACGACCGGCCAGGGCGACGAGCATCGGCCGCAGACGCTTGCCGCCGGCGGAGATGATGTGATCGGCGATCTGGTTGATCAGTACCACATCCGACGCCAAGCGGGTACGGATCAAGCCGTCGATGGCCGCCATGTCGGCGGCAGCGAGTGCCTGAATCCGGGCCAGGGAGGAGCGGGGTTGGGAGGGTTGATTGCCAGGCATCGGAAAAGTTCTCGTAAGGCTGGCCGGATTATAAGCGGTCGCGGTGTGCAATCCCTACTGGGGGCCGGGGGCTTCACCGATTGCGGTGGCGCGGTCGCTATAATCCAATATTCAGTGTCCGCATCGCGGCGGACATTTCCCGAAACGAGAGGCGGATATCACCATGGCCCGAGGCATCAACAAAGTCATTCTGGTCGGCAACCTAGGCAACGATCCAGATGTCAAGTACACCCAGAGCGGAATGGCGGTGACCCGCATCAGCCTGGCGACCACCAGCGTTCGCAAGGATCGTGACGGCAATACCCAGGAGCGTACCGAGTGGCACCGCGTGGTGTTTTTCGGAAAGCTCGGCGAGATCGCCGGCGAATACCTGCGCAAGGGTTCGCAGGTTTATGTCGAGGGTTCGATCCGCTACGACAAGTACACCGGGCAGGATGGCGTGGAGAAGTATTCCACCGACATCATCGCCGACGAAATGCAGATGCTGGGCGGCCGTGGCGATGCCGGTGGCGGCGATCGGCCGCAGCGCTCCTCCGCGCCGAGGCAGGACTACGCGCCGCGCGGCCAGAGCGGCGGCGGGCAGCAGGCGTCGGCGCCGCTTCCGCCGATGGACGACTTCGGCGACGACGATATCCCGTTCTGAGGCATGTCCCCCTATAGGGGCCGCAATACCGCGACGACCGACGGCGGATTCGGCGCCATATGTCCGAATCCGGGTGTTTTCGCTTTCCAATACTGTTGGGCGGGAAGTATCGGGATGGACGGAATCAGAACTTCAGGTTGAATCCCGCATAGATCGACCGGCCCATGCCGGGGACGGCGTAACCCCAGGGCGCGGCGCCGGTGGCGGTCCAGTCGGTGGCGTTGCCCAGCGACATGGTGGCGCCCTGTCCGATGTAAGCGCCTCCCAGCGGCAGGAAGTACTGCTTGTCCAGCGCGTTTTCCAGCCCGATGTCGAAACGCAGGTTCTTCCACTCGTAGCTGCCGCGCAGGTTCAGCAGCGCGTATCCCGGCGTCTTCATTTCGTTGCGGACACCGGAAACGCGGTCCTTGGAACCGACCAGTTGTTCCTCGATCGTGGTGGTCCAGTTGCCGAGGCGATGCTCCAGGGTGAAGCGCGCATTGAGCGGCATGATGTTGTACAGGCGGTCGCCGGTATGACGGTTCTTGCCGTTGATGTAGCTGACCATGCCGCGCAGAGCGAAATTGCCGATGCTTTCGATCCCGCCCAGGGCGAGGTGGCCCGACAGGTCGGCTCCGTACAGGCGCGCGCTCTGGTTGCGCAGCGTCAGGTAGTTGTACTGGCCATCGGCGCAGACCGTGGCGAGGCATGTCGAGTCGATATGGTTGTCGACCAGGGAATAATACGGGGTGAACTTGATGTTCCAAGCCGCATCGGCGGCATCGTGCCAGTCGCCGCTGATGCTGATCGTATGCGCCACTTCGGGCCGCAGATCGACATCGCCGACATAGCCGTTGCCGTCGTTGATCCAGTTGTTCATGGTCATCGCCATCATGCCGGTCGACCAGGTGTAGCGTTCGTACAGGCTGGGCGAGCGGGTCTTGCGCGAGTAACCGCCTTCGTAGGTCTGATGCGCGTCCGGCGTGAAACGCGCGACCGCGGCCAGGTCCAGATTGCTGTCGCTGCGACTGCGGTCGCGGCTGTTGAAACGCCGCGCATCGGCTTCATAGGTGGCGTTGTAGCCGCCGACCGGACCGCTGTTCATGCGGACACTGCCGGCGCGCATTCCCAGCAGCGTGGTCCACCGTGGCGACCAAGTGGCTTCCCACTCGCCGTACAGATCGAAGCGGTCGCGCTGGCCGTCGTGGATGTTCCAGAAGGTATCCGGCTGCATGCCGCCGACCGGGGCGCCGCCGACGATGCCGTAGGAGGCCGGCCAGCGATCGTCCAGGCGATAGCGCTGGTATTCGGCGCCGACCCGGATCAGATCCCGGTCCGAGGCCTGGATTTCCGCGTTGACCGTCACGCCGGTGTTCTTGCCGTCGGTCTTCATCGGCATGCCCGGAATGGTACGGCTGGCGTGGTACCAGAACAGCTTGTCCTCGCCGAAGTCCATTTCATGCTTGGTGCGCTCGTGATAGGCGCGGACCTTCAGCGAACCCCAGTCGAAGCTGCGGGTATAGCCCAGGTTGACCTGGGTGCTCCTGTTGTCGGTCATGTCCATATGCTGATTCGGGAATCCCTGCCCGGGGATGTGCTGATAGCCGAGTTTCAGATCGAACAGGTGATCGTCCAGCCGGTAGGCGACCGAGAGCTGATGGTTGTCGCTGCGGTAGGCGCTGGAACCGACTTCGCTGCCGTGGATCCAATGCGAGCCGGCCGTGGTGTATTCGGCCGGCATGCCGGGCTTGAAGGAGCGGGCGGCGCGGTAGTTGTTGGAACGCGCGGTCGAACCGGCATAGCGCAGGCTGAGGTTCTCCGTGGCCAGGGTGAAAGCGGCATTGGCGCCCCAGGCATCGCCGTTGGAGCGGTAGAAACCGCCGACCTCGCCGTTGCCGAGCGGTTTTTCGCCCGGCGCGGCGAACTCCGGCGGCTTGGAGTCGACGAGGATGGCGCCGCCGAGGCTGTCGCCGCCCGCGCTGACCGGAGTCAGTCCGGCATAGACGCGGATTTCCTCGACATTGCTCGGATCGATGTAGGACAGCGGCGGATTCATGTGGTTGGCACAGGCGGACATCAGGTCCATGCCATCGACGCGGATGCGCAGACGGTCGTCGGCCAGGCCGTGGATGCTGGGCAGACCGGATACGCCGCCGGCGTTCTGGACGAAGACCCCGGGCGTGTCCTTCAGCAGGCTGGCTGTATCGCTGGTGGTCGCGCGCATCGGAACCAATTGGTTTTCGGCGGTGGCATCGATCTTGGGCGTCGGTACGATCCGGATCCCGGTGACAATGACGCTGCCGCCGTTATAGATGGGTAGTGAACCGCGATCGTCGGGCATGGTCTGTGCGATGGCGCTTCCGGAGAAGACAATGGTCAATGCGACGGCAAGCGGATGGACGCGAAACCCCATGAACTCTGCTCCGATGATGAGGACTGGACGACAGTGGAATTTTCCGGCAGATCGGGGACGGATTGGGTGTGACCGATTGTCACAGCGGCGCATTGCGGCACTCCTGCCGGGATTTGCATTCGCGGTGGCGGTGTTGACTGCGCATCCCGATTCTCGTAATCAATCAGCGCGTTGGCGAACGCGGCGGGGAATTCGACAGGGAATGGGGACGGGGCCATCTGATCCGGCATCCGGGTCAGGCCAGGAACGGACGCGATCATTGCCGATCCAGCGAAAACGCATCGGGGTATTCCGGTCGTCGGGCACTGGTATCCGGGCATGCCGCCTTTTTTCCGACACGAAAACCCCGAATCGCATCCGTGCACGATCCTGGATTGGTTATGGCTGAGGGGCAGCGCTTGTCGTTATGGGCGTTGCTTGGGGATGGAAAGCATGGCTCACATGCGCGGGAGATCGAATACCAGTATTTCCGATTCGTCTCCATTGGCGATGGCGACTTCCGGCTCGTCCTCGTACAGCAGCGCGTCTCCGGCGCGCAGCGTGCGGCCGTTCACTTCGGCTTCGCCGCGCGCGACGTGCACATAACCCAGTCGGCCCGCCGGAATTTGGTATTCGACCTGCTCGTTGCCATCGAACAGGCCGGAGAACATGTAGGCATCCTGGTGGATGGTGACCGAACCGTCGCGCCCATCGGGGCTTGCGACAAGGCGCAGGCGGCCGCGTTTCTCGGCCTCGCTGAAGGCGGTCTGTTCGTAGGATGGCGGCAGGCCGCGCTGGGAGGGAATGATCCAGATCTGCAGGAAGTGGGTAAGGCCGTGTTCTTCGTAATTGAACTCGGAGTGGGTGATGCCGGTGCCGGCGCTCATCCGCTGGACTTCGCCGGGAACGATCCGCGACTGCGTGCCCATCGAGTCCTTGTGCCCCAGCGCGCCTGCCAGCACATAGCTGATGATCTCCATGTTGTCGTGTCCATGCGTGCCGAAGCCGCGTCCCGGTTGGACCCGATCCTCGTTGATGACTCGCAGCGGACCCCAATGTATGTGCGCTGGATCGTAATAGCCGGCAAACGAAAAGCTGTGCCAGGTATCGAGCCAGCCATGCATTCCGTGGCCGCGTTTTTCTGCAGCGCGTAAGGTGATCATCTATTCGCCTCTTGATGGGTGCCGTCTTTCTCGCGGTGTCCGCATCGGTTGCGGTGGCGATTTGTCCAGCGTCCTCAGTATCGGAATGCAAGGATCAAGAGTGCGTTAAGGCAAAGGCTTTTTCCTGAATGGGAAAAAAGCGGGCATCGTGTCGCTGGTCGCGTACGTAAGGAACGACGACAATGCGGGTTGATGTATTTCGTGAGCAGAGGGCGCAATGAAGATCATCGAAACGTCACTGCCGGGCTGCGTGGTGATCGCGCCCAGGGTATTCGGCGATGCGCGCGGGTTTTTCTACGAAGCCTGGAATGCCGAGCATTTCCGCGAACACGGATTGCCGGCCCGGTTCATGCAGAGCAATGTGTCCTCGTCCAGCCAGGGGGTACTGCGTGGCCTGCATTACCAATGGCCACGGCCGCAGGGCAAGCTGGTCAGCGTATTGGTGGGCGAGGTATACGATGTCGCGGTCGATATCCGTCAGGGTTCCCCGAGTTTCGGCCATTGGACCGCGGTGATCCTGAGCGCGGAGAACAAGCGGCAGTTCTGGATCCCGGAAGGTTTCGCGCATGGCTTCGCGGTGCTGTCGGAACATGCGCTGTTCAGCTATCTGTGCACCGATGTCTATGTCAAAGAAGCCGATGCCGGCATTCGCTGGAACGATGCGGCGATCGGCATCAACTGGCCGATCAGCGGACCGCGGCTTTCCGGCAAGGACATGGAAGCGCCCTGTTTGAGCCGGATTTCCCCGGAGCGGTTGCCGACGTATTCGGAATAGGACGCGGTAGCGGGACCATTGTGGGAGCGGCATCGGGCGGATGCGGGACTGCCGGTGGAACATCGAAGCGAGCGTATCCGGCGGGTATTTGAGCCAAAGCGGAGACGGGTACCCGGGACATGTCGGGCGTCAGGTGCGGCGCATTCCGGCCATGCGCGTTGGTTCGATCGGGTCATCGGGCTCCAGAGGTTGTTCGCCGCTCCGGATCGTCCGTTCGAAGTCGGGAATATCCGACAATGCACCGGGCTCAGCGCACGCCGTGCATCATCCGCTTCAGCCAGGGCGAAGCGATGAATGCGACCACCGCGCAGCCCAGCCCGATCCACATCATCAGCCAGAACAGGTCCGCGTATTTGGCCGAGGCCGCCACGAGATCGAGTACCTCGCCCTCGGGGATGTCGATCGCGGCGAGCTTGCCGAACAGCGCCGCCAGCGTTTCCGAGAATGCCGTGGCCAGGAACCAGGTGCCCATCATCAGACTGACCACGCTCGGTGCGGACAATTGCGTCACCGCCGATAGACCGACCGGCGACAGGCACATCTCGCCCGTTTCCAGGATCAGATAGGCCAGCACCAGCCACCATACGCTGGCCATCTGTCCGCTCACGCCGACCTGTTGCGCGGCCAGCGCCAGCGGGACGAACGACAGCGCGGCCAGCAGCAGACCCAGCGAGGATTTCACCGGCGTCGACGGATCCAGGCCGCGCCGATCCAGCCACGCCCACAGCGCGGCGAACATCGGCGCCAGCAAGACCAGGAACATCGCGCCCAGATAGGTCAGCGAGCCGGCGGTCTGCGGCAGGATCACCGAATCGCGTACCAGGAACGCCAGCATCAGCAGGACCACGACCGCGAACATCAGGCGTGGAACGCGGCTGTCCGGCCGGCGGTCGGACAGCCGCGCGGCCACGACGAAGGCCAGCGGCGCCAGCAGCAGGGAATAGCCCGACCAGGGCGCATGCGCCAGGAACAGGCCAATGTTGGCGAGGGCGCCGTTGTTCCAGACGATCGGCTCGGCGGACCCGACCAGCGCGGGGAACAGATCCTTGGTCAGCAGGCGGTCGGTGAAGGTGACCCAGGAACCGTAGGTCTGCTCGTACAGGGTGAAGAAGGCCAGCGCCATGAAGATCAATGCCATCAGCGCCAGCATGCGGCCGCGCTGCACCGGCGTGCATTGGGTCAGGACGAACCAGCCCAGCCAGGCCAGCACGATCAGCAGGATCGCCACCATCAACAGCAGGGCCAGCGAGATTTCGCCCTGCAGCGCGAATGCGCCATTGGCCGAAGCCCACATCAGCCAGGCGACGGGCAGGATGCCGATGATCGAGATCAGATAGATCAGAGGTTCGCGGGGAACGCCGCAGGCGCGCTGGCGCAAGACCGCCGGCGCCGGCGGTTCGGCCAGTCCATGCAGGTATTTCTGTCCCCACAGGAACAGCAGCAACCCCAATATCATGCCGATGCCGGCCGCGCCGAAGCCGTAGCCCCAACCCAGGGTCTCGCCCAGATAGCCGCAGACCAGCGAAGCGAACAACGCGCCCAGGTTGATGCCCGCATAGAACAGGCTGAAGCCGGAGTCGCGGCGCGGATCGTTCTCGGGGTAGAGGCGGCCGACGATGGTGGAAATGTTGGGTTTCAGGAAACCCACGCCCATGATGATAAGCGCCAGCGAAAGATAGGTAATGCGCAGCGCGGCCTCGTCGCGGACCACGACGCCTTCGACATGGCGGGCGGCCTGGCCTTCGAACGCCATTCCGATATGTCCCAGCACCAGCAATATGCTGCCGAATACCACCGCCTTGCGCATTCCCAGCCAGCGGTCGGCGAGCATGCCGCCGATCACCGGTACGCAATACACCAGGCCGCCGTACGCGCCGAGCAGGTCCAGGCCGGCGCGATCGCCGAACAGGTGGTACTTGGTCAGATACAGCAACAGCAGCGCTTTCATTCCGTAGAAGGAAAAGCGCTCCCACATTTCGGTGAAGAAGCAGACGTAGACGCCTTTGGGATGGCCGAGGAAATCATCCTGGACGGAAACGGCGGGGACGGCGGCGGCGGACAACGGCGGCTCCAGGCAAAAACAGCCGTGAAGTATAGCGGCCGGCCGGCGTGCCTGGTCTGCGGCGTCCCGCGCCACCTGCCATGTTCCATGCCACGCGGCTGCCTGTATCGTTCCGACGTTCGAGCAAGGATTGCCGCCGCGGTGGGGCGCGTGATCTGCGCTGCCCGCGGCAAGACCGGCGGCAATATGATCGTCCAGGCCTACGCATTGCCGAACCCGGCTGATCGGCAAGGAAAGCGAGTGAGAGCCGTCGCCATCAGCGAAACATGGCGGGTGGCGTCGCGACAGGCATGGCGCCAATCGACAGGGACACGGCATTCGCCACCGGCGCCTGGCGGGCGCCGGTCCGTTTCGATGGCGGGCATGCAAAGCGTCACGGGAGCGATGGGTTGTTCGGAAATCCATTATATGCAATGTATTGAAAATATCTCCATTTCGCCGTTATGCTTGCCTCGTCTGCAACAGGTCGAGGCAAAGGGGTATGGGAGAGCGAAGATGCGTCGCATGAAATGGAGCCTGTGGTCCGTTCTGTGCCTGGGCGCGGTATCGGCCTGTAACGCGATCGAGCCGGAACGCGTCGGCCCGCAGGCCAGGGTGGAGCTGCCGCGGATTGAAGCCGATCCGGCCTATGTGGATTACTTCCTGGAAAGCTACGGCGGCTGGCGCAAGGACGATCCGGTGTATCCGGTGGTGCATATGCGGATTCCGAAAGCGTCGTACTTCGATCCGAAGGCTTCCGGTCCCTACCGGATGTATGACGAGTACATCACGATGTTCTATCCGAATTTTTCCGGGCTGGCCGACGAAGAGAATGCCGAATGCCGGGGGATAGCGGGACGTTGCCGCCGGCAGATGACCGTGGGATTCGGATTTGGCAGCAAGGGTCATGGGGATGAGATTGAGGCACGGGA
>JAISFF010000021.1 GCA_031263725.1 Lysobacteraceae bacterium | reverse complement strand
CGACTCCAGCATCTTGCGATCCAGCATCTCCCCGCTCCTGATGGCAAATACCAGCCATCAAGAGTACGAAAACTTGCCAAACCCCTCCTCGCTATTCTGCGATGAACCACAAAAAAGCCATAACCTTTGCTTTCATTGGGATAATGGCTTTTATCGAATTTTCTGGAATTTGAATGTGATGGCCACGTTGGGAACATTACCGGGCCTGGAACGATGAAAGCTCAACATCCGGTGCCGGCGACATGGTGTACGCGAATCGATGCTGGAGACTGTTCCGTCAGGCGCAACCGCGCCTGCAAAGCGGACGTGATGTGCAGGCTGCCGTCGTGGCTTGCCAGCAATGCGCAGCGCAGCCCCATCCGCGCCGATAGAGTGTCAAACCCATCGGGACCGGCCACCATCAGGGCGGTTGCCGCCATGTCGGCCAGCACTGGATCGCGGCTGATTACGCTGGCGGCGGCGGCGGCGCGTTGTGGACGCCCGGTCCGGGTATCGAGGATATGCCCTTGCGCCTCCGTGTCGGCGCGCCGTCTCTGGTAGTCGCCGGAAGACGACAGCGCTTCGCCATCGTTCAGATCGACGACGCCCAATATGCCCCCGTTGGGCGCGCGGATACCGACACGCCATGGCCGCTGCTTCTCATCCTGTCCCAGCGCCAGAACGAATCCGCCGATATAGATCAACGCATCATGTATGCCCTGCCGGGCCAGCAGTTCATGGATCTGCCTGGCGGCAAAGCCTTCGGCAAGGCCGTTGAGATCCAGGGAGACTGCCGGATTGCGCGTGCTGACCGTTCCGTCGTCGGCGACCAGAATATCGGTCATGGCCGGCGCGGCCGCCAATAATGGCGTGATCTGTTCCACTGTCGGGCTTGGCGAACGCACCGGGTAATCGCTGGTATGGAATCCCCAGGCACCGATCAGCTTGCCGGCCGCGGGATTGAACAGGCCATCGCTCAGCATGTAGCCACGTTGCGCTTCGCGAATCATCGCGGCCAGATCGGCGGGCACTTGACGTGCTCGCCCCGCATTCAGGTCTTCATTGAGCCGGGTCAGCTCGCTTGGTTCCCAGGCATGCCAGGTACGATGGTTGTGCGCAAGCAGCCGCCCGATGCCTGACAGCGCCGCATCCGCCTGCTCCTTGTCGCCGGTGCGCAGATCGATACGCGCCCGGCTTCCGAAAACCAGAAACTCGGCTTCGGCGCGGACCGGCGGGCGCAGCCACAGTACGCCGACACTGAGCGCCGCTGCCATCAGCGCCAATACCGGCAAGGCATATCTACGACGGAAGGGCACGCCGGTACTGCCTCATCATCGATGCGTATCGGTTCATTGGAACGCCACCGCGTCGAGAAATACGCTCACCATTGATGCGACTGCGCCAGCGCATCCAGAAACCGCTGTACGCATATACCCGCGGTATTTCCGTCCAACGCCAGGGGATCGGCCGCCACACTGCCATCGGGACGATGAAGGTGCGCGCGGGTGGTGATGCCAGGGTGCTGCACGGGCGCGGTATCCAGCCGCCAATATGCCTGATCGAAGCGCCATTCGAACGACCAGTCCTGTGCCGAAACGATCCGCACCAGCACTTCCAGGCCGTTTCCATCGGTGCAGGCGATGGCGTCCGGATGCAACCGCATTTCCTGTCGCGCAAACGCCGAAGGCAGTGTCAGCGAGGAGGCGAGGCTGGCCAGATCGTTGGCCGGAGCGGGCGGTTGCGCTTCTTCATCAGGATGCCGGCAACGCCAGTCGATCTGCTCGTACAACTCCTGTTGCTGACGCTGCAGCAGCACGACCGCCAGCCAGCCTTCGTAGGTCGGATGCTCATGCAGCCGCCCATCCCGCAATGCGGTCAGCAACTCCTCCGCATCGACGCAGCCGGATTCGGCAAGCAGCCGCTTGCGGCTTTCACGCAGCTCGAACATGCGTTTGGACAGGTCGGCCAGATCCTGTGCCGTGATCGGATCCAGACCGGTAAAGAATGATTCCATCATGTCTCCTCACATATGACTATCGTGTCTGACACCACCGTCAAGCCGTACCAGCTCCGGGGTGATCTCGGCGAAAGCCAGCACCTTGCCGCCATACTTCCGCGCGAAGGCTTCGGCATCGGCGCGCGAGGCGAAGCTGGCCAGTGTCGGTCCCATGCTGCCGAGCAGGCTGGAGTCCTGGACGAAATACGCCTGCTCGATACCGATCCAATGACCGCTGGGCGCCTCCCAGTCCGTCTTGGCCATATCCTGGGTATACGCGCCGTTGACCCTGCGAATCTGCTCGGGGTTCAGATAGATGGACAGCAGTTCCACCGTGTCGCAGAACCAGGCCGTGCTGCCGTCGGCATACAGGATCTGTCCCTTGGGGCCAGGGTAGTCGGCCAGTATCATTCCATCCAGTTCGCACTGGGTATCGGCGGCGATTTCGCCCGGTTCCGAATGGGTGCCGGACGGAGCGCAGGCAGCCAACGACAGGATCAAGGGAAGAACACGCAGGATATTCATCGGAATCTCCAGAGGGCAAGGATGAGAGGGGACACGATCCAGACCAGCATCACTGCGCTCAACAGGAAGGGGTCATTCCAATGCTGCGGCAGCAGCGTCCCCAGGCCGAAGGCGTTACGCAGCGTATCGGCGCCGAAAATATTGAGTACGCGGAACACGTCGGCCGGATTAAGCAGCAACGCATAGGGCGCCCAGGTCGATGCGGCACGCCCTGCGGTGGCCACCAGTATGCCGAGCAAGGCCAGGTCGAATACCAGCACGAATCCGAACCAGGCCGTGATCGCGGCACCGGACGCGCGCGCGCGTTCGCGCGAGATGACCGAGATCAGGATCGCGATGCTGAGGAAGGCCAGGCCAAGCAACACGGCGCTGCCGACGAAGTTCAGATACAAGCGCAGGCCGGCGGTCCCCATCTGCTTCAGCAACGGTATCGCCGCCACGCCGAAACCGACCGTGGTGGCCAGCGTCAACGCCAGCGCCAGGCCCACATACTTGCCCAGCAGTATCTCGGCGCGCGTCAGCGGCATCGACAGCAACAGATCCAGCGTACCGCGCTCGCGTTCCCCGACGATGGCATCAAACCCGAGTAGCAGCGCGATCAGAGGCACCAGATAGATGGTCAGGCTGGTCAGGCTGGCCACCGTGACCTCGATGCCCCGGAAACCGACTTCGCCTGACTGCGCACCGCCGAAATAGGCGATCAGCAATGCAAACGCCGCGAATACCACGGTCACCGCCAGCACCCAGCGGTTGCGCAGCCGGTCACGGAATTCCTTGCCGGCCACGGCCAGCATCAGGCGCCATTGCCAATCGAGCTTCATGGCCGGCTTCCCTGATGCTGATGATGCAGATAGAGCGCCTCCAGAGTCGGTTCGCGGAACTCGAATTCCGCCAGCATGTCTCCCATTCCGGCCAGCGCCGACAGCAGTTCGATCTTGTGCATGCGCATGACGTTGCAGACCACGGTCGTTTCATCGTACGCCGCGAGCGTGACGAAACCGGTTTCATCCAGCTCGCGCAATACCCGCTCCAGGGCGCTCTCGCGCACCTGCAGGCGCAGCTCCACCGGGAGATCGGCTTCCGCGGTGAGTCCGGCCACCGTTCCCTGTGCAATCAGGCGACCATTGGCAATGATCGCCAGTCCGTCCACGCGCGTCTGGATCTCCGCAAGCAGATGCGTGCTGATCAGTATCGTGGCGCCATCGTCCCGCAGCACCGCCAAGGCATCGTAGAACGCATGGATCGCGACAGGGTCCAGACCATTGGTCGGCTCATCGAGGAACAGCAGCTCCGGCTTGCCGATCAGCGCCTGGGCGAACCCCAGGCGCTGACGCATGCCCTTTGAATACTCGCGCACGTTGCGATGCATGGCGTCGGCCAGGCCGACGCGACCCAACAGCTCGGCGCATTGCGCTGCATCGGCGGACTTGAGCCGGGCAAGAAAACGCATCGTCTCCAGGCCAGTGAGGTTGTCGTACAGCGCCACGTTTTCCGGGAGGTAACTGATGCCGCGGCGCAGATCCCGGAAACCCGGACCGCGCACCTCGCGCCCACGGATACGGATATCGCCTTCGCTGGCGGGCAGAATGCCGAGCATCATTTTTATCAATGTGCTCTTGCCGGCGCCGTTGTGGCCGATCAGACCGAAAATCCGGCCGGCCCCGACATGCATGCTCACATCTTCCACGGCAACGACTTGCCCGTAACGTTTGCTGACATGCGTCAATTCGATCACAGCGCTTCTCCTTTATCGAAGCGCTTCAGCCAGTTCTGCCAATCGGCATGATGAGGCCGTATCGAGGGCCGCTCATCGATGACGGTAGCCACGCGGAACACCGGGAACTGGTGTGCGACCAGTTTCAGCGTATGCACGGCCGGGCTGCTGTCCAGCAACTTGACGAACGGGTACCGCGAAACCAGCCTATCCACGATGTCGTTGACTTCGAACGGCGTATCGCCCCAGCCGTCGCCATCCTGGTCCCATCCCAGGTAGTTGCTCCAGTAATTGCCCTGGTGTTCGCCCCAGCGCACGTCCCGCGAACCCACGTAGCGCACCTGTTCGATATTGTTGATGAAGTCGTTGCCGTCGATCTGGTTGTTGTAGGAGCCGGCCCACAGGTGCACGCCGATCCGGTTGCCGGCGATCATGTTGCCACGCAGGATGTTGTATTCGGCATCGTAAACGAACAGGCCGCGGCCATTGCCGACGGAGATATTGTCGTCGATGATCGAGTCCTGGATCGTACGCAGCATGATGCCGTGATCCATATTGCCCCAGGCGCGGTTGTTGCGCACTTCGATGTCGCGCACCTCCATCAGCGCCAATCCGCCGAGGTTGCGGTAGCTTTCGTTGTCCTGCCACAGGTTGTGGTAGGAATTCATGTAGTGCGTGCCGTAGCGCACGTTGTGGATGCGGTTGCCGATGAAACGGGCGTGATGCGATACGTCCACATAGATGCCGTCGCGGGCGAAGCTGACCCGGTTGCCCACGATCTGCGCATGTTGGCTGTTGTACAACTGGATGCCGTTGCCGCGCTGCGAGGACAGCCGATCGCGCAGGCCGGTGATCAGGTTGTTCTCGATCAGCACGCTATCGGACTTCTCGATCCACAATCCGAACAGTACGTGGGCGAAGTCGCAGTTCCGCACCACGGCCCCGTGGGCGCCTGGCTGCAGGTAGATGCCCGCATTCTGCGCTCCCAGATTATCGCCGCTGTCGCGCACG
Organism: Lysobacteraceae bacterium; assembly: GCA_031263725.1. Taxonomy (GTDB): domain Bacteria; phylum Pseudomonadota; class Gammaproteobacteria; order Xanthomonadales; family Xanthomonadaceae; genus JAITWM01. The sequence goes on along the minus strand of JAISFF010000021.1, from coordinate 23,344 downwards.
ATCAGGCCTTCGATATGCACGTCAGGAGACGTTACCCGGATCACATCGCCATGCTCGCCGCCACTGATGGTCGGGCGATTGACCCCGCGCAGCGTCAACGGCTTGTCGATCCGCAGGTTTTCCCGGTAGATGCCGCGCGTCACCTCCACGACATCGCCCGGTTGAGCCTGCTCTATCACTGCGCCGATGCGCCCGCCCGGCTGCACCCGCAACGTGGCTGCATGTCCGGCCGGAAGCAGCGATACCATCAGCAAGGCGGCGAACCACCGCAGCGGTGATCGCGCAGTCATTCCACCACCTTCAATGGAATGAAGCGCCCATCCCGGCCGACCGGAGTCAGTGGCAATCCCTCCCGCTCACGGCGCTTGCGCTCCTTCGCCAGAGGCGGGCAGGCGTGATCGTCGTAATACAGCACCATGCAATCCAGGCACTGCATGCATTCGGCAGGATCGATGCGGCCGCGCCCGTCGATCGCCTGCGAACCGCATCCCGCGGCGCACGCTTTGCAGGTGGTGCACTCGGCCTTGCGCCACAATCCGAACAGGCGCCACCGCGAGGGAATCGCCAACGCCGCGCCCAATGGGCACAGGTATTTGCAGAATGGACGTTCGATGAACAGCGCAGCCACCATCAGCACCGTCCAGAAGATCAGGAACGGCCAGCTTCGGATCCAGGCATAAACCAGGAAAGTGCTCTTGAACGGCTCCACCTCGGCCATGCGTTCGGCCAGCGCCATGGAATGCAATGAAGCCGCCACCAGCGCCGCCAGTACCAGATATTTGAGCCAGCGCAGCCGGTGATGCCAGCGCGAAGGCAATTCGAACTGCCAGCATTTCAGGCCGATGCGGCCTGCCAACTTGTACAGCAGTTCGCTCAGCGAACCGTAAGGACATAGCCATCCGCAGAATACACCGCGCCCCCACAGCACGATGGTGATCGCAATGAATATCCAGAATATGAAGATCAGGGGATCGCTCAGGAACAGATCCCAACGCCAGCCATCCCAAAGCGAATGAAGCAGGGTTAATGCCTGCACTACCGACGGCTGCGCCAGTTGGCCGAACCCGACGAATATCACTGCCGCCAGCCATATCGCGATATGCGGCCACAGTATCCAACGCTTGTCCGCGCGCCGCGAACGCGCCGCCCAGTGCCGGTGCATCGCATAGAAAGCGGCGGTAAACGCCAGCAACCCGACAAAGACGGCGATCTCCCAGCGCTTGGCCTTCCATATCTTGACCCAGGCCGGCTGCCTGGCCTCGATCGATGGGCGTCCCCCTTGCAGATAGGTCCCCGGCAGCCAGTATTCGGCGTCGAAATTGGCATACTCCGTTTCTCCGACGCCCATGCTGCGGTTGGACAGAAAAGTCAGCCGCCACGGATAGGCAGCGGAAAACGATTTGTCCCGCAGCATGAAAATGCCCGACTCGCCATAGGCGGGAGCGCCGGCCGCATGAATCCCGTACAGGTTCAGATAGTCGGTATCACGGAAAGTATAGATATCGAAATCCTGCGAAACCTGAATACGGTCGTAGATGCCACCGCGAACGAAGGCCGAACCTTTGAACGAGCTGGTACCGTTGGCGATGATGAAGATGGCGTGCTCGTCCGGTTGCAGGCTTGCCATCAGATGCTGGTAATCATTCTTGCCCAGCACGCTGATGCCGATGCCAGGCGCGTTCAGATAACCGAACCACATGTCGATGAATGGCTGCCCCGTGTCGGCCGCTCCCACCTGTGCCGGGGCGACCGTCAAGCGCCGCACACTGCCTTCCTTGGCCAGTTCAGCCCAGCTGCGCTCCGCGCTATCGTTGCTGAATCGCGCCTGGGGTCGCGCCACCGCTTCAATCAGCCCCACCTGCCGCGCCACCGCATGGCTACCCCGGCTGATCATCTGATTCTCGGCGATCACGGTCACGGTCGCGCCACTGACTGCGTTCATCGGCACATGGTCGCCTTCGGCGCGCCCCAGTTCGTAGCGCGCCCCGGCCGGTTTGCCGACATACTGGTCGATATAGCGGTTCAGATCTTCCTCGGGAATGCCCGCCAACAGGATCGGCTCGCTATGTTTGAGAATACGCACGCCATTGATCCGGCCATCGATGTCCATTCCGACCAGCGTCACGATGGGTTTCCCGGAATAACCTACGATCTCCGGAGCCACGTCGGTGGAAAGGAAAACGTAACCGACCACTTCTTCCTGTCCGTCACGTTCACGCAACCCTTTGACGAAGGCGGGATTCCCTTCCCGTAACGAAAATCGTTGCGCTTGCGGCAATACGCTATCGCAAGCGGCATACCGGCAAAGATCGGGGCCGGTGAACAGTTGATCGGGCAACGCCGCCTCATACGATGTCTGCGATGAAGCGCTGGCAATGCCGGTCAAGGCGCACAGCAATGAACCAACGAGACGCACCAGCCATGGATGAACCCGGATAAGGCCTGCCGTACCGCCAGACGTGGAGAAACGGCGTAGAGATGACTTCATGCATGCCTCTAGCGTGGAGCGATTGCGATCCGCCACAGAGCAATACTACAGTGAACGGATAAAACTATTGCGACTGCGCCACCATGTAATCCACAGTGGCCTTGATGGTGTCGTCGTCCAGTTTGGGATTCGCGCCTCGCGGCGGCATCGCCCCAGTTTCGCCCGCATAACCCTCCAGCGCGTGCTGGTAGAGCGTGTCCTTGCCTTTCTCGATCCGTGGCGCCCAATCCTCCAGGTTACCCATCACTGGCGCGCCCATGCCCGGGTTTCCATGACACAGTGCGCAAGTTTTCTTGAAAGTTTCCTCACCAATCGCGGGAACAGTCGCCACTGATGCCGCGCTTTCTTGTATTTCTTCAACGGTTTCCGTTGCCGTGCCTTCTTGCACTTCTTCAACAGTCTCCGTTGCCACAATTTCCGCAGCCCCAGTTCCCGTTGGTTCAGCTGGGGGCGTTTGCGCCGGAGAAGCGTTCCCTTCCACCGGTGGCGGAGTATCCGTACCGCAGCCGGAAACGATGCAAAAGATGACCAGACAAACCAAACGCCGCATATGTGAAATATTCATGGATAGATATACCGGATCAATTTGGATGATAGGATCAAAATCAAGATTCCAGCGCAGCGGAATAACTACTTTTAACATTCAGCACAGCAATATAGGAGACAGAGGTTATTTCGTAATTGACCCTAGTCAATGAAGCCTGGCCATCGGCCTGACTAAACTGACATATATATAGGTCCAGCACTCAAGCTATCTTTCTCAACGTATCACCGACTCAACATACCACCGAGGTGACTGTCGTGAGCGATCGTAAGTCTGAAGACACCAAAATGAACGACCCTGGACGCAGAAAATTTCTGGAAACCACCGCTCTTGCCGGCTTGGCCGGTACGAGTTTTGGGCTGGCCGGCTGCATGAAGTCGGACCCGGCATCAAGCAACGGATCGGCACAGGCAGGCCCGGGCACGGCGGCAGGGGGCCAGACACAATATGAAGTTCCTCCGGGCAAGCTTGATGACTACTACCTCATTTCCTCGGGCGGACACTCCGGTGAAGTACGCATCTATGGTTGTCCATCCGGACGGACGATCAAGCGCATCCCCGTTTTCAACATCGACCCAATGGTCGGCTGGGGCATTACCAACGAGTCCAAGGCCATCATGGGCACGCTTCCGGACGGGCAACTGAAATACTGGACCGGCGACACCCACCACGTCCACGGTTCTTATACCGATGGGAACTATGACGGGGAGTATTTCTGGGTCAACGACAAGCTGCACGGTCGCGTCGCCCGCATCCGGGGCGATACTTTCGAGACCGACAAAATCACCGAGCTGCCCAACATCCAGGGCCAGCATGGCCTGTTCACCGACAAGCGCGATCCGGTAAACCCCGACATCAACCACACTACACGCGTATTCGCCGGCGCCGAGTTCCATATCCCTCTGCCCAACGACGGTCGCGACTTCGATTCTCCGGACAAGTATGGTTGCCTGTTCTCCTGTCTGGATGCCAACACTATGGAGGTGCGCTGGCAGTGCCAGGTCGATGGCAACATGGACTTGGTTGCGACTTCCTATGACGGCAAATACGCCGCTTCCAACCAATACAATACCGAGAACGGCGTGCATTACGAAGAGATGATGTCGGCCGAGCATGATGCCTGCGTGTTCTTCGATATCGCACGCATCGAGGCGGCGGTTGCCGCCGGCAACTTCATCACCATCGGCGATTCCAAAGTGCCCGTGGTCGATGGGCGCAAATCCGCCAATCCCGATCCCAGGACCGCGCTGACCTGCTATGTGCCGGTACCCAAGAACCCGCATGGCGTCAACGCCAGCCCGGACGGCAAGTACTTCGTCTGCTCGGGCAAGCTGTCGCCGACCTGCTCGGTGATCGATCTGTCGTTGGTCGAAAAGTGGTTCGCCGGCGAGCTGGGCGATCCGCGCAATACGGTCGTGGCCGAGCCCAACCTCGGACTCGGACCGCTGCATACCGGCTTCGATGGCCGCGGCAACGCCTATACCACGCTGTTCCTGGACAGCAAGATAGTCAAATGGAATGTGGATGCGGCCATCGCGGAATTCGCGGGCGACAAGGATGCCAAAGTGATCGTCGACAGTGTCGATGTGCACTACCAGCCCGGACATGGCTATACCTCGATGGGCGAAACCAAGAATCCGGACGGCAAATTCTTCAATTCGGGCAACAAGTTCTCCAAGGACCGTTTCCTGCCGGTCGGTCCGTTGCATGTGGAAACCGAGCAGCTGATCGACATCTCCGGGGAAAAGATGGCGCTGATCCACGATCACACCGCTTATCCGGAGCCGCATGATGCCATCATCGTCAGCGCGAATCTGATCAAGACGCGGCAGGTTTATGACCTCGACGAATTCCCCGATGCGACCAAGAGCGAGCAGGATAGCGGCATCGAGCGCAACGGCAATCGGGTGCATATCCGCCTGGTTTCGCGGGCTCCGGCTTACTCCCTGCGCGAGTTCACGGTCAAGAAAGGCGACATCGTCACCATTACCCTGACCAATCTGGACAAGGTGGAGGATCTGACCCACGGATTCGGCATTCCCAAGTACAACATCAGCTTCATCGTCAATCCGCAGGAAACCAAATCGGTCACGTTCACCGCCGACAAACCGGGCGTGTATTGGTGTTATTGCACGCATTTCTGTCATGCGCTGCATCTGGAAATGCGTTCGCGCATGATCGTTCAGGAATAGTGCCGCATACGTTGAACCTCCTTGGAACAAAGAGTTCCCATGCCATTAAATGGCTGGGAACTCTTCCGGCTTACATTCGCCTTGCTTCGTCCCTGTCCGTCGTACTCCTCGGAGCAGGGCCGGCATTATTGTCAACGGTCCAACGGCCGCTGCAGCGGGTCGTTCGCTTCCGGATACCACAGGCCATCCATCCCCAATGCAAGTTTTCGTCGTCCAGGCCGGATATGATTCACATGCGGGATCGGCATGCCTTTGGCGCTCATTGAAACCCTTTTCGATGCGCATGGCGGCATCCAGGCATCGTTCCAGACTCCGACAAACATTCCGTTTCCATGGAGAATCCGACAATGGGCAGCTTGAGCATCTGGCATTGGATCATCGTGCTGATCATCGTATTGCTGATCTTCGGCACCAAGCGTTTGACCAGCGGCGCCAAGGATCTGGGTAAGGCCATCGGCGAATTCAAGAAAGGCGTGCGTGGCGATGCCGAGCAGTTGCCGGATACCTCGCGCGATCCGTCCCACTCCGCTGTCACCACGGAAACCGAGTCCGACCGCGAAACTGTTTCCCGCTGAATCGGGATCGGAAGCAAGGTGGCAATGTTCGATATCGGTTCCGGTGAACTGACCATAATCGCCATCGTGGCGCTGGCTGGTCGTACCTGACCCAGAGCGCCCGCCCAGAGTTGCCCGTTTCGCCGGTCTGTGGATCCGCCGCACACGACGACATAGTGGGGCGCGGTCAAGGCCGGATGGGAGCGCGTGAATCTGGAAACGGAAGCCATTCGACATGGCATGCAGAACGCGCGTACCGCGTTGCGCGAAACCCAGCGCCAACTGCGCCAGGAGCATGCCGAAGCCCGGCAGGAACCAAGTTCGCTCCGGAACAGCTGCAGATGGTTCGTAGGGTGCGAGGCCGTGCAGGGTCTTTAGGCATCGGCCGAAATCGCGGACAGCAGAATGATGCACTTGCCTGAGATCCCATCGGGTTGAATCTCTACCCGGCTTTCCGGGGTCAAGCGAACGAACGGATTCTTCGATTCCCGCCACCAGGCCCCGGCCGGGACCGGAGTTGCGGGCACCTCATATTTCGAATGGACGGAACTTGATTCCCAGTCCGGCCATGTCGTCGATATCGCCGGCCAGGTCCGAGCGCAGCAATGGACGGGCCTCGATCCAGGGTTTGGACAGCAGCAGCGACAACGTATTGCCTTCGGCATGCAGCTCAAGCTTCGGCGGCGGATCGGATTCGTGCGAGCGGTGCAGCAATACCGACAGGCGCAACAGGGCGGCATTGCGTTTGGCGGAGGGCATCAGGCGATCGGACAATGCGTCGAAAGCGCTCTTGGGCACGTTGCGGCGATGAGTCCGGACCAGCGCCGCCAGGACCTGCTGCTCCTGGCGGGAGAAACCCTGGATGTCCGAGTTCTCCAGGACATAGGCGCCGTGGACATGATACTGGCTGTGCGCGATAACCAGGCCCAGCTCATGCAGGCGCGCCGCCCAGCCGAGCATTCTTGCGTCGTCGTTGTCCAGGCCCCAGTCGTTGGCGACCTGCCCGAACAATTGCAGAGCGGTCGCTTCGACGCGCGCCGCTTGGATCTCGTCGATTCCGTAGCGCTGCGACATGACCATGACCGAACTGTCGCGCGGATCGTTGCCGCCGCCACGGCCGAGCATGTCGAACAGGATGCCTTCGCGCATCGCCGCCTTGCTGACGGTGATTTTCTGTAGCCCCAACGCCTGGAAGGCCGCTTCCAGCACCAGGACGCCGCCGGCGATGATCGGACGCCGCTCTTGCGACAGCCCCGGCAGGTTGATGTCTTCTATGCGGCTGGCTTGCAGCAGGCGCTCGCGGACCTGCGGCAATGCCCCGGCGGTGATCGCGCCCTTGGTCAGCTTCATCGCGACGCAGATTTCGCCGATGGATTTGTGGGTGCCCGAGGAACCCATGGCTTCCTGCCAGCCCAGCGTGCGGTAGAGACCGGCGAATTGCTGGAATTCGGCGCTGATTTCGGTCAGCGCGTCTTTCCACTTCTTCTTCGAGAGCTTGCCGTTGGGAAAGAAACGCCGGGTACTGGCGATGCATCCGGCCTGCAGGCTTTCCCGTTCGACCGTTTCAAAGCCGCGCCCGATGATGAATTCGGTCGAGCCGCCGCCGATGTCGATGACGAGCCGCAGTTCTCCGGGCTTTGGCGGCTGCGCATGAGCGACGCCAAGGTAGATCAGGCGCGCTTCCTCGCGTCCGGACACGACTTCGATGCCGTGGCCCAGTGCGGCTTCGGCCGGAATCAGGAAGCTGTTGGGCGATTTCAGCCGCCGTACCGTGTTGGTGGCCAGGGCGCGCACGTTGGAGGCCGGCAGGCCGCGGATGCGTTCGCCGAAACGGGCCAGGCAGTCGACCGCCCGCTGGCGCGCATCGGTCGACAGATTGCCCTTGTTATCAAGGCCATCGGCCATGCGGATGGTCTCGCGGAGACGATCGATGATGCGCAGCTGGCCCAGCGTGCAGCGGGCCAGAACCATGTGAAAACTGTTGGAGCCCAGATCGATGGCTGCCAGCATGTCGCCGTCTTGAAGGGGAGAAACGGTCGCGGATGAGTAAGGCATGGGAGGCAATATTAGCCGACCGGAACATGTCGCCCTAGTGATTTCTCGGCGGTCAACGGAAACCGGGATGGGATGCCTCGCCATCATCGCCATGACAGCGGCGGATTTCGCAAGACCTCGTCGACCGGATCGGATTGGCAGCCACTTGCCCGGCGGGACAAGTGACCGCGCCTATGCCAGTTCCGCTAGCAATGTGCCTTGGGCGCTGTGCGGATTCCGACCCGGCTTCGGCCGGAGCTTGGCATAGGCTCCGGATGCATCCAGTTCCCAGGCATCGAGGTTGTCCTCCAGATAGTTCTGCAGGGTTTCGTCGTAGACGCGTTGCGCGAGGGCGGGGTTCAGGATTGGGAAAAAGGTCTCGATCCGGCGCAACAGATTCCGCTCCAGCCAGTCGGCGCTGGCGCAGAACAGTTCCGGCTTGCCCGCGTTGCCGAACCAGTAGACGCGGCTGTGTTCGAGAAAGCGGCCGACAATCGAGCGTACCCGGATATTGTCCGAGAAACCCGCTACTCCAGGCCGCAGCGTGCAGGCGCCGCGTACGATCAGATCGATCTGTACCCCGGCCTGGGAAGCCGCATACAGCGCCTGGATCACTTGCGGCTCGTTCAGTGCATTCATCTTGGCGATGATACGGGCGGGATATCCGGCGCGCGCGTGCCGGGTTTCCCGCTTGATCCGCAGTATCACGCCCTTGTGCATGCTGAAGGGGGATTGCAGCAGGCGTTTCAGCTTGATCGAAGTGGCCAGCCCGGAGAGTTGCTGGAACAGCAGATGGACATCGTTGCCGATTTCCGGATTGGCCGTGATGAGGCCGATATCGGTATAGGCCCGCGCGGTGCCGCTGTGGTAATTGCCAGTGCCCAGATGCACGTAGCGCTTCAGCTTGCGCCCTTCGCGGCGCACGATCAGCATCATTTTGGCGTGGGTCTTGTAGCCGACCACGCCATAGACGACCTGGACGCCGGCCTCCTGCAGGCGGTCGGCCAGACCGAGGTTCGCTTCTTCGTCGAAGCGCGCCAGCAGTTCCACGACCACCGTCACGTCCTTGCCATTGCGCGCTGCCAGTACCAGCATGTCGACGATGGCCGAATCCTTGCCGGTCCGGTACAGCGTCTGCTTGATCGCCAGCACGTCCGGGTCGGTGGCGGCCTGCCGCAGCAGTTCCAGCACCGTATTGAACGAATCGAAGGGATGGTGCAGCAGGATGTCGCCATTGCCGACGGTATCGAAAACGGCGTCGGTGCCTCGCGCCAGGCGCGGAGCGAATGGCGGATACTTGAGCTCCGGCCGCGACACCAGATCGTAGACCTGGATGACGCGATTCAGATTGACCGGGCCTCTGGCGAAATAGACGGCGTTTTCCGGCAGGTGGAAATTCTGCAGTAGGGTTTTGACGATGTGCCTGGGACAATCGTGGGCAATCTCCAGGCGGACAGCGGGACGATAGCCGCGTTCGGCCAGTTCGTCGCGAAGCGCGAGCACGAGGTTTTCCCCATCGCCCTCGTCCAGCATCAGCTCGGAGTTGCGGGTGACGCGGAATTGGTAGGCGCCCTTGATGTCCATGCCGGGGAACAGCTCGTCCATGAAGGTGGCCAGCACCGAAGACAGCAGCACGAACGCCTGCCCGCCATTGGCGAGACTGGGCGGCAGCTGGATGATCCGGTTCAGCGAGCGCGGGGCGCGGACGATGGCCAGATGACCGGAGCGCCCGAAGGCGTCGGTTCCGCGCAACGCCACGACCACATTCAACGATTTGTTGAGAATGCGGGGGAAGGGGTGCGCAGGATCCAGCACCAGTGGCGATAGCACCGGCATGATGTTGTTGCGGAAATACGCGCGCAACCAGCGCCGTTGCTTTGCCGTCCAGGCATGGTTGCCCGATACGTGGATGCCGGCCTCTTTCAGCGCCGGCCGCAGTACTTCGTTCCAGCAGCGGTATTGGGCATCGACCAGTTCGGCGGCATGGGTATGGATCAGATCAAGCAGAGAAGCCGGATCGATGCCGTCCGGAGCGGCAGGCAGTCCGAAATCCAGTGCGTGACGCACGGTGGCGGCACGGATTTCGAAGAATTCATCGAGGTTGCTGCATGAAATGCAGAGAAAGCGCAGGCGTTCAAGCAATGGCGCATACGGATCGAGTGCCTGGGCCAGGACCCGGAAATTGAACGCCAATTGCGACAGCTCGCGGTTGATATACAGTGCCGGGTCGCAGAGAGGATCGGGTACGGGCCGGTTTGGATCGACGGAAGGGGAAGCGTTGTCCATGATTGCCCAATGCTAGGGTGGATGGTCCCCTGATTGACGACCAGGACCGAGGGGAACCATCGAGGTGGTGCCTGGAGAAGAGCAGCGAATAGGTCAATCCCCGGATCGCGTCGCCGGTTTGGCAGGCTGGCCTTCGGTGTTCATGGCGATTGCGCGCTGGGGTCGCGAATGCCCTGACGACGCAGTTCCAGAACGGTGGGAGTGATCGCGGCGATACGGGCATCGACGCGCGCGCGCGTCACGTAATCCAGGTCGTCGCGTCGCTTCAGGTTCTGCAATTGCATCAGGGCCTGTTCCGGGCGGCCGTTGAGGAAGGCCACTTCGGCATAGGCTTCTCCGGCACGCATGCTGTCGCCAGCCAGTTCGCAGGCGCGTGCGAAAGTCTCCTGGAAGACCGGGTCTTCACCGGAACTGCTCGATAGCGGCCGCAGCAGCGTCTGCGCGCGCCGTCCCGACTCGCGCGTGCTCTGCCGGTTGAGTACATCGGCGTAAGTCAGGATGATCGCCCGATGTTGCGGCATTTGCCGCAGCAGGGTTTCGAAATGCTGATTGGCCACGGCCGGCTTGCCTGCCAGGGATTCGGCCTGGCCCAGAGCCACCGCGATCCAGAGATTGTCGGGATGCTTCCGCAGCAGGTCGCTCAGGTCGGCGATGGCGGAATCGGCATCCTTCTGCATATGGACCAGTGCCAGACCATATTGCTGCGGGTCGTTCAGGCCCTCCGCCGAACCACGACGGATACTCTCGTACTCGCGCAGTGCCGCGTCAGGGTTGGCGGCGGTCAGGACGCGCAGCCGCTCCTTGGCCCACTCGAACTGGCGGTCGACTTCGCCTTGCCGGATATCGATGCCGCTCCATTCCAGGGTGCCGGGCAACAGCGGATTGTCGTTGGGGCTGATCGGCCGGCTTGCCGGAATCGTGTTGGGATTGAGGCGTTCGACACGCGGTTCTCCGCCATCGACCGAGGTACGGCCGACGATCGTGTTCCGGGTCAATTGCTCGGCGCGCTGCTTGGCCTCGCTGATGCGGATGGTGGTGACCGGGTGCGTGCTCAGATAGTCCGGCAGGCTGTAGCCGCCCTGGTTTCCGCGAGTCGCCAGCGACATGCGTTCGAAGAAGTCGGCCATCGCGGTCGCGTCGTAGCCGCTGCGGAACAGCGTGCGGATACCGATCCGGTCGGCCTCGGATTCGTTGGCGCGGGTGTAATTGATCTGGTTCTGCTGCATCAGCCCCATTCCGGACACCAGCGCCGCCTGGGTCGCGTCGCTACTGGAACTGCCCCCCACCGATTGCGCCGCGATGATGGCGGCGAGCATTCCCAGCAGAATCGGAACCTGGTCGCGCTGGGCCCGTTCCACGGCGCGGAGGACGTGTTGCTGGCTGACATGGGCGATTTCGTGGGCCAGCACGCCGGCCGCTTCGTCTTCGCGCTTGGCGGTCAGGATCAGGCCGGCATTGACGGCGACATAGCCTCCCAGCGTGGCGAATGCGTTGATCTGGCGCTCGCGCATCAGGAAGAACGTGAACGGCTGCTGCGGTGTGTCGCTGTTGGAGACCAGGCGGTCGCCCATGTTCTGCAGCCATTCTTCCAGCAGCGGGTCTTCCAGCACGTAATCGTAGTTGCGCAGTTCGCGCAGCATCATGGCCCCGTATTCGGCCTGGCGGGCAGGGGTCAGAAGTTCTCCGGCCGAGGAACCGATGTTGGGCAGTTTGGCTTCTTGCGCCGGCAGGGACAGCGGACAGGCGATGGCCAGGGTAATGGCAGCGGCGAGCAGCAGGGGGCGCAAGTGTGGACTCCGGAACAGGCAGGTGAGCAGGATGCCGCTTATATATTTCGAAGGCGTGAATAAGCGATTAATCTACATCGTTTCACCGATGGAGTGGAAAACGTCGGAGGTCGCCCCCATAGTCGGAATCGACCGCAAATCTCCCGGGGAGTTCCCATGGCCGCGTCCGGCAGCAAGCCCGAAATCACCATCTATTCCACGGCGGTATGCCCGTACTGCATGGCCGCGAAGAATTTCCTCAAGAGCCAAGGGCGGACCTGGAACGAGGTCAGGATCGATCTGGACCTGGCCGAAAAGGAAAAAATGATGACATTGGCGCGTCGCACCAGCGTGCCGCAGATCTTTGTCGGAAAAGTCCATGTCGGCGGCTACGACGACATGATGGCGATGCATCGGGCCGGCAAATTACTGCCTCTGCTCGATGGCGAACCGGCGGCCTGACCGGAGCCGTCGGTCACCTTGTGACCACGTTCGGGTTTGAATGACGTCTAAACGCGGATAGGCGCTTGGACCGCAGTGTTTATCCCCAATCCATTGGGATGCGGGTGTGCTTGGGGCATAATTCGCACCACGTATTCATCATTCGCGTTGCGCCCGTCCCCCTGAAGAGGCGCACGCCCTTCTTGGAACAACTCAATGACTCAGACAATAACGATCATCCGTGGCGATGGTATCGGCCCGGAGATCATGGATGCGACTTTGCATGTACTCAATGCACTGGATGCCAAACTGGCCTATGAAGAGGCCGACGCCGGACTGGTCGCGCTGGAAAAGCACGGCGACCTGCTTCCCCAGGGCACGCTCGATTCCATCCGCAAGAACAGGATCGCGTTGAAGAGCCCGCTCACTACCCCGGTCGGCGAGGGCTTCAGTTCGATCAACGTGGCCCTGCGCCGGCATTTCGATCTGTATGCCAACGTTCGTCCGGCCAAGTCGTTTCCTAACACCAAGACGCGTTTTCCTGGCGATGTCGACCTGATCACCGTTCGCGAGAATACTGAAGGCGCCTATCTGAGCGAAGGCCAGACGGTGTCTCCCGACAGGGACGTGGCCACCTCCAGCACCCGGATCACGCGCAAGGGTTCCGAGCGCATCGTCCGCTACGCGTTCGAGCTGGCGCGCAACACCGGACGCGAGAAAGTGACGGCCGTACACAAGGCGAACATCATCAAGTCCACTTCGGGCCTGTTCCTGAGCGTGGCGCGTGAAGTCGCGGCGGACTACCGGGACATCCAGTTTCAGGAAATGATCGTCGATAACGCCTGCATGCAACTGGTGATGAGGCCGGAGCAGTTCGATGTGCTGGTCACCACCAATCTGTTCGGCGACATCGTCTCCGATCTGTGCGCCGGCCTGGTTGGCGGTCTCGGCCTGGCACCGGGCGCGAACATCGGAACCGATGCCGCCATTTTCGAAGCGGTGCATGGTTCGGCGCCGGACATCGCAGGCAAGGGCGTGGCCAATCCATGTGCCTTGCTGCTTGGCGCGGCACAGATGCTTGACCATCTCGGACAGGTCGATAACGCCAACCGTCTTCGCGCCGCCATCATCGCGACGCTGGAAGCCAAGGATTCGTTGACTCCCGACCTGGGCGGCACCGGCAGCACACAGGTATTCGCGCAGGCGATCGCACGCCGCGTTTGAGAACCCACAGGCAAAGACGATCAAAAAAGGGGCACCGCAGTGCCCCTTTCGCGTATTCCGGATACATATCGGGTTTGCGCGATCACACAGGTATGCGAAGGACGCTGGGACAACGGCTAAGGAAGGTCTGAACAATTCCCCTGGATAATGTCAAACTTGAAACATTGAACATGAGGCAGGCAAGCAGATGTAATTAGAACCTATCTCAAAATCGTGAACTGGCATGGAAGGTCTGTAAAATAGGCAAATGCTGAAGATTTCCGACACGCACCGGGACCGGATCAAACATCACTTTCCGGAGGAGAACATTCCGGATGACCGCCCTGGCCGCAAGCCGGTGCCGACCAGACAGGTGCTCGATGCGGTGCTGTGGATTCTGAACACGGGCGCACAATGGAAGATGCTTCCGCAGTCGTATCCGAACTACAAGACGGTACATCGGCGCTTCCAGGCGTGGGCGCAGCAGGAGGTTCTGCGTGGCATTCTGACCGATCTGGCGAACGAGCTGCGCGAGCAGGATTTGCTGGATATCTCCGAGTGCTACATGGACGCGACCTTTGCCAACGGTCGCGGTGACGGTTTGGAGATTGGCAATACGAAGTGCGGGAAAGGCGTGAAAATCATGGCGATCGTGGATCGTGCTGGCCTGCCGCTGTCGGTGAGCACGCATGCGGCGAACCACCACGAAGTGAAGCGGGTGCAATTGAGCTTGGACTTCCACATGATCGAAGCGATGCCGGAGGTGCTGATTGGCGACCGGGCCTACGATAGTGACGACCTCGATGATGATTTGAGCGGCAAGGGGATCAAGAGGGTCTCGCCGCACCGCAAGAATCAGAAGAAGCCGAAGACGCAGGACGGTCGGCAACTACGCCGGTACAAGCGGCGCTGGATCGTGGGGCGGTTCTTTGCGTGGATGAAACACAAGCGTCGGTTATTGAATCGCTGGGAGTTCCATCCGGAGAATTTTCTCGGATTCGTGCAGGTTTCTGCGGTAGCTCTGTTGCTCAGGCAATTTTGAGATAGATTCTAAGAGGTTGGGTCCCGCTCTAAACTTCCAGCGAGGCCAGATCGCCCTTGGTTTCCAGCCAGCTCTTGCGTTCGGAAGCGCGTTTCTTGGCCAGTAGCATATCCATCAAGGCGCGTGTCTCCGAATCGTCGTCGATCGTCAGTTGCACCAGACGACGCGTATCCGGGTGGATCGTCGACTCGCGCAGCTGTGCGGGATTCATCTCGCCCAGGCCTTTGAAACGGGTCACGCTGACCTGTCCCTTGATTTTCTCCTGCTCGATCTTTTCCAGCAGCAGGCGCTTTTCCTCTTCGTCCAGGGCGTAGAACACCTGTTTGCCGACATCGACCCGGAACAGCGGCGGCATCGCCACGAAGATATGGCCTGCGCGCACCAGCGCGGGGAAATGGCGAAGGAACAGCGCCGACAGCAGCGTGGCGATATGCAGTCCGTCGGAATCGGCGTCGGCCAGGATGATGATCTTGCCGTAACGCAGTCCGGAAATATCGTCCTTTCCGGGATCGCAGCCGATGGCTACGGCCAGATCGTGCACTTCCTGCGAACCCAGCACACTGCCGGAAGCGACTTCCCAGGTATTCAATATCTTGCCGCGCAACGGCAGGATGGCCTGGAAATCCTTGTCGCGCGCCTGTCGCGCGCTGCCGCCCGCCGAGTCACCCTCCACCAGGAACAGCTCGGTGCGGGACAGATCCTGGCTGATGCAGTCGGCCAGCTTGCCGGGCAATGCAGGCCCCTGCGTCACTTTCTTGCGGACGATCTGCTTCTCGGTCTTGAGGCGGGCGCTGGCACGATCGATCGCGATCTGCGCGATCTTTTCGCCCCGCTCCACGTTCTGATTCAGCCAGAGACTGAAGGCGTCGTGCGCCGTGCTCTCGATGAAGCCGGCGGCCTGGCGGGAGCTCAGGCGCTCCTTGGTCTGGCCACTGAATTGTGGATCGGTCATCTTCAGCGACAGGACGAAAGTGACGCGATCCCAGACATCCTCCGGCGCCAATTTGACGCCGCGTGGCAGCAGATTGCGGAAGTCGCAGAATTCGCGCAGCGCATTGGTCAGGCCGCTGCGGAAACCATTGACGTGCGTGCCGTGCTGGGCGGTCGGGATCAGGTTGACGTAGCTCTCCTGCACCAGTTCACCTTCGGCGGCCCAGGCGACCGCCCAATCGACGATCTCGACCGTCTTGGACAGGTTGCCGACGAACAGCTTTGGCGGCAGCAGTTCGCGGCCCTGTAGTTCGTTGAGGAGATAATCGCGGAGGCCGTCCTGATAATGCCAAGTGTCCTGTTCGCCGGTGGCCTCGTCGAACAGCTTCACGGTCAGGCCCGGGCACAGCACTGCCTTGGCGCGGAGCAGGTGCTTGAGCGCGCGCAGATTGAACTTGGTCGTATCGAAATATTTCGGGTCGGCCCAGAAACGTAGACGTGTGCCGGTGTTCTTCTTGCCGACGCTGCCGACGGTTTCCAGCCTGGACACGGCGAAGCCGTCGCGAAATTCCATCCGGTATTCGCTGCCATCGCGCTTGATGAAGACTTCGACCTTCCCGGACAGCGCGTTGACCACGCTGACACCGACGCCATGTAGGCCGCCGCTGAAGACATAGTTGCGGTTGCTGAATTTGCCGCCCGCATGCAGGCGAGTGAGGATCAGTTCGACGCCGGGGACCTTTTCCTCGGGATGGATGTCCACCGGCATGCCACGGCCGTCGTCCGCGACCTCACAGCTTCCGTCCTTGAACAGCGTGACCTGGATTTCGCGCGCGTACCCGGCCAGCGCTTCGTCCACCGCGTTATCGATGACTTCCTGCGCCAGATGGTTCGGGCGGGTGGTATCGGTATACATGCCCGGGCGGCGTTTGACCGGGTCCAGGCCGGAGAGGACTTCGATGTCGGCAGCGTTGTAACGGGTGTTCATGAATCCTGGGATGATTGCAAGGCAATGGGAAAGTGTGGGGCCAGATGGTTTTTTTTGCACGTCGCCCCATGCGGTAGATCATTCGCGACGGTGGGCCGGGCAGGTTACGACCACGGCCTCTCACCGGCTGAGACCGAGCCTTCGAATATGCTGGCGGGCGGTGCCGTCTGTTTTCGGATCGCTCAATGTAATTGTTTGTAAATCAATGTATTGGGTGGGTCATATGCAACCGCGCATTGCAGCGGAGGCCATATTCCATTCACGATCAATCAGCACAATCGGAGTAGAATCGGCGATTGGATTGGAATCTAGGCCTGCGTGCCTGTTTCATCAGCAAACTCGATAGAGGGGACATACATCATGAATCATCGTAAGACATTGCTCGTTTCACTGGTCGCCGCCGTGGTTGCTGTTGCGGGAACCAGCGTGATGGCACAGACCGGGGAAGACCAGCGGCGGGATATGGCTCAGATGGATCACGAGCTGGCGCAGCATCAGGGTCAGGTTCGGCAGGAGCAGCGCGCCGCTGCGGCTCGTGCCGAGCGCCGTGCCGAAGCGGCCCAGGCGGTCGAAGCTCAGGCCGCCGAAGGCCAGCCGCCAGCCCAGGCCGAGGAGAAAGAGGAAGCCGCCAAGCGGGAGTGATGGATTCCATCCCGCATTTCTGCGCAGTTCCACGAACGCCCGCCTTGCGCGGGCGTTCTCGCAATCGGGAATTGCACGGATTTTCCGTTCCGCTGTTCTGGCTCGCTTGGGTAAGCCGGCCGCAGTCGCTAAACTAGCGCTTTCCGGAGAGCATTCGGTCATGACCTCCCTCGTGTTTGTTACTGGCGGTGTGGTGTCTTCGTTGGGCAAAGGCATCGCGGCGGCTTCGCTTGCGTCCATACTCGAAGCGCGCGGCCTGCGCGTGACGATGATGAAGCTCGATCCCTATATCAACGTGGATCCGGGCACGATGAGTCCTTTCCAGCATGGCGAGGTCTATGTCACCGACGACGGCGCCGAAACCGACCTGGACCTGGGCCATTACGAGCGCTTCGTGCGCACGCGCCTGTCGCGCAAGAACTCCATCACCACCGGGCGGATCTACGAATCGGTGATCCGCAAGGAGCGCCGGGGCGATTACCTGGGAGCGACGGTACAGGTGATTCCGCATATCACCGACGAGATCATCCGCTGCATCGATACCGCCACCGAGGGTTTCGATGTGGGGCTGGTGGAAATCGGCGGTACGGTGGGCGATATCGAGTCGTTGCCGTTCCTGGAAGCGATCCGCCAGATCCGCACGGAGCGTGGCGCGCACAAGGCGATGTTCATCCATCTGACCCTGGTGCCCTATATCGCCGCTGCCGGCGAACTCAAGACCAAGCCGACCCAGCATTCGGTCAAGGAGCTGCGCTCCATCGGCATCCAGCCGGATGTGCTGCTGTGCCGGAGCGAGCAGCCGCTGCCGGAGAACGAGCGGCGCAAGATCGCGCTGTTCACCAATGTGCCGGAACGCGCGGTCATCAATCTTCTGGATGTCGATGTGCTGTACAAGATTCCGCTGGAACTGCACAAGCAGGGACTGGACGAGATCGTCGTCAACACTTTCAAGCTCAAGGCCGATCCGGCCGACCTGTCTGAATGGGAAGCCGTGGTCGATGCCAGCGTGCACCCGGAGGACGAAGTCACCATCGCGGTGGTCGGCAAATATGTCGACCACAAGGATGCCTACAAGTCGGTGGGCGAGGCGCTCAGGCATGGCGGTCTGCGCCAGCGGACCAAGGTCAACCTGAAGTGGCTGGAATCGCAGGATGTCGAGCAGGATCCGTCGGGATTGCTGAAGGATGTCGACGGTGTCCTGGTTCCGGGCGGTTTCGGCGATCGTGGATTCGAGGGCAAGGTCGGCGCTGCGCAATTCGCGCGCGAGAACAAGGTGCCTTACTTCGGCATCTGCTATGGCATGCAGGCGGCCGCGATCGATTACGCGCGGCATGTCGCCGGACTGGAAGGCGCCAACAGCACCGAGAACGACAAGCGGTGCCTGCATCCGGTGATCGGCCTGATCACCGAGTGGCGTACCGCCAGTGGCGATGTCGAGAAGCGCAGCGAGGAGTCCGATCTCGGCGGCACGATGCGGCTGGGCTTGCAGGAGGCCCGCGTCAAGCCGGGCACGCTGGCGCGGGAAATGTATGGCAAGGATGTGGTGATGGAGCGCCATCGCCATCGCTACGAATTCAACAACCGGTATCGGACACAGCTGGAAGATGCCGGCCTGGTCATTTCCGCCAAGTCGATGGACGATCTGCTGGTGGAAATGATCGAACTGCCGCGGGAACGGCACCCCTGGTTCCTGGGCTGTCAGGCGCATCCGGAATTTCTCTCGACGCCCCGCGACGGGCATCCACTGTTCATCGGGTTTATCCGTGCGGCGCGCGAGAAGAAGGCCGGCGGCAAACCATTGCAGTGAAAACCGTCTGGAAGCCGTTTCCCGAACCGGTCCACGGCCCGATTCCGCTACTGCCGCATCGCGTGACGAGGTGATCCGTCCATGTTCGATATATCTCCCGGATTGATGTATGGCCTGGTGTTGTTGCTGTTCGTCGGCAGCATCGTATTGCTGGGCATCGCCGAGATCGGCAGCGGAATCACCGCGATGGGCATTTCCAGCGAGAAAGGCCATTCCTGGTTCGCGATCCTGCTCTGCGTGATGCCGGTGATCGGCATCACCATGATCTATATCGGTGTCGATCACATCATCTCGATACGTTTCGACCGGGTCAGCGCGATATTGCTGAGCGTAGGGCCGCTGCTGGTCCTGGTCGTCCCGCTGGCGATCAGCCTGATCTACCTGACCCGCTACGGGCAGAGCATCGGCTGGGTCTGGAAATATCTGATCAGCGGCCTGATATGCCTGTTTCTACTGTTCGCGATCCTGTACGGCCTGTTTGCCGAGGGCGTGGTGAAACGGGGCACAAGGGTACGCAGTCCCACGCCGACCGCCTGGGGCACGGATGTATCGCCCGGGCAGCGGGCTTGAGCAGGCCGCGGCCGTGTCTTGCGTGCGGTGGCGATCCATGCCGGCCCAGTAGCGCGGAATGGGTTCGATAACGAAGTCACTTGGGATGATTCGGATGAAACTTTGCGGGTTCGATGTAGGTTTGGATCAATCGTTGTTCTTGATCGCCGGTCCCTGCGTGATCGAGTCGATGCAATTGCAGATGGATACGGCGGGCAGGCTGAAGGAGATCACCGGCCGGCTCGGCATTCCCTTCATCTTCAAGTCGAGCTTCGATAAGGCCAACCGGACCTCGGTATCCAGCTTCCGTGGTCCGGGCGTGGAGGCAGGGCTGAAAGTCCTGTCTGAAGTGAAACGGCAGATCGGCGTGCCGGTGCTGACCGATGTCCACGAGTACACGCCCATCGACGAGGTGGCGAGCGTGGTCGATGTTCTGCAGACCCCGGCCTTCCTGGTGCGGCAGACCGATTTCATCACCCGGGTGTGCGCGGCCGGATTGCCGGTGAACATCAAGAAGGGACAGTTCCTGTCGCCGTGGGACATGAAGCCGGTCGTGATCAAGGCCAAGAGTACCGGCAACGAGCAGATCATGGTCTGCGAGCGGGGCGCGAGTTTCGGCTACAACAATCTGGTCAGCGACATGCGCTCCCTTGCGGTGATGCGCGACACCGGCTGTCCGGTGGTGTTCGATGCCACGCATTCGGTGCAGTTGCCGGGCGGGCAGGGCGACAGCTCGGGCGGCCAGCGCGAATTCGTGCCAGTGCTGGCGCGCGCGGCGGTGGCGGTCGGTGTGGCCGGAGTATTCATGGAGACCCATCCCGATCCAAGCAAGGCCTTGTCCGATGGCCCCAACGCCTGGCCGCTGGACAAGATGGCGGCGTTGCTGGAAACCCTGCTGGAACTGGACCGGATAGCCAAACGCAGCGGGTTCCTGGAAACCTCGGTCTGACGGTTTCAGGGTTGCAAACTGCGCCGCGCCATATCCAACCGGACCGCTGGAACAGCGGAGGAACGATTCGACCCACGGTGGCGGGAAACCGCTGTCTGGAGGACGAAGGACCGGGCTGCCGGCCGATGCACGGAAACCGGATGGCGGATCGTGGTGGGCGCCGTCAGCGTATGCGCACTGTGGGGAAGGGGCGCCCTTCTGACTCACTTTTTGAGGTTATGTGAAAACCCGAATCGGAATATCATAAGATTCGATAAGTGCATATAGAATCAACTGAACAGGAAATGGAATGATGCTCAAGGTTGTGGACGGGGAAAGGAAGATGGGGTACTGGATAGGGGCATGTCTTTGGCTGCTGTTGCCGATGATGGCGTCATGCCAAACGGTAGAGAATCGGGATGCGGAAGCCTCGGTTCCGCCAGAGGCGTTCACGGCGGAGAACTGGTATCAGGTCGAGAAACCGAATCCAAAGCAGATCGTCCGTATTCACGGGCGTGCGCCGGAGACGCTGGATATCTTCATCATGGCTCGTTATGTGGCTACCAATGCTGCCGATGATCGTTGTTGGCGTCCTGCCCGACACTTTGGAAGCGAACTATTGTGGTCACGCCGACGCTTGCCTATTCGTCGTGATGGGGATCGCTATGAAGCTGAGCTGATCGTCGATAAATACCTGCCTGGACCCTGTGGGTGGCGCTATGAAGCTTCATCTGCCGGTGTAATGAGAGCCGGACATCCAGATGACCTGACGAGGTACGGCGGATGGGTGATTGATTCAAGTCGCTATGACGTAGATGACAGTTTGCCTCGCTGTAAACCAATGAGGAATGGCCCTGATTGTAGCGAAGAGAGACTTTGGCGGTCCAGTAACCACGATGAAACGCCAGTTGAGGTGCCTTGCCATGTTGGCGAAATCGAGAGTGAGATAGCATATTTTATTTGCCAACGTAGTTATGGTATCTATAAAAAGCGACATTTATTGAGGCCGGACACGCGTGAAATTGAGATAAATTTTTATGATCTAGATAATGATCCAGTAACTATCAAGGAATGGTTTGAAGAGGAATTAGAGTAATGACGACAGATAGAGACAAAGAGTGGCAAGAATTTGAGAATAGAGCTGAATATGAAAAATCATTGACACTTGCCATGCTGGCGCGTGCAAGCTATGAGGATGATAATTCTATCACGATAGCCAGGAACGCTGATTACTACGAGCTTTTTGAAGGTCGAGAACCTATCGTTAGTTTTAACATTCCTAATGATTATGCCCTCACCGAAGATAAGGTGGATCAGTTCGCGCACTATCCCAGCGGTCTTAAAGCAGTTGCCTTTGAAACGTCAGAAGAAGAAAAGAAAATCATCATCGCCTTCCCTGGTATGGACTGGTCGGCCCGCCAGATCACCGGCCCGGCCCGCGCCATGGCCGTTGATGGCGACATCGTTGGGCTGCTCGGGCTGCTCCCTGCGGGAGAGCGCAGCGAAACCTCGGTACGGCAGACGGGAAAGGCCCAGGAGCTCATCTATGGTTCGCACCATCTGGACCCACAAATACGGGATGCACTGGATCATGCGGGCCGCTTGAAGGAAAAGTACGAAGCCAGGGGTTATACCGTCGAAGTGACCGGCTATGAAATGGGCGGCGGTCTGGCGCAGATCGTCAGCCATGCTTACGGCCTGCCGGGACGCGCCTTCGATCCGATGGGCGCGCAGAATGTCATCGAGTCGCGCGCCTATCAGGAATGGGAGCAGCAGCGCGGCATCGTTCACAACGGTATTCCCGGCCTGCACGCCCCGCCGGATTTCATCAACTATGTCGTCAACAACAGCCCCATCTCGGAGCGTACGGGGGCGCATATCGGGGAAACGGTGGCCATTACCGGAATGGGCGGGCGCGATCCGGGCGGCTACGCCAACTATGCCTTCGGCAAGGCGTTGAACATCGGGTCCCACTTCGTGAAAGGCGTTGGCACTTCCGCGGTCATGGAAGTTGGCGGTCATCTGGCCGATTCCAACAAACACGGCAAGGAAGGCATCGACCGGATCGTGCAGGTATTCGAGAATGCGGTGCAGACCAACCGTTTGCAGCAATGGGGGCAAGAATCGCCCGACGCTCCAAAGGCAGAATGCCAGATGGCACAGGAGGCGCCTTCTTCCTCATCGCCGAGGTGCGACCGGCCCAGCCACCCGCCGCCGAACGATCCGCGCAATCCGAATCATCCAGACTACACGTTGTATTGCCAGACACGCGATAGCGTACACAAGCTCGATGCGACCCTTGGCCGCGCGCCCGATGAGGCTAGCGACCGTCTCACCGCCAGCCTGCTGGTAGAGGTCAAGCGCGCGGGGCTGACGCGGGTGGACCATGTGGTCTTCAGCCGCGAGGGCAAGGATCTGGAGGGTAACGCCATTCTGGCGCGGCAGAACATTTTTGCCGTACAGAACAATCTGGACGCACTGGACATGAAACGCGTCACGCTGCCCACTGCCCAGGCGGTCGCCACGCCCGAGCAGGAGAGTTTCCAGCAACTGGCCAGCGTCAACCGCGATCTGGAGCGACAGCGGGAACAGGAACGGCCACTGGCCCAGCAGAAAGAACAGGATGACCCGGCCAAGGGCGGGCCGAAGATGGGCTGATCCATCGGTAATCTGTAAGCGGTCAGCGAAAAAGCGTTAATTCGATGGCCCCGAAATCCTGAACGGTGTTGCCAATACCGTGGCGAACGGCCCGATCCACGATTCGGCCAGGGAACGTGGCATCGACAGCGATCGCCGACATGGGTGCTGTCGCCGGGATAGTCCTGTGCCACTCTGTAATGACCCATCAAAACCTGCTCAACTCAGGCGGCTAATGCGAACGCCTCAGCCGGGGTTTTCATGGACAGCGCCTGGTGTGGACGCCGGTGGTTGTAGAAGTGGATCCAATCGC
>JAISFF010000046.1 GCA_031263725.1 Lysobacteraceae bacterium | reverse complement strand
TGTTTCGCCGTCTGAAAGGTGACCGGCGCATCTTCACCCGCTTCGAGAAGCTGGATGTCATGTTCCTCGGGTTCCTCAGCTTCGTACTGGTCGCGGATGGACTCCGAATGTGTTAACAGGCCCTAATGTAATTGAACGATAGTTCGATGGCCGCAACAGACTGATACGGCATTTTCTCCTCGCCTGAAAATGCCACGCCAGCAAGCGAACATCAACCTGCATCGCAAGGTTTCCGAACAGCGGCAGGCACCGACCGCCGAGACCATCAGGCAGCGTATCCCCGCCTTGCACTAAGTCAGTGTCTGGTTCTGCGGCCCAGCCGCATTCGCGAAGACGCTGCGCGGGAATCCGGAGGAACCCGGACTGGACTTCCGCCACTCCCACGGCGGGCGGTTCCAGATGCGCTGATCGAGATATGCGCTGTCTCGGGCGGTGCAGGGCAAACCGCGCACGCGATCAGCCGAACAGGCTACCGGAATATTCGGGTTTCTGGTCGCGCGCCAGGAGTTGGCGCAGGCCGTCGGCGGGGGTGATTTCCCCATTGAGCACGGCACGGACACCGTTGGAGATCGGCAGCTCGATGCCGCCATAGCGTTCGGCCAGCCGCATGACTTCGTTGGCGGTCTGTACCGATTCGACCACCTGGCCGATTTCGCGTACCGCATCATCCAGCGTCTGGCCTTGGCCGAGCGCGATGCCGAGGCGGCGATTGCGCGACAGGTCGCCGGTACAGGTCAGCACCAGATCGCCCAGACCGGCCAGGCCCATCAGGGTTTCCGGGCGGGCACCGATGGCGGCGGCCAGCCGCAGCATTTCATTGAGGCCACGCGTGATCAGGCCGGCGCGCGCATTCAGCCCCAGCGCCATGCCGTCGGCCACGCCGGTGGCGACCGCGAGAACGTTCTTCATGGCGCCGCCCAGCTCCGCTCCGACCATGTCGTCACCGGTATAGGCGCGGAATTGCGGCCCGTGCAGCGCATCGGCGACGGTCTGCACGAATCCGGCGCCGATGCCGTGGACAGTCACCGCCGTAGGCAGGCCGAGGACGACTTCCTTGGCGAAGGAAGGTCCGGTGACCACCGCCAATGGCACATCCGGCCGCAGGTAATCGCCTGCCACTTCGTGCAGGAAACGGCCCGAGCCGGGCTCGAATCCCTTGGTCGCCCAGGCCACGCCGGCATTCTCCGGCAATATCGGCGCCAGCCTGCGCAGGGTTTCAGGGAACGCATGCGACGGCACGACCACCAGAACCCAATCGACGCCCGCGACGGCGGCGGCGAAATCGGTGGTGGCGCGCAAGCACTCCGGCAACGCGATGCCCGGCAGATAGCGCGGGTTCTCGTGCCGCTGGTCGATGGCTTCGATGACGTTCCGGTCGCGACCCCACAACACGATCACATGACCGTGCCGTGCCATCAGGCTCGCCAGCGCCGTGCCCCAGGAGCCGGCGCCTAGTACCGCGACCTTCTGCGGTCTGGCCGAAATCGTCATCGCGCCATCGTTCCGGCTCAGGCGTGTCCGGATTCCTGCGTGGTCGCCTGCGCGCCGCCTTCCTCGGCCCGCTGACGCAGCGTTTCGGCGTACAGGGCATCGAAGTTGATCGGCTGCAGGAAGAACGGCGGGAAGCCGCCATCCTGGATCAGGTTGCTCAGCATGTTGCGCGCGTACGGGAACAGGATGTTCGGGCACTGCGTGCCGAGCAGCGCATCCACGGTGCCCGCCTCCAGGCCGACCAGGCCGAAGATGCCGGCTTGATCCACTTCGGCCACATACGCCGTCCTTTCACCGGCCTTGCAGGTCAGCGTGACCTTTAGGACGACTTCGTAGGCGTTGTCGTTGAGGCGCTGCACGCGCTGGTTCAGGTTGATCTGCAGCTCGGGCTGGAGGGTTTCGCTGAAGATCGCTGGCGCATTCGGAGCTTCGAAAGAAACATCCTTGGCATAGATCTTCTCAACAGTGAAAGCGGGTCCCGAAGGAGCGACGCCGTTGGTGTTTTCGTCAGACATCTTGAAACTCCAAAAATAAATCGTTAGGAAAGAACCGGTGGATTATCTCATCAAACAGGCCGAAAGCGGCCAAAACAGGTCAATCCGGCTCAATTGCGGCCCTTGACCAGCGGCAAGCCGGCCTGCTGCCAAGCCACGATGCCGCCATCAAGCAGATAGACCTGCTCGAAACCCTCTTTCTTCAGCCGCCGCGCCGCGCCCGACGAAGCCATGCCGTTGCGGCAGATCAGGATCACCGGCGACTGCTTGGCCGTCGCGAACGGCTTGGCGTTCGGATCGAACTGGCTCGGAATCACGTTGCGGCTGCCGGCGATGTGCCCCTTGTCGAAATCCGCGATGGCGGACATGTCCACCATCAGGGTATCCGGCTGCTGGTTGACCAGTTGGGTCAGCCCGGCGGGCTTGAGCACTTTATAGCCACGGAACAGCCGCGCGATCTCGGTATAGATGAGCGCCAGGGTCAGGCCGACCAGCGCCACGGACAGGATGGGATTGCGGCCGGCGAACGCCAGCAGTTCTTCAAGGTTCACGGATAGTCAGACGGATATCGAAAACAGGCGGAGATTCTCGCACAGTCCGCGCCGCAGTTCAGTTCCCGCCGGCTATTCCCCCGCCCAGAAGTCCGGCAGCCCGCCGGTCTGCCACCAGCGCTTGGCGCTGGGATCCCAGCGCCATTGCTCGCGGTAGCGGATGCGGCGCTCGGCCTGGGTATGCACGTTGATGACGCCGATCTCGACCATGCGGATGACGCTGCCGTCCTCGGTCCGCGAATTGGTGCCCGGCCGATAGCGGGAGACCCGCACCTGCTGGTAGCGATTGATTTCCAGTTCGGTCATCGGATGCGCTTCCCGGTATTCCGGGTCCAGCATCTGCCACGCGTCCTCGAATTCGCCCCAGCGCAGCATGACGGCGAAGCTTTCCTGGGCCTGGGTGAGCTGGCGGCTCTGACGCCGGCCGCTGGCCGATGCGGTAGTCGCCAATATCGCCGCCAGCGTCACCAGCAGCAGGATCCACAGACTCTTGCGCATATCTTGTTTTCCTCGGTCTCGATTCACGGTTTCGCTTGCCTGGCCAGCGCCACGAAGCGCCCCTGCAGCGTCGTGGCGTCGCCGCCCTGCGGCAACCCGGCCCGCGCATGGATCTGGCAACGGGCCTTGCCGCGCTGGCGGAACATCCCGATGAATCCTTCCCAGGACTCGTCCTCGGCCAGCCAGGCTTCGACTTCGAGGTCATCGTACAGCGGCGCCAGGTAGCGGATCGTGCTGTCGGCAACGAAGACATCGGCCTCGAATCCGGCCCGCGCCAGTTCCAGCGTCGCCAGGCTCCAGCCGGCGATGGTCAGCAATGATGTCAGGCTGCCGCCGAAAGCGCAGCCCTTGTCGTTGATGTTCGGCGCCAGCGGCGCGCGCATGCGCAGCCGGTCGCCAGCGAACCCCACTACTTCCAGTTGCATGGCCTGGGCCATGGGAATGGTCTGGTAGTAGCCGCTCAGGTCTTTCAGGCTTGCTTCCATCGTCATGTCGGTATTCGGCATCCAGCGCCGCCCGGCGCGGCGGCCAATGCCGCGCAATATACCGAAGCCGGACAATCCGCGGCGGGAAGCCGGATAATGCCGGCATGTCTTCCGTCAACGCCGCCTGGTGTCTGATCTCCCTGCGTCCCGCCGGCGAGCACGCTCCGATCCGGCGCGCGGCGGCGCGCGTGGGCGTTCCGGTACTGGCATTGTCGCCGTGGCGGCTGCGGCTGCACGACGATCCGGAAACCCGTGCGAGGCTGGACGAAGCGCTGAACGCACCGTGCGTACTATTCACCAGCCCCGCCGCCGTCAAGGCGATGCTCGCCCTGGCTCCCGTCCTGCCGGACTCGCCCCGGCACGGGCTGGCGGTAGGCGCCGGCACCGCGGCGGCCATGCGCCGGGCCGGCATTGCCCTGACCCGCTCGCCGGAACGCATGGACAGCGAAGGACTGCTGACGATGCCGGAACTGCGCCGGGCGATGGCGGTCGGCCTGGTCACCGCGCCCGGCGGACGCGGCGTGATCGTCTCCGAACTGGCCCGACGTGGCGTGCCGGTGATCCGCGCCGACATCTACGAACGGATTCCGATCGCATTCTCCGCCGCCGCGCTCGCCAAACTGCGAAGCTGGGCGGGAAGAACCTGCATCGCGCTCAGCAGCGGCGAAGCGCTGCGACTGCTGATGCGACAGCTGGCCGACGAAGACGCGGCCTTGTTGCGACAGGGCGCCGCCGCCGCCGCCAGTGACCGGTTGGCGGACATGGCGCGCGAACATGGCTTCACTCGGATCGTCCGGGCGATCGGCCCCCGACCAGGCCAACTGATCGCCGCCGCGCGCCAGATCATGGCGACGCACGAACATGGGTTCAGGTAAGCTGTGACGGCGAATCAATGACGGAACCGGGGAGTCCCATGCTTCCAGCCCGTTATGCTTTCTTTATCCCTCACAGCGGCCATGATAGCTACCGAATAAATTCGGCAACCATTTGAAATAAAAAGAATAAAATCAAACGCCCCAAGGGCGATGCCCCCAAATTTGCCCCCAGATGTATTCCGCTTGAAATTCAGGAAACATTTAGACTTCTTGGAACACTGACAGACCAGAACATCGTTTTTGCGCGAAGACATCCAGACTGTGGCATCTACGGGCAAACATTGGATCACCCCATCTTTGGCCCGCCCCTAGAGCGTGTTATGAACTTTGGAGAAGAGTCACGGCGTTTCCGAGCATCAGC
>JAISFF010000011.1 GCA_031263725.1 Lysobacteraceae bacterium | reverse complement strand
AGCGGTGTTCCTTTAAATGGTTTAGCAACAACGTGATTCAGATCATCTTGAAGAATCCGGATATGCTCCGGGTAGTCCTCGAGCATTTCGCGCAGACGCTGGGGAACGGGAGGCGGAGGCAATTTGGGCATATCGGCAGTCCTTGTGTGGATTGTTCGGGGTAGTGGCGATTCAGGCTTGGAAGGATGGTCCAAGGGAACCCTGTCATTTTGAAATGCTACACCATTACGGTTCAGTATGTTTGACTTGCTGCAATGCCATCCAATACGGCATTGTCTGATCCTGCCCCCGAATATCGGACGCCATGAAGCGATACTTTGATCGTTCTGTGGAGGTTCCTTATGCAACGTACTTCTCGTCGCCGGTACACCGATGATTTCAAGGCTCAGGCCATGGCGTTGGCCGATTCGGTAGGTCCAGCTCAGGCGGCCAGGCAACTGAAGATGTCGGTCAAGACAGTGAGCCATTGGCTGGCCGCCACACGTGCGGGCCGCCCGCTCTGTTCACCTCAGCGCAAGCCGGTCAGCGAGCTGAGTCGGCTAGCCGTATCGGTCAATGGCATTGGGGGTATCTCATCGTGGCACAGGGAAGCTTGCCCCTATATTTGCCCCCAGGAACATTTGGATTGCAAGGGTAGCCGTTAAACACCCATAGACAACAAAAAAGGCCAATATCCTTGATTTCAAAAGAGAAATGGCCTTTGTTGAATCGTGTAACACTTGAATTTTGCGCCCGTTACCGAGATCGTGCCGGACGTCAGGAAAGCCACGTTGCAGCAAATCATCCGGGGCAAGATAGCGCTTGGACGGCAGCATCCACAGCAACCGCTGGCCTGGCTGTCATGGCCTCGTCGATGTCGGTTACGCCAAGCGGCGCCTGGCCAGGATGAAGGGTATCCAGTGACATAGGTTCTGCCTGCATCTCGAGGAAACCGAATTCCGCTGCAACCACCGCCGCGATAATCTCCACCCATTCTTGCTCAAAATCCTTCGTCAGCCGCCCATCCAAATCATTAACTTTCCAAGACCCAGAAAAATACCGCCTCCGGTTCAAAGTTGGCGCAGTACGGATATTACAAGTTGCGTATCTTTACTTCGTCCAATTACAGTTTTTTGACATCGTTCATGCTTAAATCGTCTCCGTAATTCAGAGTCATGCATTCATCTTCCCATGTCGCCCGCCGCATTCCTGCTCCGCCTGCTGCTGTGCATCAGCCTGATCCTCAACGGACCGGCCTATGCGGCGCAGGCGGCCGCCATGCCGATGCCGATGGGTTCGCACACCGGGATTTCCTCTGATGCGGCTCCACCCTGCCATTCGCAGGCGGATGCCGTCGCTGTGCAGGCCGGGTCCGATCATTCCCGCATCGCCGATCGATCCACGGGCAAGTCCCCGAACCCTGACGAAGGCGATTGCTGCCAAGCTGGCGATTGTGTCCGTGCCTGTCACTCGCAGGCACCCCTGGCAATGGTCGCCGATGCATTCGTTCCGGGAGTGCGCGGTATCCGCGTATTTGCCGGCGCGAAAGACACGCGCATCGAAATAGCGACATCCGCTCCGCTGATCCGGCCTCCCATCGCTTGAGGATTCCGGCGCGCGACCCTGCGCGCCTTCCGATCCTGTGCTTTCAGTGCACAGGCACATTCCGGCCGGTCCCCTACCGTGGGTCCGGCGAATCATGACATTCCGGAATCCCATCATGTCCGACAACTTTGCTCACGATCCACGCGAACGGATCGCCCATTCCCGACGCCGTTTCGTGCATGGCCTCGCCATCGGCGGCATCACCCTGGCCAGCGGCCTGTGGAAACCCTCCGCCTTTGCCGCCAATGCCGGCGCTTCCATGCCGGTGTTGAACGGCACTCGCCTTGACCTGAACATCGGCGCATCCCGGGTCAATTTCACCGGCCGCACGCGTCCGGCCATCACCGTCAACAATAGCCTGCCCGCGCCGGTCCTGCGCTGGCGCGAAGGCGATACCGTGGATGTGCGGGTACGCAACACGCTGCCCGACGCGCATACCTCGATCCACTGGCATGGCCTGGTACTGCCGGCCAACATGGACGGCACCCCCGGCATGAGCTTCAACGGCATCGCGCCCGGAGAATCCTATCGTTATTCCTTCCAGCTCAGGCAATCCGGCACCTACTGGTATCACGGCCACTCCATGCCGCAGGAACAGTCGGGACTGTACGGGCCGCTGATCGTCGATCCGATCGAACCGCCGCCATATCGCTTCGATCGCGAGCACATCGTGCTGCTGAGCGACTGGACCGATCTGGACCCGATGGCGCTGGTCCGACGCATGAAAAAGGTGCCCGGGTACGACAACTACTACAAGCGTACTCTCGGCGATTTCATCCGCGATGCACGGCGCGACGGCTTGTCGGCGACACTCAGCGACCGCGGTATGTGGGGCCGGATGCGGATGACTCCGTCCGACATCTCCGACATCAACGCGCACACCTATACCTACCTGATCAACGGCGTGACTCCGGCGGACAATTGGACCGGGCAGTTCCGCAGCGGCGAAAAAGTGCTGCTGCGTTTCATCAATGGCTCGGCGATGACGTATTTCGATATCCGGATCCCGGGGCTGAAGATGACCGTGGTTGCTGCCGACGGGCAGTACATTCATCCGGTGACGATCGACGAGTTCCGTCTCGCCGTGGCCGAAACCCTGGATGTGATCGTCGAACCCGCCGGCCAGGATGCCTTCACCATTTTCGCGCAGGACATGGGCCGTACCGGTTACGCGCGCGCCACGCTGGCCGCCCGCCCCGGGCTGGCCGCACCCATTCCGGCACTCGATC
Organism: Lysobacteraceae bacterium; assembly: GCA_031263725.1. Taxonomy (GTDB): domain Bacteria; phylum Pseudomonadota; class Gammaproteobacteria; order Xanthomonadales; family Xanthomonadaceae; genus JAITWM01. The sequence continues at coordinate 33,921 of JAISFF010000011.1, read as the reverse complement.
CGCGTCCGCTGCTGGACATGAGCGGCATGGGCCACGATATGTCCGGTCACGACATGGGCGGTGGCGGGGACGACATGCATACGGGTCATGGCATGGCCGATATGCCAATGGGACATGGCCGGAACACGATGCCGATGCATCCGCCCAGCGAGAACGGCAACCCGCTGGTCGATATGCAGTCGTCGGCCAGCGAACCCAGGCTCGACGATCCGGGCATCGGTCTGCGCGACAACGGCAGGCGGGTGTTGACCTACGCGGCGATGCACAGCCTGTTTCCCGACCCCGACGGCCGCGAACCGGGTCGCGACATCGAACTGCATCTGACCGGCCATATGGAGAAGTTCGCCTGGTCCTTCGACGGCATTCCCTTCGCCGGCGCCGAACCGCTACGGCTGCGGTATGGCGAACGCGTGCGCATGGTGCTGGTCAACGACACGATGATGTCGCATCCGATCCACCTGCACGGGCTGTGGAGCGATCTGGAAGACGCCGACGGCGGATTCCAGTTGCGCAAGCACACCATCGACATGCCTCCCGGTACCCGCAGGACTTATCGCGTCCGCGCCGATGCGCTTGGGCGCTGGGCCTATCACTGCCATCTGCTCTATCACATGGGGATGGGCATGATGCGCGAAGTGCGTGTGGAGGAATCCGCATGAAGAACCATGCATTGATATCGGCCATCCCGATGATCGCCCTGGCTTTCGCCAGTTCGCCCGCATTCGCGCAGAGTCACGATCACTCGGTACACGCCGCAGCTGGCGAGGATGCATCCGGCTTCTCCCCGATGGACCACTCCGGAATGGATCATTCACCGCTCGACTCCGTTGCTGCGCCAATCACTCCGATCCCGGCGTTGACCGATGCGGATCGCGCTGCGGCATTCCCGGAACTGGATCCGCATGCGATGGAACACGGCTCCGGATTCAACAGTCTGATACGCATCAACCGGATGGAGGCATGGAATGCGGACCGCGGGACGGGACAGGCCTGGGAATTGCGCGCCTGGTTCGGGACCGACATCGATCGTCTGTGGCTGCGAAGCGACGGCGAGCGTTCCGGAGGACGTACCGGATCGGCCAGTCTCGAAGTTCTCTACGGCCGCAGCGTCGCTCCCTGGTGGGATGTGGTCGCCGGCGTCCGGCATGATTTCCGTCCCATCGAATCACAGACTTGGGCCGCGATCGGCGTGCAGGGCATGGCGCCGTACAAGTTCGAAATATCGGCCACTGCCTACATCGGCGAACATGGCCATGCCGCCGCCGCTTTCGAGATCGGATACGACCTGCTGCTGACCAACCGGCTTGTCCTGCAACCTTCGCTCGAAGGCGAATTCTCGTTGAAGCAGGATGCCGGGCGTGGGCTGGACGATGGCCTGAACAGGGCGGAGATCGGCTTGCGCATGCGCTATGAAATCAGCCGCCGCTTTGCTCCCTACATCGGTATCGTCCACGAGCGGCGCTTCAGCCGGATCGCCGTTCCCGGAGTGGGCGACGATGCCGGGAATTCGCGTGATACGCGTTGGGTGGCCGGAGTTCGCCTCTGGTTCTGACGAGGCGCGCCTCGATCGCGGCGCGTCATCGTGAAGGTGGCGTGCCGCGATCGACAACCAGGCCCGGAGGCGGCGCTCCATGCGAAAGCGGGTTCGCGGCTGCCTGTTTCGACTGCCAGCATGCAACGAATACCGGAGCGCGGTATCTTCTTCCGCCCGCCTTCCGGTGGATCGCGTCCAGGCCGATGAGCGAACTCGAAGTGTTGTTTTACGACGAACGGCTGGCTGTCATCAACAAGCCCGCCGGCCTGATGGCGCACGATAGCAAGCTGGCCCGGGGCGAGACGGATTTTCTCGCCGACCGGCTCCGCTTGCAGTTCGATCGTCCGATCCATCTGGTCCATCGGCTGGATCGGGCCACCAGCGGTTGCCTGCTGCTGGCGTTCGATCGCGATACCGCTTCGTCGCTGGGCCGCGAGGTGATGGATCAGAAACTGCGGAAGCATTATCTGGCGGTATGCAGGGGCTGGCCCGAGATCGGATTCGAGGTCGATCATCCGCTGGATGGCGGGCCGGGGAAGCCGCAGAAGAAGCCCGCCGCGACCCGTTTCAAGCGGCTCGCCACCGGCGAGCTACCGGTCGCCTCGTCGGCATTCCCGACTTCGCGCTATGCGCTGTTGCAGTGCGAGCCGCTGACCGGTCGCTTCCGCCAGATCAGGCGACACCTCAAGCATGTCTCGCATCATCTGATCGGCGATACCAGCCACGGCGATGGCCGCCACAATCGCAACTTCCGCATGCAGGGAGTGCACCGCATGTTGCTGCATGCGCATCGATTACGGTTCGTGCATCCATCCGGCGGCCAGGTCGTGGATGCGACGGCTCCGCTGGATGCGGAATTCACGCGCGCGCTTTCACTGTTCGGCTGGAAACCGGATTGATTCCGAACGGGTTCACCACGATGCGCGCACGCCGGCGCATCCGTTCACGCAGCCGATGTCATCGGTCGTTGTAGCGCCGCTGATACTGTATCTGCCGCGCATCCTCGAACACCCGCAACAACATCTCCGCCTTGGGGTCCAGTTGCGAATCGCTGCCGTAGCCGCGGCTGTCATACGGGTCATGGCCCCTGCGATAGCCGTCGCCACGTTCGATTCCGGAGCGGACCAGTTCGTTGTTGTAAATCGTGGACATCAGCCTGATGGCCTCGTCCGTCATCACGCCACCGATCTGCTGGCCCACGCCGGGCTGCCCGTAGGCCTGGCCACCCTGCATCTGCGCCTGTTGCTGTTGCGCGATCTGCATCAACAGCAGTTCCTCCGGCGATACGCCCTGCTGGGCCTGCAAGGGTTGCTGGGCCTGTGGCGCTCCGTACGTCGAGCGCTCGAATGTGGCGATGCGCTGCAACGCCACGTCATCGGGGATGCCTTCCGCGCGCGATCGTTCCAGCAGCGCATTCAACTGCGCTTCGTTGAGCATCTGCGCCGATGCCGTGCCGCAACAAACCGTCAGGATGGCCGACAACAGGATCCCAATGGTGGATTTGTTCAACATGATCGCGACTCTTCTACCAACTCCGGTCATTATCGCCGATGCGGAGCGCATCGGCCAAAACCGGTCCGTGATCGTCGTCGTGGGATGCTTCCAGCGTTCAGGCAACGCTCCGGAAACCACCCTGCAACCCTGATCGCCATTGCCTCGAAGAGGCCGCAAACAAGCATTCATCCCCAGCATCCGGATGCGGATTAACGCGCCATCGATCCGCCCGGGTCGTTCCCGTTCGGCCGGCCGGCGCATGAAACTCCGGCCTGTCACGTTCTCATTGCTTGTTCCGCGCCTCGTCCTTTCCAGGAACGGTCCACAGAGTCCGTTCCATTTCCCTTTCCAGCTCCTGCAGCATCGGCATCATTTTCTCCTGCATGGCCCGCATGACGTTCTGCATCAGCAAAGGTTGCCTTTCCAGCAACCGATGTCCCAGCGGCGTTTCGTAGAATTCGATCAGTCCCAGGATGTCTTCCCGATCGAAGGTGTCCCGATATATCTGAACATACAGGGGACGCATCTGTTCCCACGACAGCGCGGTACTGGTGAATCGGCGGCTGCTCGACACGATCGAATCCAGCATCTCCTGTTCCCTCGGGCCGATTTCCCGGTCGCCGATCATCTGTTCGAGTACCTGCTGCTGCAGGACTTCGATCTGCGGAGTCATGTTTTCCAGCGTGTCCCTGACCCGCGTGACTTCGAGCAGGCGTTCGATTTCAGCATCCGAGGCGGGTTCCGCCGCGACCGTTCCCGCGGTCGTGACGGCCAGCATCAGCAACAGGCTACGCAGAAACAATGAGGTGATGGATGGCATGGCGGTTCCTCTATTGTCCGAATCGGCTCCATTCGAGTCCTGCAACGCTTGCCGGCGACGACCGGTGCGAATGCCGCAGGTCATAACCGGGTTCATGAGTGATTTCCCCTGTAAGGCCTTCGGATTATAGGGCCGGGAGCCGGGTGTCGGCCGCGCTGGGCGAAAGAAATGCCCGGACCGGGAGCGGGCGCCAGCGCCGGCCGTGACACTGCTCCGTTCAACGCGATACGCCCGTGCACAGTGCGAAGAGGTACGCCGGCACCGTACAATTCCGCGATGATCAGCGAAGCGCTCGAAGTGACGCCCGACCTGGCGATTCCCGAAACGGAACTCGTCGAGCGGTTCGTGCGCGCGCGCGGAGCCGGCGGCCAGAACATCAACAAGGTCTCGACCGCAGTGGAATTGCGTTTCGATATCGCCAATTCATCTTCGCTGCCGGAGCCGGTGCGGCTGCGCTTGCTGGCGCGGCGCGATCGGCGATTGACCGCCGCAGGCGTGCTGGTGATCGAGGCACAGCGTTTCCGTACCCAGGAGCGTAACCGCATGGATGCGCGCGAGCGGTTGGTCGGCTTCATCGCCACCGGGCTGGCCGAACCCAAGCGCAGAATTCCCACCCGACCGAGCAAGGCCGCCAAACAACGTCGCCTGCAAGGCAAACGCGAGCGCGGCGAAGTCAAGCGTGGCCGTTCCACCCAGCACTGGGAGTAAGCAACCACATGTCCGACAACGAATTCAGCGTCCCCACGCTGCCGCCCAGCGCGCCGGCGGTGAAGAATCCCATCCGCTTCTTCCGCTGGCTCGCCCGGCGGATACTGCGGGTCACCGGCTGGAAGGTCAGGGGGCCGCTGCCGGACGTTTCCAGGCTGGTGATGATCATTGCGCCGCATTCCTCCAACTGGGACGGCTTCTGGGGCATGGTGACCAAGATCGCCATTGGTTTCGAGGTCAACCTGCTGGCCAAGGCGCAACTGTTCTGGTGGCCTCTGGGCCCGCTGTTGCGCAGGCTCGGCGCGAGACCGCTGGACCGGCGTTCCCCGCAAGGCACGGTCGAACAGGCGATCGACCTGATAGATCGCTCGGACCGCCTCTGGTACGCGCTGACCCCGGAAGGCACCCGCAGCGCGGTGAAGGCTTGGAAAACGGGTTTCTGGAAGATCGCCCACGGCGCGAAGGTGCCGATCCTGATGGCGTATTTCCATTACCCGGAAAAGATCATGAATATCAGCGATCTGTTCTGGACCACCGACGACATGGACGCCGACATGGCCCGGATTCGCGAGTTCTATCGCCCGTGGATGGGCAAGAACCGTGGAACCGCCTGATCCGGAACCGTGCATTCGATTTTCTCTTTGATACAGCTCTTTGCCGCTATGCTGTTCGGACTTCATGGTCCGCAGGAGCAAGTTCAATGAGCGTCAAAGTCAAGCAGTACGCCAGCGATCCGAATTCCATCTACAAGAAGCGGTACGAGAATTTCATCGGCGGCCAATGGGTGCCGCCGGTCAATGGACGTTATTCCGACAACGTCACCCCGGTCACCGGCAAGGTCTTCACGCAGGTCCCGCGCTCGGACAGGCAGGACGTGGAGCTGGCCCTGGATGCGGCGCACGCCGCACGCGAGGCCTGGGGCCGCACCTCGGTGACAGCGCGCGCGATCATCCTCAACAGGATCGCCGACCGCATGGAACAGAACCTCGAACTCATCGCCTATGCCGAAACCTGGGACAATGGCAAGGCGGTCCGCGAGACGCTCAATGCGGACATCCCGCTTGCCCTGGACCACTTCCGTTATTTCGCCGGCTGCATCCGCGCCCAGGAAGGCGGCATCAGCGAACTCGACCACGATACCGTGGCCTATCATTTCCACGAGCCTCTGGGCGTGGTCGGCCAGATCATTCCGTGGAACTTCCCGCTCCTGATGGCGGCTTGGAAGATCGCTCCGGCGCTGGCCGCCGGCAACTGCGTGGTACTGAAGCCGGCCAGCCCGACACCCGCCAGCATCCTGGTGCTGATGGACCTGATCGGCGACCTGCTGCCGCCGGGCGTGCTGAACATCGTCAACGGTTCCGGCCGCGAGGTCGGCGAGCCGCTGTCCACCAACCCGCGCATCGCCAAGATCGCGTTCACCGGCTCCACCGCGACCGGCCGCCAGATCATGGAATACGCGACCCGCAACATCATCCCGGTCACGCTGGAACTGGGCGGCAAGTCGCCGAACGTATTCTTCGACGATGTCATGGCGCGGGACGACGAGTACCTGGACAAGGCGATCGAAGGCTTTGTCATGTTCGCGCTCAACCAGGGCGAAATCTGCTCCTGTCCATCGCGCGCGCTGGTGCAGGAGTCGATCTACGACAGGTTCATGGAACGCGCGCTCAAGCGCGTCGCCGCGATCAAGATCGGCAGCCCGCTCGATCCGGAAACGATGATGGGCGCGCAGGCCTCGACCGATCAGATGAAGACCATCATGAACTACATCGAGATCGGCAAGCAGGAAGGCGCCGAGCTGTTGATCGGCGGCGAGCGCAACCGCCTGCCGGGCGAGCTGGCCGAGGGCTACTACATCAAGCCGACCGTGTTCCGCGGCGACAACAGGATGAAGATATTCCAGGAGGAAATCTTCGGACCGGTGCTGGCGGTAACGACCTTCAAGGACGAAGCCGAAGCGCTGGCGATCGCCAACGACACGCTGTACGGGCTCGGCTCGGGCGTGTGGACCCGCGACGGAACCCGCGCCTATCGCATGGGTCGCGGCATCCAGGCTGGCCGCGTCTGGGTCAACTGCTACCACTCGTATCCGGCGCATGCCGCGTTCGGCGGCTACAAGCTGTCGGGCATCGGCCGCGAGACCCACAAGATGATGCTGGACCACTATCAGCAGACCAAGAACATGCTGGTCAGCTATTCGCCGAAGAAGATGGGCTTCTTCTGATCGCCCGCCGCTGTCGCATCGGTACCACGGAATGCCACGTCTCGCCGCGTGGCATTCTTTTTGTTCGCTGCAAAAACGATCCTCGCGGGGCCAGGCGATACCTGGCCGTTACACTCTTGCGGACCCTTCCGTGTTTTTCGCGCCGTGAATTCCGCAAGCACGCCCCATCGCCCGCTGTCCGTTCCCGGCTTGGCCCTCGCGGCACTGAGCCTGGTCCAGCCAATCGCGACCCCGGCGCTTGCGCAGACGACGGATGCTTCTGGCGATCCGTTCATGCTCGATCACGTCGTGGTCACCGCCCGCGTCAAGAGCGCCACGGCGTTCGAGCTGCCGGCATCGATCAGTGCCATGCAGCTGGATGGCGGCGCCAACCGGCCCAATGTCGGTCTGTCCGAATACCTCGATACGGTTCCGGGTCTGCTGGCGCGCGATCGCCAGAACCATGCGCAGGATACGCAGCTGTCGATCCGCGGCTTCGGCGCGCGCGCCACCTTCGGCGTGCGCGGCCTGCGTCTGTACAGCGACGGCATTCCGGCGACCATGCCCGATGGCCAGGGCCAGATCTCGCATTTCAGTTTGCTGGCGGGCGATCGGATCGAAGTGATGCGCGGCCCGTTCTCGGCCCTGCATGGCAATTCCTCCGGCGGCGTTATCCAGCTATGGAGCGCGGACGGAGCCAGTCCGCCCGAACTGCGCGTACAGGGCAGCGCCGGCCGCTACGACAGCTACCGCCTGGGCGCGCGCCTGCTCGGCGCGCACGACGCCATCGACTACAATATCGCCGCCGCGATTTTCGATACGCAGGGCTATCGCAGACACAGCGCGGCGCAACGCCGCTCGGGCAACATCAAGATCGGGTTCGACACCGGCCATGACGGCCGCCTGACGCTGGTGACCAATCTTTTCGATACTCCGCGCGCGCAGGACCCGCTCGGCCTGACCTGGGAACAGGTCCGCGCCGATCCGCGCCAGGCCTCGCCTTCGGCATTGCAGTACGACACCCGCAAGCGCATCCGCCAGAACCAGATCGGCCTGCGCTTCGAACAGTCGCTCGCCAACGGGCATTCGTTGAACCTGATGTCCTACGGCGGCTCACGCCGCATCACGCAATACCTGTCGGTTCCGGTCGCCGTGCAGAACAATCCGCTGCACGCGGGTGGCATTTCCGATCTCGGCAACGAATATGGCGGCATCGATGCGCGCTGGTCGTGGCAGGGAGAACTGAGCGGGCGGCCGTTCGAGATCACCGCGGGCGGCAACTTCGACAAACAGCGGCAACACCGCCGCGGCTTCGAAAACTTCATCGGCGACCGGCTCGGCGTGCGCGGCGCGTTGCGCCGCGACGAAATGCTTTCCCCGCCTGCGCGGGCAGCGGCTGTGATGATCCGGCGCCAATGATCGCGGTCGGAACACGCATTCCCGGCACGGCGAAGCATTCGCTGTTCGGACGCCTGCAATGGCGTCACGGCTCCTGGGAAGCGGCGGTGGAAGCCAGCGTGCTCGGACGGATGTCCGCCAACGATCGCGGCACCACGGACGCACCGGGCCATTTCCTGATGCATCTGGAAACCGCGTATGCCTGGCGTCTGCACCGTGGCCGCCTGCGCGGCTTCGCCCGCGTTGAAAACCTGTTCGATCGCGCCTATATCGGTTCGATCATCGTCAACGAAGGCAATGGGCGCTACTACGAGCCGGGACCGGATCGCACGTTCCTGATCGGCGCACAATGGCAATGGTCGCCGTGATGCCGCCCGCCTTCGCACGTTTCCCATCGAGCAGATGCGCATGAACACACCGCAGGATTCCAGCCTTGGCCGCGGAGCGGCCTATCCCGACCACTACGATCCGGCGCTGCTGTTTCCCATCGCCCGCCGCCAGGCGCGTGACGAGATCGGGTTGGACCCCGCCGCCGTGCCTTTCATCGGCCACGATCGCTGGCATGCGTACGAACTCGGCTGGCTGGATTCGCGCGGCAAACCGCAGATCGCCACGGCCTGGCTCGTGGTGCCCGCCGATTCGCCTTGCCTGATCGAATCCAAGTCGCTGAAACTCTATCTCAATTCGTTCAATGGTGAACGCTTTGGCGATACGCAGTCCCTGCGGGAGCGCATCGTCGGAGACCTGAGCGACTGTGCCGGTGCGCCGGTCGCGATGCACTGGGGACTTCCGCCTGTTGCATCCGCAGCGGAAGGTTTCCTGCTGGATTCGATGGCACTGGAAACCCATGACTATGGCCCGCCCAATGCCGCCTGCCTGAGCGCCGATACGGGTACGGTCGTGGACGAAACCCTGTATTCGGAACTGCTCAAGTCCAACTGTCCGGTCACGGGTCAGCCCGACTGGGCCAGCGTGCATGTCCGGTACCGGGGGCCGCGGATCGATCGCGAAGGTCTGCTGCGCTATCTGGTCAGTTTCCGCGGCCATGCGGAATTCCACGAGCAATGCGTTGAACGGATTTTTCACGATCTGCTTCGCCATTGCCGGCCGCAACGGTTGTCGGTAGAGGCGCGCTACACCCGTCGCGGCGGCCTGGACATCAACCCGTGGCGCGCGACGCCTGACCACGCGCCACCCGACCCGCGACGGGACCGGCGTCAATAACCGGCATATCTGGTCGGCGTCGACGCCATGCCGCGGCATTCGAGGGCAGCGGTCCTTGTGCGATCGACGATATTCCGACTATCGATCATGCGCGGACGGAAAGCCGGCGTCCGGCCCTTGCATTCCTTCCCCGCCGCCGCCATCCACAGCCAATGGATAATCATTCCTCCCTATCGCCCGACAGCGAGGCCGGCAAGACAAACGATTCACGCCGCCTGTTGCGCGCGTTCAATATCAGCCTGGCATTCGTTTTCCTGCTGATCCTGGTTTTCACCGCGCAATCCAGTTTCAACGCGTCGATGTTCGCAGTGGCTCCGCACAGCCTGAAGGGGCTGCCGGGCATTCTGACCGCGCCGCTGTTGCACGGATCGGTGAAACACCTGGCCGCGAACGCGGTCTCGCTGCTGATACTCGGCACGCTGGCCGGCAGCATGTATCCCCGCGCCACCCTGCGCGCACTGCCATTGCTGTGGCTGGGTTCCGGCGCTGGCGCATGGCTGCTTGGCGCGTCCGGCAGCTATCACCTCGGCGCCAGCGGCGTGACGCACGGGCTGATGTTCCTGGTATTCGTCCTGGGACTGTTGCGTCGCGACCGCGCATCCATTGCCGCTGCGATGATCGCGTTCCTGTTCTACGGCGGCATGCTGTTGACGGTTCTGCCACGTGAACCGGGCATTTCCTGGCAGTCGCATATGGGCGGCGCCATCGCGGGCGTCGTTTCCGCGTTCCTGTTCCGCTACAAGGACCCGTTGCCGGTACGTCCCCGCTACAGCTGGGAAGATGAGGACGAGACCGAAGCCGCGCAGATCGAAGACGAACTGGAACTGCCGAAACCGCTGGACGTACCGATATTGTGGCAACCGACCGTGCCGCCCGCAGCGCAGCCGCAACCGGGCGGCAACGTGATCCCGTTTCCCCGTCGCGATGTTTCCGGCACCGGCATCGACCATATCGAACCACCGCCTTCCTGATTCCGCAATCGTGGCGTCCGCCGGCGGCGTTCTCGATACGGCGCAACGCATATCCGTATTATCGGCATGCAGGCCAGACACCGCTTGACCGCGTGAATATACGCTTTCGTATGTTCGACTATCCGCGTATGGTCGGAATCCGGACTCGCATCGAACATACCAATGATTATTCATCCGAGAACCGTCATGGCCACCGAACAAGGCGTCTCCATACCCGGTTACGAGGAATTCGTCACCGGTTTTTCGCTGGAAAAAGCCGCGGCCGAACTGCTGAACGGGGATCTCGAAAAGGGCATCAATGCCTGTGTCGAATGCTGCGATCGCCATGTCGGACAAAATCGTGTCGCCCTGACCTGTATCGGCCAGGACGGTCGCGAGGAACGCTACACCTTCGAGCAGTTGCAGAAATGGTCGGCACAGTTCGCCAACCTGCTGAAGCAGCGAGGCATCGGCCCCGGCGATCGCGTCGCCGGCCTGTTGCCGCGCAAACTCGAACTGATGATCGTCGTGCTCGGCGCCTGGCGCGCGGGCGCGATCTATCAACCGTTGTTCACCGCCTTCGGTCCGCAATCGATCGAACATCGATTGCATGGCAGCGAGGCGCGGCTGGTCGTCACCGATTCCGCCAATCGCGTCAAGCTGCGCCAAGGCGCGCATGCATCAAGGACATTGGTCGTCGGCGACGATGCCGAGGCTGCGGAAAACTTCCATGCCCAACTGCGGGCGCAGCCCGACCAGTTCCAACCGGTCATGCGCAAGGGCAGCGATCCGTTCCAGATGCTGTTCACTTCCGGCACCACCGGCAAGGCCAAGGGCGTGATGGTGCCGCTGAAGGCGCTGGTCGCCTTCGGCGTGTACATGCGCTACGCGGTCGGGCTGCGTGAAGACGACCGCATGTGGAACATCGCCGATCCGGGCTGGGCCTACGGTCTGTATTACGCCATCACCGGGCCGCTGCTGCTCGGTCACGAGACGATGTTCTACGAAGGCTCCTTCACCGTCGAAAGCACCTATCGCATCATCCGCGAGCGACGCATCAACAACCTGCTTGGCGCACCCACCGCCTATCGCATGCTGATGGCCGCCGGCCCCGAAGCCGCCCGCCGGGTCAAGGGACAACTGCGGGTGGTCAGCAGCGCCGGCGAGCCGCTGAACCCGGAGGTGATCCGCTGGTTCGCGGAACATCTGGACGTGGTCGTCCACGATCACTACGGCCAGACCGAAACCGGCATGACCATATGCAATCACCACGATCTGAAGCATCCTCTGCACCTGGGGGCCGCCGGTTACGCGCTGCCGGGCTATCGCGCCGCGATCATCGACGCCGATGGCAGGGAGCTGACCGCCGGTACGCCGGGGTTGCTGGCATTGGACATGTCGCAATCGCCGCTGTTCTTCTTCCCCGGTTACTGGCGGCAGGCGGAGCAACCGTTCCGCCGGCAGTACTATCCGACCGGTGACACCGCCGAACTGAACGAGGATGGCAGCATCAGCTTCGTCGGCCGCAGCGACGACGTGATTACTTCTTCCGGTTACCGGATCGGCCCGTTCGATGTCGAAAGCAGCCTGATCGAGCATCCTTCCGTGGCGGAAGTGGCGGTGGTCGGCAAGCCCGACCCGGAACGCACCGAGATCGTCAAGGCGTTCGTGGTGCTGCGGCAGGGCATCGAGTCCTCCGACACGCTGGCCGAAGAACTGGCGTTGTTCGTCAAGCAGCGGTTAGCGGCGCATGCCTATCCGCGCGAAATCGAATTCGTCAACGAACTGCCGAAGACGCCCAGCGGCAAGATCCAGCGCTTCCTGTTGCGCACGCAGGGCGGCCAGGCCAAAGCCGCGCTCTGATCCGGCGGGTCCGGCGCGGCGCACCGAGGGAACACGGCGGGGCCGCGAACCCGTGCGTTTTCACGCCGAAATCCCGCCGTCGTGCGCTCGCACGGGACCGGCTGGCCGGGTAGAATCGAAAATTCACTCCCGCGCCGCCAGACAGCGCCCGGGTCTCATCCGTTACCCCCTGAGGAAATCCGCCACGATGAAAGTCCTCGTTGCCTATAAACGAGTTGTGGACTACAACGTCCGCATCCAGGTCAAGCCGGACGGCTCCGGCGTCGTGACCGACGGCGTCAAGCTCTCGCCCAATCCGTTTGATGAAATCGCGCTCGAGGAAGCGCTGCGGCTGCGCGACAAAGGCGTCGCCACCGACATCGTCGTCGCCACGATCGCGCCGGCCGATGCCCAGGCGCATCTGCGCAACGGTCTGGCGATGGGCGCCAACCGCGCCATCCACGTCGTCTCCGACCAGGCGATCCAGCCGCTGACCGCCGCGCGCGCGCTGCTGAAGCTGATCGAAAAGGAACAGCCGGACCTGGTCATCCTCGGCAAGCAGGCCATCGACGACGATGCCAGCCAGACTGGCCAGATCCTGGCCACGCTATGGGGCCGCCCGCAGGCGACCTTCGCCAGCAAGCTCGAGATCGCCGACGGCAAGGCCACGGTGACGCGCGAGATCGACGCCGGCCTGGAAACGCTGGAAGTGGATCTGCCGGCGCTGGTGACCGTCGACCTGCGCCTGAACGAGCCGCGCTTCATCAAGCTGCCGGACATCATGAAGGCCAAGAGCAAGCCGCTGGAAACGCTGCAACTGGCCGATCTGGGCGTGGAGTCGGGCGATCTGCTCAAGGTCACCCAGTACGCGCCGCCGGCCAAGCGCGGCAAGGGCATCATGGTCAAAGACGCCGGTGAGCTGGTCGCCGCACTCAAGCAGAAGGGGCTGTTGTAATGAGCAAGGTTCTGATCGTCGCCGAACACGAGAACGGCAAACTCAACGCATCGACCGCCAAGACCGTCAGTGCCGCGCAGGCGCTGAAACCGGACAGTATCGACATCGTCGTCCTGGCCGCCGATCCGGCCGCTGTTGCCGCCGAGGCCGCGCGGATCGCCGGCATTGGCAAGGTCCTGGCCGTCGCCAATCCGGCCAACGAACACGCGATCGCCCAGATCCTGGGTCCGCAGATCGCCAGGGTGGCCGCTGGCTATACCCATGTCTTCGGTCCTTCGACCACCTTCGGCAAGGATCTGATGCCGGTCGTCGCGGCGCTGCTCGGCACCGCGCAGATTTCCGACCTGATGGCCGTGGAAGGCGCGCATACCTTCCAGCGTCCGATCTACGCCGGCAACGCCATCATCACCGTCGAGGCGCCGGCCGACAAACCGGTCGTGGCCACGGTCCGTACCGCCTCGTGGCCGGAAGCGGCCAGGGGCGGCGGCGCGGCGGTGGAAGCGGTCTCGGTCGATGTCGCGCTGCCCACGCATACCCGTTTCGTCGGTCTGGCCGGCGGCAAGTCCGACCGCCCCGATCTGCAAAGCGCCAGGCGCGTGGTTTCGGGTGGGCGCGGCGTCGGTTCGGCCGAGAACTTCAAGATCATCTACGACTTGGCCGACAAGCTCGGCGCGGCGGCCGGCGCTTCCCGCGCGGCGGTCGATGCCGGTTATGTGCCCAGCGATCTGCAGGTCGGCCAGACCGGCAAGATCATCGCCCCGGATCTGTACATCGCCGTCGGCATTTCTGGCGCGATCCAGCATCTGACCGGCATCAAGGACGCCGGCACCATCGTGGCGATCAACAAGGATGCCGAAGCGCCGATCTTCGAGGTGGCCGACATCGGCCTGGTCGGAGATCTGTTCAAGGTGTTGCCGGAGCTGGAAGCGGCCCTGGGTTGATTCCGGGTATCCGGTTCAATCGTCTGGAGACGATCCGATGGATTTGCGTTGTTTCAAAGCGTATGACGTTCGAGGCCGTATTCCAGACGAGTTGAACGAGGATCTGGCGCAGCGCATAGGACGCGCCGCCGCCGAGCTGTTGGGTCCCGGTCCCGTCGTCGTGGGCCGGGATGTCCGCCTCAGCAGTCTGGAGCTGCTGCAGGCCCTGAACAGGGGGCTGACTGCCGCCGGCCGCGATGTCATTGACATCGGCCTGTGCGGCACCGAGGAAATCTATTTCCAGACCGCGCATCTGCGCGCCGGCGGCGGCGTCATGGTCACCGCCAGTCACAATCCGATGGACTACAACGGCATGAAGCTGGTCCGCGAGGAAGCGAAGCCGGTCAGCGCCGATACCGGCCTGTTCACGGTGCGCGACATGGCCGCGGCCAACGATTTCCGCGACGCGGCCACGCCGGGACAGGTGCGGCAGCACCCGCACAAGTCGGCCTATATCGAGCACCTGCTCGGCTATGTCGACCGTTTGGAACTCAAACCGCTGAAGATCGTCGCCAATCCAGGCAACGGCGGCGCCGGTCTGATCGTCGATCTGCTCGCACCGCGCCTGCCGTTCGACTTCGTATGCATCCAGCACGAACCGGATGGCCGTTTCCCCAACGGCATCCCCAATCCGCTGCTGCCGGAGAACCGCGATGCCACCGCCGATGCGGTGCGCGAACACGGCGCGGACATGGGCATTGCCTGGGACGGCGATTTCGATCGATGTTTCTTCTTCGATGCCAAGGGCCGCTTCATCGAGGGCTATTACCTGGTGGGCCTGCTGGCCAAGGCGCTGCTGGCCGGTCATTGCGGCGGCAAGGTCATCCACGACCCGCGCCTGGTCTGGAACACCATCGGAATGGTGCAAGCCGCTGGCGGCGTTGCCGTCGAATGCAAGAGCGGACACGCCTTCATCAAGGAAAAAATGCGCGCCGAGAATGCGGTCTACGGCGGTGAGATGAGTGCCCACCATTATTTCCGCGACTTCTCGTATTGCGATTCGGGCATGATCCCCTGGCTGCTGATCGCGGACCTGATGTCGCGGACCGGCGCTTCGCTGGAAGACATGGTCGAAGATCGCATCCGTGCCTTCCCCTGCAGTGGCGAAATCAATTTCAAGGTCGCCGATGCCAAGGCCGCGACCGGACGCGTGCTGGCGCATTTCGCCTCGCTGTCGCCGAAGCTCGACCATATCGATGGCGTCAGCGCCGATTTCGGCGACTGGCGTTTCAACCTGCGCAGTTCCAATACCGAACCGCTGCTGCGGCTGAATGTCGAAGCGCGTGGCGACATGGCGCTGATGCAGGCGCGCACCGATGAAATCTCCAAACTGCTCGGCGCCTGAAATCCGGCCGGGCCGTCAACCACGGACTGCAACATGAAAGAAATCGTTCCCGTCATCCTGTCAGGCGGTTCCGGCACGCGGCTGTGGCCGCTCTCGCGCGAGACCTATCCCAAGCAGTTCCTGCCGCTGGTGGGCGAGCGCAGCATGCTGCAGGCCACCTGGCAGCGCATCGCGCCGCTGCATACGCACAGCCCGATCGTCATCGCCAACCAGGAACATCGTTTCGTCGTCGCCGAACAGCTGCGCGAACTCGGCGTCGAGCCGGCCGCGGTCATGCTCGAACCGGTCGGCCGCAATACCGCGCCCGCGATCGCCATCGCGGCACTGCAGGCCATCTCCGTCGGCCAGGATGCCCTGCTGCTGGTACTGCCCTCCGATCATATCGTCCGCGACCAGCCGGCCTTCCAGGCCGCCGTGACCGCCGCTGCCGAAGTCGCCGCCGCCGGCAAACTGGCGACCTTCGGCATCGCGCCCACCGGCCCCGAGACCGGCTACGGCTACATCAAGGCGGTCGCGGGCAGCGGTGCGCGCGCGGTCGAGCGTTTCGTCGAAAAGCCCGACCTGGGAACGGCAAAGGCTTATGTCGCTTCCGGCGAGTACTACTGGAACAGCGGCATGTTCCTGTTCCGCGCCTCGCGCTATATCGAGGAACTGCAGAAGTTCCAGCCGGCCATCCTGGCCGCCTGTCGCACCGCGCTGGAAAAGGCGGCGCGCGACATCGATTTCATCCGTCTGGACGCGGACGCCTTCGGCGCCAGTCCGTCCGATTCGATCGATTACGCGGTCATGGAAAAGAGCGCCGATGTCGTGGTGGTGCCGATGGCCGCAGGCTGGAGCGATGTCGGCTCCTGGTCCGCGCTGTGGGAAGTCTCGTCGCAGGATGCGGACGGCAACGCCCACCACGGCGATGTGATCGGAATCGACTGCCGCAACACCTATGCCTACGGCAAGGACCTGATCGCCATGATCGGACTGGAGGACGTGATCGTCGTGCAGACCGACGACGCGCTCCTGGTCGGCCGGCGCGATCGCATCCAGGAGGTCAAGGACATCGTCGCCCGGCTCAAGAGCGAGGGCCGTCCGGAGGTGGCGTTGCATCGCAAGGTTTATCGGCCCTGGGGCGCCTACGACTCGATCGATCGCGGTGACCGTTTCCAGGTCAAGCGCATCACCGTCAACCCCGGCGCGACGCTGAGCCTGCAGATGCATCATCACCGCGCCGAACACTGGGTAGTGGTGCGCGGTACCGCCAAGGTCACGCGTGGCCAGGAAACCCTGCTGCTGAGCGAGAACCAGAGCACCTACATCCCCATCGGCGTCGCCCACCGCCTGGAAAATCCCGGCAAAGTACCGCTGGAGGTCGTGGAAGTGCAGTCCGGCAGTTATCTGGGTGAGGACGACATCGTCCGCTTCGAGGACCGCTACGGCAGGACTGGCGAAACCTGAGGACCTCGATCCCCAGTCCCTCGCGGTTGAAGTCGTCCAGCACGTTGAACGGACGGAAGCTATGTCCGTCGGCCAACGGGGCGTGCATGAAATCCATCGACCAGACTTGATTGATCGTCCCTGGCACGGTGATCTTGCGCGAGCGGAACTCGCGGTCGTCACCGCATTCGGCAATGAAGTAGTAAAGCTTCGGTTTCGGGCCAGCCACCACCATCATGGTGGTGGAAAAGTCAGCAGGCATGTCACGTGATGAAGACTGCTCACCAGTCTCTGCGGAGATCATGCCAAGCTCGCATTGTTTACTCGACTTATCTGCCGTCCCTAATATTGGCGCCGATCCGGATGCACGAATGATCATGTCACCATTCGAAGTAATACATCCGGCAACCATCGATGCCCCCAAAGGACTGACAGAACAACCTTCATTTGCTGCACTTCTCCGTTATATTCAAACATTCTTTAGAGATGTTTAACAAAACAAGGCGCATAATACAGACTTGGAATAGGAGGAAAAAGATGTCTGCGCCATTATCGAAGGATCTGCGGGAAAGGATCATTGCGGGTAAAGAAGAAGGCGCGAGCCATGCCCGGCTAGCGAAGGAGCTGCGGGTGAGTGTCAGTGCGATAACGCGCCTGCTGGCATTGTATCGGGAAACGGGAAACGTCGAGGCACGGCCGAGGAAGGCTGGGCGAAAACCGAGGCTGGATGAAGAGCAGTTGCAAAAGATCGCCGAACGGATAAAGGCACAGCCGGACATCACCTTGAGAGAGCTGATAGACGCGTTCTCGTTGCCGGTCAGCGCGCCGGCGCTGTGCAAGACGATCAACAAAAAACTGAGGCTCTGCCGAAAAAAACGGCGCGCGCGGCGGAACAGCAGCGAGCCGACGTAGCGAAACAGCGAAGCGAGTGGAAGGCGAAGCAGAGCGACTTTGACACAGACCGCCTGGTTTTCCTGGACGAGAGCGGGGTAAATACCGGCATGACCCGACGCTATGGCCGGGCTGCCAAACACCAGCGCGTGATCGAAGCCGTCGCGGACACGCGCTTTCACCGAACGACGATCTTGTCTTCGATCCGGCGGGACGAAACGAAAATCCCGATCGTATTCGAGGGCGCGCTCAACGGAGACTGCTTCCGGGCTTATGTCACTCAACGGCTGGCGCCCTCGCTCAAGCCCGGAGACATCGTAGTCATGGACAACCTGTCGAGTCATAAAGTGAGCGATGTAATGGAAGCCATCGAGGCCGCAGGCGCTTCGGTTATTTTCCTGCCGCCATACAGTCCCGACCTCAATCCTATCGAGCGGATGTGGTCGAAAATCAAGGCCATCCTACGCAAGCTCAAGGTACGCGCAAAAGCGCTTCTTGACACAGCCATTACCTAGGCTTTCAACTGCATTTCCCTGTCCGCTATCTCTGGCTGGTTCAAACATGATGGGTATAGGCTATATTAAATTAAATTACTCTAGAATGCCGCCAGGGGCAAAGCGGGAGTCGACATGCGGGAGAATCTGATCCAGGGGTTACGATGCGGCGCGTTGGCGTGGTGCCTGGTGTTCGGCGCCGGTGTACCGGCATGGGCACAATCGGCAGCCGCGACACCGGCGGTGGATCCGGCGTTCGCAACGCTCGGCCGGATGGTGGCCGCCATCAACAGTGATCCCGGACTGCAGAGCCTGTATCGGCAATGGTTCGAGCGGCAGAGCGAAGCGCTGCGGACGCAGGCGCGGAGCCTGGCGGCGCAGGGTGGTGCCCGCAACCTGCTGGTGGCGGCGACGTTGAACGATCTGCCGGAGCGTTCGAGCTGGTTCGACGCGGCCGCGACCACGCCTTCGGCGCAATCGCGGCAATGGCGCGAGGCCGCATTGTCGGTGCGGCCGCGCGATCGCCTGGCGAGTTGGGTGGAAGCGATCCACTGCGGTACGAATGCCGGCGGTTGCGACCGCACCGCCGCGATCATGTTCCTGCTGCAAAGCGAGCCGGACAACGCCGCGGTGCATCTGCTGGCTCTGGACGAGGCCGGACGCCGTGGCGATGGCGCGGCGATGCGCCAGTATCTGCGGATGGCCGGACAGGCGACCCGTTACGACACGCATGCGCAGGAATGGCTGCAGTTGATGGAGCGGACGATCCGCTCGAGTGCGAACGCGACGCTGGACCCGGCGCTGGCGCTGGCGATCGAACGCACCACCGGCTCCAGTGCGGCAACGGTCGCCGATGGCGCTGGCGCCACGTTCCTGACCCATCTGGTCATGACCACGGTGCTGACTCCGCCGCTGGACTGGCTGATGTCGATCTGCAGCGCGCACGATCTGGACGAACAGGGCAGGGACGACTGCATCCGCACCATGGATCTGCTGGCGCACGATGGCAAGACCGTGGTGGAACAGTTCTCCGGGACGATCGGCCTGGTGCGCCTGAGCATCACCGACGCCGACAGCCGTGCCTGGCGCGACTGGTTGCGCCAGATCAGCTGGATCAACGAGCGCGCGGGACAGTTGATTCCGGTATCGATGATCGACAATCCGATGAGCTACGGCGCGTTCCTGCGGTGGATCGTCGAGCAGGGCGAGTTCGCTGCCTATAGCGAGCTGATGGCACGCAGCGGCGTCGATATGTCGCCTCCGGGCGAATGGCTGCCGAACAACCCGAGGCAGCGTGCGCTGATCACCTCGGGAAGCGACGAGGGATTCAGCCGCTGAGCGATCGGTATCCTGAAACCGGTGTCGGGCGAGGCGATGTGGCCGGCATCGGTGGTATCGCGGATGCCCGGTCGCATGGTCGCGCCAGTGCTCCAATTGGCGAAACCGGCGAATGCATCCGATCCGCCTGGCGAAGTGAAAACCTCGTCGCCGGACGGCCCAGCGAAGCGGCCATCGTTGGGTTCGGCCTGGTATTCGAGGAATATGCGTCGACCAACCAGCGCTTTTCCCGGGTGGAATGCGTCATCCTCATCGCCCTGAACCGTCCCGGCGCGGCTACATGATCGGCGATGCCAGACTGGCGCCGATGGCCAGCAGCATGCGCGCAAGCAGGGCCTTGGGACTGCCTCGGACGCCGGGGAAATCGCCGGCTGGGACATAGCAGTTGTGGAAATCCGGATGCCGGTAGCTCGGCAACGGTCCGGGGCATTCCGGTCCGGGGCGATAGTCGTAGTTGGTTGCGTAGTGCCAGGGCCAGATATCGAGGATGGGCATGGCTTCGGAAACCTTGGCTGCGGTATAGCTCAGGCCGGACAGCACCAGCGGGCGGATGCGCGGCGCCACGATCCAGGAGTTCTCCGGCTCGATGTCGCGCTCGATGCTGCGCGCCAGCGCCTCGGCGAAGGCCGGGTCCTCGATGACGATGAAGCCCTCGGTGTTGTAGTTCTCGCTGCGCGGATCGAAGTTGTGCGTGCCGATGACCGCGAAGCGGCGATCGACCACCATCGATTTGGCATGCAGGCCCATGCGCGCGCCGACGCCATCCACCGACACCAGCTTGTTGCCCGGCGTGCTGCCGCGCAGCAGTGAAGCGCGGGTTTCGGCACGGACCTTGCGCGCCTCGGACCGATCGTCGATGCCGCTGTCCCGCCGTGGTTCGTCATCGTCCGATGCGGCGACCGGATCGCCCGGCACCATGCCGGGAGGATGCGGCCACGGCAGCAGGTTTTCGTAATCGACGGGCGCATTCGCCGGGAACGGCTTCAGCTCGTAGATCTCGAACCCGAAGCGGCGCATGTTGCGGCGCTTGTACTTGAACGACACCGAGTAGACGATCGGGTTGTCGGTGGCGGCCAGACTGTTGGTGGAGACGATCACGCGCGGCGGGTCCGGTTGCCGCTGCAATTCTTCGAGCACCCGCTGCGCGTGCTTCGACAGTACCAGGTAAGGCGTCTGCAGAATGATTTCCTCCCTGGCGCCGCTGACCAGCGCGGTCAGCTCCGGCGCGGTCGGCGCGGCATGGCCGCGATGCTCCGGATCGTGTTTCTCGGGCGTATCGGTGACGAACTGCACCGGTCCCACCGGCAGCGCAGGGCGCACGAAGCGCTTTTCGATCAGCGACATGTCCCCGGCTTCGGCTTCGATCCGCGATACCCGGTCCGGCCGCGCCGGCGTGTATTCGGGCAAGGACGGCACGCCTTCGCGCAGCAAGACGTTGCCGATGTCGTCGAGGCGCTCGGCAGGGACGCTGCGCCGTGCGTTCCAGAACAGTTCAAAACTGTGCGCCATCTCGCGCGCCACCGGTCCGGCCACCAGCACATCGCGGTCGCGGAAGTTGTAGGTGGTATCCCAGTCGTAATAGTCGTCCTGATAGTTGCGGCCGCCGGTGATGCCGACCGCGGAATCGATCAGCAGCAGCTTGTTGTGCATGCGCTCGTTCATGCTGCGGAAACAGCAGAGCGCGGCGACCGAGTAGTGCAGGTAGTTGGATGTGGACATCCCGAAGATCGGGTTGTAGATGCGCAGCTCGAAGTTCGCGTGCGCGCCGACCAGCGCCGCGACGATACGCGGGTCGGAGATGGCGGAGAGCTGATCGATCAGCAGCCGTACCTTGACGCCGCGCCGCGCCGCCGCCAGAAGCTCGTCGATGACCAGCCGCGCGCTGTCGTCCTTGTCGAAGATATAGGTCTGCAGGTCGATATGGCGGCTGGCGCTGCGGATCAGGTTGATGCGGGCCAGCAGCGAATCCTCGCCATTGTCGAGTATCAGCGCGTAATGACGCGGCTGCCCGGCGGTGGATTCGGTAAAGGCATCGCCGGCCAGCGCCCGCAGCGGCGAACGCCGGGCGCAGCGGTCGGCGGCCGTGCAGTCGACCTCCTGCGAGCGTGCCGAAATGGCGATCGAGGCGGCCTGGTCGTGCTGCTTCGGCGACAGGCTGGCGCAGGCGCCGCACAACGACGCCAGTGTCAGCAGGACGATGCGTTGCCATGTGCTCATGGAATGAAGCGCATCCTGTCGTTGTGCCTCCGCGCCGTCGGGCATGCCGCCGCATCGGAATGGCGATGCCGGCGATGGTCGCGGATGGAAGGCGGGATCGAGGAATCGGATTTCATGTGAAAGCGGCCGGGCGTCTCCGTGCCAGTGTCGTCGCGGTTGCAAACTTCTGCAAAGCCGAAGCCGTTGCGAATGATCCGATGCAAGCGATCGCGGATCGGTAACGACACCGGCCATGCGCACTGTTGTCCGGCGACACATTCCCCCTGAGTGGCACAGGCGCGTAGCCTACCGGTTAGTCCGCAAGCCGGCCAGTCTTCGTGTGCGGCGATAAGATTCTGCCGCCTGGCGGCCAATGTGGCTGGCTATGGCCACCAGAAGGCGGACAGGCTGGCGCTTCCCGGCTCGATGCCGGATCCGGTGTCGAGCGACAGCACCGCCACCGCGGCGGTGGGCATGCCGCGATACAGGCCGGACTGGCCGCTGTGCAGCAGGGCCAGCAGGCGTTCCATGCCGGGATTGTGCCCGACCACCATCAGCCGCTCCACTTCGCCCTGCGCCTGCAACAACCCGAACAGGACGCCGGGCGAGGCTTCGTAGATGGACGGCTCCAGCAGGGACTCGGTATCGCCGATCACATCGAATACCGCTTCCAGCGTCTCGCGCGCGCGGCGCGCGGGCGAACACAGCACGCGATCGGGCATCAGGCGCTGCGAGGCCAGCCAGCGTCCGGCCGATCCGGCCTCGGTCAGGCCCAGCGGCGAGAGCGGCCGGTCGAAATCGGCCTGGCCATCGGCCGCGGGCTCGGCGACGGCGTGTCGCAACAGAATCAGTTCTCGCATCATTCCCACCTGGCAATACGGAAGTTTTCAGTCTTTCGCTTTCGTGATCCAGTCGAACAGCGGTTCCCAGTCGGCCTGATGCTCGCGCACCGCGGCGGACTGGTAGTCGAACAGGCTGCGGCCCAGTCCGACCATCACCACGTAGGCCTGGGTGTCGCGCAGCTGCGCCACCACCGGATAGGGCCAGGAGCGCAGCATTGCCAGCGCCTGCTGGGAGGCGTGGGTCCAGGGCTTGGTGCGGTTCAGCACCAGTCCCACCGGCAGCTTGCGCTTGTGTATCCGCGGCATGGTCGCCAGCGAGTTCAGGAAACGGACGATGGCTTCGATGTCCAGGGCGGAGGGCAGCACCGGCACGATGATGCAGTCGGCGCCGTCGATGAAGCGTTCCATGTCCTCGGCCATTGCTCCGGCGGGCGCGTCGATGACCACGTAATCGGCATTGGGCGGCACCCGCTCCGGCCAGGCACGTTTGCGGCTGGCATCGAAGGCCGGCACCGAAGCGCCGAACTTGTTGCGCCGTTCGGCCCAGTTCAAAGCCGAGCCCTGGGGATCCGCGTCCGCCAGGATCGTGCGCTTGCCGGCCAGCGCGAAGTACGCCGCCAGATGGGTGGAGATGGTGGTCTTGCCTATGCCGCCTTTGGAACCGGCCACCAGGATCGTCTTCATGCGTACCCCGCTTCCGGAACAGGAAAACCCGCAGATTACACCACGCTTGCGAAGAAGACAGGAAACAGTCCCGGAGAAACCCGCCGGATTTTGCTATCTTGGGCGACCTACGGGCAAGGGCGGGGGGCCTGCCGGCAACGATGCATGGCCGCTGGCGCCTGGTCTCTCGGGTTTCTTCCTTATCAATCAACAAATTATGGCTTCCATTCGCGTTCCGGCGCGGGCAGGGGCGCAATGGACAGGCAAAGAGTCTCCCTCAAGAGCATGACATGAGTGAACTACGGGATCTGAGCGCGCTGATTCGCGCCAATACGCCGCTGATCGTCGTCGAGAGCCAGGATGAGCAACAGGTGGTCGATCTGTTCCGGCAGAGCCTGGCGCAGGTATGGCGGCCGATGTTCCGCTGGACCATCACCGAGGGTTTGCGGCGCTTCGACATGGACGGCGAGGATGATCCGTTCGGCGCGCCGGATTCCAACAGCGTCCTGCATGCGATCCGGGAGGCGCGGGCACGCGGCGTCTATCTGCTGCTGGATTTCCATCCCTACCTGGGATATGCCAGCAACCAGCGCCTGTTGCGCGACATCGTCCAGCGCCGCCACTGCCAGGAGCATGTCGTGGTGCTGGTCGGAGCCAAGGTCGAGCTGCCGCTGGAACTGGAAATGCTGGCGGTGCGCTTCAGCCCGAGCCTGCCCGATACCAACGCGCTGCTGGCGATGGTGCGCGAGGAGGTGGTGAATTACGCGCACGAGAACGGCGGGCGCCGAGTCAAGGTGGACAAGGAAGCGGCCGCGCAGGTGGTGCGCAATCTGCGTGGCCTGAGCATGACCGATGCCCGCCGCATCGCCCGGCAATTGATCTTTGCCGATGGCGCGCTGGGGCAGCACGATCTGCCGCAACTGGCCAAGCTCAAGTTCGAGCTGCTCAATCGCAGCGGCAACCTGTATTACGAGTACGACACCGCCGCCTTTGCCGATGTGGCGGGCGCGCGCCGGCTCAAGCGCTGGATCGAACAGCGGCGCCCGGTGTTCGCCTCCGGCAATGCGCCGGCCGGTTTGGATCCGCCCAAGGGCGTGTTGCTGCTGGGCGTGCAGGGCTGTGGCAAATCGATGTTGGCCAAGGCGATCGCGGGCGGCTTCGGCGTGCCGCTGTTGCGGCTGGATTTCGGCACGCTGTACGACAAGTACCACGGCGAGACGGAGAAGAACCTGCGTTCGGCCCTGTCCTCGGCCGAGGAACTCTCGCCTTGCGTGCTGTGGATCGACGAAATCGAGAAAGGCCTGTCGGATGCGGGCGAAAGCGATGCCGGTGTTTCCCGTCGCGTGCTGGGCTATCTGTTGACCTGGATGGCGGAACGCAAGAGCCACGTATTCCTGGTCGCCACCGCCAACCAGGTGTATGCACTGCCTCCCGAACTACTGCGCAAGGGCCGCTTCGACGAGATTTTCTTCGTCGATCTGCCGGCCAGCGATGTGCGCGAGGAAGTCTTCAGGCTGCATCTGCACAAGCGCGACCTGGATTCCTGGGACTTCGACCTGCTGGCACTGGCCGCCGCCACCGATGGATTCTCCGGCGCCGAAATCGAGCAGACGATCGTTTCGGCGCTGTACGCCGCCTACGCCGAGCAGCAACCGTTGCGGACCGATCTGATCCTGACGGAGATCGCCAATACGCGGCCGCTGTCGGTAATCATGGCCGAGCAGGTCGCGAACCTGCGTTCCTGGGCACGGGAGCGTACTGTTTCCGTCGACTGATACGGCATCCTGTCGTGTCCCGGTTCCCGCTGGACCGGGTTTTCCTTGGTGTCCGGCCATCGCCGTTCGCGCCCGCATGGCTGACGCGTGCGGCATCCGCTCTCGAACCGATCCGGTCGGCCGGATGACCGGCGGTTGTGTGATATCGCATTCAGGCGTTCCGGCGCATGGTTGAACCCGCTGGTACGGTATATCCCCCCGTCCAGAACAAGCGCCGGGTCCGAACGGCCGGGCAAGCCGGCGCAGGGCGATTGACCGCCACCGAAGATCAAAAATAGAGCAACTCTCCTGTCCAACCCCCTTGGTAAAGGAAGTCTTCCAATGAACAACAACCCCTTTGCGGAATTGGCACGTAGCTGGTGGGTGCCGGTGTTCTACGGCGTGATCGCGATCCTGTTCGGCATCGTGGCGGTGTTCGCGCCGCTGCTGGCGGCCTGGAGCATGGTGTTCGCGATCGGCCTGCTGGCGCTGGTCGAAGGACTGGTCAGCCTGTTCGCCCTGTTCGACAAGAGCAGCACCATCTTCAAGGGCTGGCTGACCTTCTATGCCATCACCTCGATCCTGTTCGGCATCATCGCCATGCTCAACCCCGCCGCGATGGCGACGGTGATGGTGATTTTCCTGGCGGCCTGGCTGGTGATCGCGGGCATCTACCGCATCATTGTCGCGATCCAGATCCGCAAGGCGATCCGCGGCGAATGGCTGATCATCCTCAGTGGGGTGCTGATTCTGCTGTTGGGCATCCTGTTCGCGATATGGCCGGACTCGGGCCTGATCGTGATGACGGTCTGGGTCGGCGTACTGGTGCTGATCTGCGGCGTGCTGCAGGTCATGGCCGGATTCAGGCTGCGCAAGCTGCGTGCCTGATGCTTTTGCCTGGACAAGGTGCCGGATCGTGCGGGACCGTTGCGCAGGCATACAAAAAAACGCCGCGCGCCGATCCCGCACGATCCGGCGGGTGTATCCCGTCTTAGGCCGGCGGTCCGTCCTGCAGATAGGTATAGCCGGTCAGGCCGGTTTCCAGTTCGTCGCGCAGGCGTGCCGCTTCGTCCGCCGACAACCCGGCTCCGGCGATGCGCTGGTCGTAGCTGGCGCGCAGGTTGTCCAGGCGATAGCCGACATAGTCGAGCATCACATCGGTGGTGTCGCCACGGCGTTGCTGCGCCAGACGGTAGCCGTCGCCATCGACGCGGACTTCGACCGCATCGGTGTCGCCGAACAGATTGTGGATGTCGCCCAGGGTTTCCTGATAGGCGCCGACCAGGAAGAAACCGATCCGGTACGTCTCGCCCGGCCGCAGCGCGTGCAGCGGCAGCGAGGTGTCCAGTCCTTCGCTGTCGACATAGGTCTTTACCATGCCGTCTGAATCGCAGGTCATGTCGGCGACGACGCCATGTCTTTCCGGGCGCTGGTCCAGCCGCTCTATCGGCACGATGGGGAAGACCTGATCGATCGCCCAGATGTCGGGAACGGATTCGAACACGCTGAAATTGACGAAGTACTTGTCCACCAGGCGTTCGTCGAGTTCGTCCAGTACGGGGCGGTGGCTGCGTTCCTGGCCGCTCAGGCGAGCGCGAACGCCGTGCAGGATGGCGTAGTACAGGTCGTCGATACGCGCACGCTGGGGCAGATCGATCTGCCCCAGCGCATAACTGGCCAAGCCTTCGGCATGAAAATGCTGGGCCTCGTGGAACAGCTCGATCGGCGGTCGCGAGTCGAGTTCGTCATGCACTTCGCGCAGGTGCCGGATCGCCGGCGGCTCGTCCTCGGCCAGCGGCGGAACGCGGCCCTCGGGCGCGGTTTCCACTTCGGAGACATTGGCGATCAGCACGGCATGATGCGCGGTCATCGCGCGGCCGCATTCGGTGATGATGCGCGGCGCGCTCAACCGATGTTGTGCGCAGGCTTCGGCCATCGCCTGCACGATGGTGCCGGCGTATTGGTCGATGCCGTAGTTGATCGAGCAGTAGCTGCGCGAACGGGTGCCTTCGTAATCGATGCCCAGGCCGCCGCCGACATCCATGTACCGAAGCTTGGCGCCGAGCTTGGATAGCTCGACGAAATAGCGCGCGGCCTCGCGCATGCCGTTGGCGATGTCGCGCACGTTCGATATCTGCGAGCCCATATGGAAGTGCAGCAGGCCCAAGGTGTCTTCCATGCCGGCTTCGCGCAGCCGTTTCCACAGGTCCAGCAGTTGCCTCGGACCGAGTCCGAACTTGGCCTTGTCGCCGCCGCTGTTCTGCCACTTGCCGGCGCCCAGCGATGCCAGCCGCATGCGCACGCCGAGACCGGGCCTGACGCCGAGCGCGGCGGCTTCCTCCATCACCAGCGCCAGTTCCGAGGGCTTCTCGATCACGATCCAGGTCTGCAGGCCCAGTTTGCGGCCGATCAGCGCGAGGCGGATGTATTCGCGATCCTTGTAGCCGTTGCAGACGATGACGCCGCCCGGCTGCGACAGGGCCAGTACCGCCATCAGTTCCGGCTTGCTGCCCGCTTCGAGGCCGAAGCCTTCGCCACCGATGGCAGCCAGCGTCCCGGCGACGCCGCGATGCTGGTTCACCTTGATCGGATAGACGGGCATGTAGCCGCCGGCGTATTCCCAATCGCTCATGGCTTGCGCGAAGGCGCTCTGCAGACGTTGCAGGCGCTGTGCCAGGATGTCGGGAAAGCGCACCAGCAGCGGCAGCTTCGCGCCCTGCGACCGCGCCCGGTCGACGATTCCGCCCAATGCGAAACCCGGACCCCGTGGCCCTTGCGGCAATGCCTGCATTTGGCCCCGGGCGTCGATGTCGAAGTATCCGCCCGACCAGTGCGGGATGGACCAGGTCTTGCGGGCTTTTTCGATCGACCAATCGCTCATCGCCAGTCTTGTCCGTCTCGGGAATAAACAGTGCGCATTCTATCGTCACCGCGGCGGCGCCAGCGGCGAGCGCGAGTCGCCGGCATGCCAATGGGCGCGGAAAGAAGCATGAACATATGCCACCGGCCGCGGGTTTCGGGGCGGGGTACAATATGCGCCTCCCTCTCAGGATCGGACGCTGACATGGCGACTCAGGACAACTGGTACATCGAACGCTTCGAAACCACCGGATCGGCGGTGGGCTACCGCGTCAGCGACAAACTCGACGAAGTACAGTCGCCGTTCCAGCGGATCGAGATCTACCAGACCACGGACTGGGGCAATCTGATGCTGATCGATGGCGCGGTGATGCTGACCTCGCGCGACAATTTCCTGTATCACGAAATGATCGCGCATCCAGCGCTGTTCACGCATCCGGCGCCGAAGCGCGTGGTCATCATCGGCGGCGGCGATTGCGGCACGCTGCGCGAGGTGTTGCGGCATCCCGGTGTCGAGAGCGCCACGCAGTGCGACATCGACGAGCAGGTCACGCGGATGGCGGAGAAATACTTCCCCGAGCTGTGCCAGAGCAATGCCGATCCGCGCGCGAAGCTGCTGTTCGATGACGGCGTGGCCTACATGAGGAATTGCGCGCCGGGCAGCATCGATGTGGCGATCGTGGATTCGACCGATCCGGTCGGTCCGGCCGAAGGCCTGTTCAACAAGGCATTCTACGAATCCTGCCATCGTGCGCTGAAGGACGACGGCATCCTGGTGCAGCAGTCCGAATCGCCGCTGGCGCAACTCGGCCTGATCCAGGCGATGCGCATGGAAATGGGCAAAGCCGGGTTTTCCGGTTTCTGGACCCTGCCGTTCCCGCAGCCGTGCTATCCCACCGGCTGGTGGAGCGTCACCATGGCGCGCAAGCAGGGCGGTTTCGGGTTCCGGCGCGAGGATGCGGCGGCGCGTCCGTTCGAGACGCAGTATTACACCGAAGCCCTGCACCAGGGATTGCTGGTCATGCCGCCGTTCATGGCCAAGGCGCTGGGCTGACGCAAGCGCGCGCTATGCCCACGGCCGCCGTGGCGGTGGACGATCCGCTCAGAGCATCAGCACCGGCTTCGGGCAGTTCAGCAGCACATGAGTGGTGGTGCTGCCGACGAACAGATTGCGGATCCGCGAATGTCCGTATGAACCCATGACCAGCATGTCGATCTCGCGCGAGTTGATGTGCTGGGCGATGACGACCTCGGGCGCGCCGCAGATGATTTCGGTACTGGGCTCGAATCCGGCCTGGCGCAGGCGGTTCGCCGCCTTCTCCAGTTGCGCCTGATGCTTGTTGCTGGGTTCGGTGGCCATCAGCAGATGGCACTCCATGCCCTCGAAGAAGGCGCCGGCGCAGACGCCGTCGAGGCATTGCTGGCCGGCGCTGCCGCCGTCGTAAGCGATCAGGAAGCGCCGGACCGGCAATAGCGGCCCGGAAGTGACCAGCACCGGCCGGCGCACGGCGCGAATGATGCGTTCCAGATTGCTGCCGAGTTGATGGTCGCTGGGGTTGCTGTCTTCACCGCGCTTGCCGATGGCCAATAGCCGCATCTGCGGCTCCAGCGCCTGCAGCGTATCCAGCAAAGTGCCGTAATGCTGCGTGGTGCCGGCCTCGATTCCGTACAGTTTCCTGGCGTTGCCGCGCAACCGTTCCAGCAGGGCGAGGCCTGTATCGCTCGCGGGGCAGTCGATGGGGTTGCCGGAAAGATCACGATTGGTGCCGACACTGTCGGGGTTGAGCGTATGCAGCAGTTGCAAGGGGGCGTGCAGTCGCGATGCCGCCCAGCCCGCATAGCCGGCGACACTTTCGGCATAGGGCGAGTCGTCCACCGCGGCCAGTACATAACCTTCCTGATAGATCGAAGTGCTCATTTCGGGGATTCCTCAACTTCAACTTCAGTCAGGCCCGGCCATCATCGCCGGATGCCGTGCGGCATCGGCCGGCGTTTTGCGCGGAAGCGGACAGGACGCATCCGGCGTCGGCGTCATGATACGCCTCCGGCATGGCGGCCGGGGGAACGGAAAGCGGGCCGCAATGGGGCATCCGTCGCAACCGTCGTGCCGGGGCTGGTCGTTCCATGAGAAACCCGGAGTCGTACTGGCTCCGGGTCTTCGACGCGCAGGTCCGGGATTTCCCCGGATCAGCCCGGCAACTGCGGGAATCCGTGTTCGTTGCGCGTCTCGGTGACTTCGGTATTGTCGGCAACGGTGATTTCGCGCAGATCCTGCTGCCAGGACAGCTTGATCTTGCCTCCGCGTAGGACCTTGAGCGCATTGAAATAGCAGCGGCGCGCGCTGGCATCATCGTGCGTGGCATTGAATCCGTCGCCGAGTTCTTCCCAGGCCTCGGCACCGGCGCCCAGCTCCAGCGCGCGCCGCAGGAATTCGCGCGATTGTTCCCATTGCTCCTGCAGACCGGCCAGACGACCCAGCGTCAGCAGCAGGGCGGGGCTGTCGGAATGGCTCTTCAGCCAACGCTGGGCGCTGGCGCGGCGCGAGTCCAGATGATCGATCGGCAGGCGGCCATAAAGCGCGATCAGTGATTCGTCCCAGTTCGAATCCAGGGCTTTTTCCAGGCTGCGCAAGGTGGCATCGTTCCAGCCCAGCGCGGCGGCGCGTTCGGCGTAGACGGCGACCACTTGCGGATTGGCGCGCAGCGGCCTGGACAGACTCTCCCAGCATTCGGCCAGCAGGTGGGTGTCGGCGGCTTCCCGCAGCGATTGCGCCGCCAGGCGGGGTTCCAGCGTGTTCAGTCCGGCGGCTGTCAACACCCCGGTCCGCTTCAGCGCGCCCAACTGGCCATAGGCCTCGGCCGAACGGCCATCGGCTTCCAGTGCCTGTATCCGCAGCCACAGGCCGCGTGGCGGCAGCGGCTGCGCGGCGGCGTCCAGCAGGTCCAGCGCCGACTCCGGATGCCGCCGCGCAATCAGCCGTTCGGCCTGCAGCAGCGCCTGCGCGTTCGGGTCGCGTTTCTCCAGCGCCTGCAGATACTTTTGCGCCGCGTTGTCGTCGCCGCGCGCATCCGCGGCGCGCACCGCGCCGGCCAGGGCGATGCCGCCGACGATCGGATCTTTTGCGGTGGCGTTCAACAGCTTTTCGGCGCGCGCCCACTGGCCCTGGTTCAATGCGGCCAGACCGTCGCTCAGACGCTCCCAGCCCTTGCGGCGGCGGTAACCGCTCCACGCGCGGAACGGAAGACACAGCAGTTTCCACAACGCGAACAGCAGCAGCGCCATGATCAGTATCAGCAGCCCGAGTTTCGGCAGCGAGGTGTTGATATCCTGGCCGGCGACACGGATGAAGACCTGCCCGAATTGCGCATCCTGCTGCGACAGCCAGTATCCGCCGATCGCGCTGGCAACGATCAGCAGCAGAACGATGGTGATGCGAAGCGCTTTCATGGCGTATCTCCTTGGTCACGCATCGCGCGCAACTGTTGCAGTGTCGTGCCGAGGGCAGGCAGCTCGGGGCGCAGCGGCGCTTGCCGCAATGCGTCCAGTTCCGAGCGTCGTTGCTGCAGGGCCGGCGAGTCCGGCCACAGCCGGGTCAGCCAGGATTCGATGCGCCCGATCGTCTGCTGGAAGCTGTCGCGATCGCCGCGTTCCAGCGCTGCGCGCGCCAGTCCCAGCTCGATCTGCAGCGCCGCATCGGCGGAACGGCGATCGGCGGGTGCGAGCAGCACATGCGATTGCGCGGGGCGTATGTCGATCAGCGGAGCCAGCCAGCGCTGCCAGGCCGGGCGCGATTCCGGCGCCGGCGATTCGGCCGGCAATGTGGCCAGTGAATCGGCGAATCCGGTCAGCCGGGCCTGTATCAGCGCCTGCGGGCCGGGGCCGAGCGCGTCCAGCGTGGCACGCTCCTGCACCAGGGTCTGACGCAGGTCCAGGAGCTGCCGGGAGCTCGCGGTTTCGTTGAGCACTTCGGCGGCCAGCGCGTAGACGCGGCGGGCGCCTTCGGCATCGCCGGCGACGTTGAGGCGTTCGGCGCCGAAGGTCAGCAGCAGTTCGACCTCGCTCAACTGCGCGTTCTCGGCGTTATGCCGGGTGGCCTCGGTCAGCTTGGCGATGTTCTCTTCCAGCAGCACGCTGCGCTGGCCCAGATCGAGCAATTCCTCGCGCAGGATATGGTTGTTGTTGGTCGCGTCCTGGATGCGCTGGCTTTGCTGGCGCAAATCGCCGTGAACGGTATCCAGGCGCTCGCCCAGCGTGCCGAGCTGCCGCTCCAGCGCGGCTTCGCGCGTCTGGCTGCGGATAATGAACGATTGCCAGGTCTGCCAGCCTTGCCATCCGGTCACGCCCAGGGCGACCAGAATCAGCACGGCTCTGATGACGATGATGCGCAGCCCGCCGCCGTCGCGCTTGGCGGGCGGTTCAGGTTCTGCATAATGCGTGCGTGCCGTTGCCGCCGGTGGCGGTGTGGCCGCGGACGGGACGGAGGCCGCCGGTTTCGGTGGCGTGGCTGCGGGTGGCGCAATCACCGCGGCCGGCGATGTTGCCGCCAGTGGTGCGGCCACGGCGCTTTCCGCCACCGCTGCGTCGGTCAATGCTTCCGCCGTTGCGCTTTCGGGCGCGAATGCCGCCGCCGCGTCGGCCGCGTCGGCCGCATCGATGGTTTCGGAAGGCTCGGAAACGGCCACCCCGGCCCGCGGGTCCGGAGAGATTCCGGCATCCGTCTCGGTGGATGGGGTCGGGCTTTCGTTCGGATCGGGTTCGGTAGCTATCATGGACATCATATTGAAGCACCAGAAAGTCTAATAAAATCCATTATTTCAATACTTACAATGAGTTGTACCATTTTTGGCATCCAGCCTCGTACTAGGAGCGTCCTTACAATCCGGGGGCAATTGGGGGCAAATATGGGGGCAGAATCATGAGCCCTTGAGTCGGTGCCCCCAATGCCTTTGACCGATGTCGCCATCCGCAAGACCAAGCCATCCGAAAAGACCCAGCGTCTGTTCGACGGCGGAGGAATGTACTTGGAAGTCTCTCCCAAGGGTAGCAAAGGATGGCGTTTGAAGTATCGGTTTGGCGGCAAGGAGAAGCGTCTCTCTCTTGGTCCCTATCCCGATGTCAGTTTGGCCGAAGCGCGCTCAGCGCGGGATGAAGCCCGCAAGCTGCTTGCCGCAGGCATCGACCCTAGCCAGCAGCGCAAGGCCAGTAAGGCCGCCAGGGCGGCTCGCTTCGTCAATAGCTTCGAGGTGATCGCGCGCGAGTGGTTCGGTACGCAATCGGTCGCCTGGAGCAAAAGCCATGCTGACAGAGTCATGCTTCGTCTGGAAAACGATCTCTTTCCTTGGCTTGGGTCGTCCCCCATCGCGGACATTTCCGCACAGGACGTGCTGGCCACAGCCAATCGTGTCGTGAGTCGCGGCGCTGTCGGGTCGGCTCATCGTTGTTTGCAGTACTGTCAGCAGGTGTTCCGCTATGCCGTCAGAACCGGGCGCGCCGAGCGCAACCCGGCTGCCGATCTGCGCGGTGCATTGCCGCCGACCATGGCTGGCCATCATGCCGCCATCACCGATCCCCAGTCCATTGGCGAACTGTTGCGAGCGATAGAGGGCTATGCGGGCAGTCATATTGTGTATTGCGCAATACGATTGCGCCCCGCTGCTGTTCGTTCGTCCGGGTGAACTGCGCCACATGGAGTGGACAGAAATCGATTTCGATAACGCGCAATGGAACCTGCCGGCGGAAAAGATGAAGATGCGGGAGCCGCATATCGTCCCGTTGTCATCGCATGCCATGACGATCTTGCGTGATCTGCATGCCCTTACGCGGCATGGCAGATATGTCTTGTTCCAGAGCCTTCATGCCCTTGTTCCTACCTGAAACCGGACACAAGGCCAGTTTCCCATCGATGCCCACTCAACAGAGTGGGCATTTTGTTCAGTACGGCTGGGCAACGGGACACCGAAGGGAGCGAAGGGAACATACAAATTTGTCCGCTCCCTTCGCTCCCTT
>JAISFF010000084.1 GCA_031263725.1 Lysobacteraceae bacterium | reverse complement strand
GCTCCGCGCCAATCTTCGTCAGCGCCGCCGTCAGCGTCGTCTTGCCATGGTCTACGTGACCAATCGTGCCCACGTTCACGTGGGGCTTGGTGCGCTCAAACTTACCCTTGGACATGATTACCTACCTTCGTATTCCAAAATGCTTGAATTCAGACCGGCTTTCGACCGGCTCAGTTTTTCTTGACCACGGCTTCGGCGATATTGGCCGGCGCCTCCGCATAGTGATCGAACACCATCGTGAAAGTGGCGCGCCCCTGCGTCATCGAACGCAGCGAGGTCGCATAGCCGAACATTTCACCCAGCGGAACCGTCGCGTCGATCACCTTGCCGGAAGGGCTGTCTTCCTGGCCCTGCAGGATGCCGCGACGACGACTGACATCGCCCATCACATCACCCAGATAGTCTTCCGGAGTTACGATTTCGACCTTCATCATCGGCTCGAGCAGCACCGGGTCGGCTTTGTTGAAGCCTTCCTTGAAGCCCATCGAACCGGCGATCTTGAACGCCATTTCCGAAGAGTCGACATCGTGGTACGAACCATCGATCAGCCGCACCTTCAGGTCGACGATCGGATAGCCTGCCATCACGCCGTTGGCCATCGCTTCCTGGATGCCCTTGTCCACGGCCGGAATGTATTCCTTCGGCACGACACCGCCGACGATCGCATTTTCGAAGACATAGCCTGTGCCACGAGCCTGCGGTTCGATCTCCAGCACGACATGACCGTACTGGCCCTTGCCGCCCGACTGGCGCACGAACTTGCCTTCCTGCTTGACCGCCTTGCGAATGGTTTCGCGATAGGCGACCTGCGGCTTGCCGACGTTCGCCTCGACGTTGAACTCGCGCTTCATGCGGTCGACCAGGATCTCCAGGTGCAGTTCGCCCATGCCGGAAATGATGGTCTGACCGGACTCTTCGTCGGTGCGCACGCGGAACGACGGGTCTTCCTGCGCCAGACGGCCCAGGGCGATACCCATCTTTTCCTGATCGCTTTTGGTCTTCGGCTCAACCGCCATCGAGATCACCGGCTCCGGGAACGTCATGCGCTCCAGGGTGATGATGCTGTCCTGGGCACACAGGGTATCACCGGTGGTGACATCCTTCAGGCCGACCGCAGCGGCGATATCGCCGGCGCGCACTTCCTTGATCTCGGCGCGCTCGTTGGCATGCATCTGCAGGATGCGGCCGATGCGTTCCTTCCTGCTCTTGACCGGGTTGTAGACCTGGTCGCCGGAATTCAGGACACCGGAATAGACGCGGAAAAACGTCAGCGAACCCACGAACGGATCGGTCATGATCTTGAACGCCAATGCCGAAAACGGCTCCTGGTCGGAAGCGTCACGGTGGGTTTCCTTCTCGTCTTCGTCCACCCCCTGCACCGGCGGACGGTCAACCGGCGACGGCAGCAGGTGCACGACCGCGTCGAGCATCGACTGGACGCCCTTGTTCTTGAACGCAGTACCACAGAGGACCGGAACGATCTCGGTTTTCAGCGTGCGCTCGCGAATGCCGGCGATGATGTCCTCTTCGGACAGGTCGCCGTCATTCAGGTATTTGTCCATCAGCGCTTCATTGGCTTCCGCCGCGGCTTCGACCATGAAGTTGCGGGCCGCGTCGGCCTTGCCCTTCAGGTCCGCCGGAATGTCGCGATACTCGAACTTGGTGCCCTGCAAGGCGGCATCCCAGTAGATCGCCTTCATCTTGATCAGGTCGACCACGCCTTCGAAATTTTCCTCGGCACCGATCGGCGTCTGGATCGGCACCGCATAGGCGCCCAGACGCGTCCGCAACTGATCGACGACCTTGTCGAAGTTGGCACCGGTACGGTCCATCTTGTTGACGAACGCCAGACGCGGCACGACGTACTTGTTGGCCTGCCGCCAGACCGTCTCCGACTGCGGCTGAACACCACCGACGGCGCACAGCACGAACACGGCACCGTCGAGCACGCGCAGCGAGCGCTCCACTTCGATCGTGAAGTCGACGTGGCCCGGGGTATCGATGATGTTCAGGCGATACTGATCCATCGAATGGTCCATACCATTCCAGAACGCGGTCGTGGCCGCGGAGGTGATGGTGATGCCGCGTTCCTGCTCCTGCTCCATCCAGTCCATCGTCGCCGCACCTTCGTGCACTTCGCCGATCTTGTGGTTGACGCCGGTATAAAACAGGATGCGTTCGCTCGTAGTCGTCTTGCCGGCATCGATGTGGGCCATGATGCCGAAGTTGCGATAACGCTCGATAGGAGTGATACGCGCCACGGGAGTCTCTCTTTTTGAGTCTTGGGAAGAATGGAACGCCGCCATGCGGCGGCTTCCAGTTTTGGGGGCGCGCCTGTGTGTTCACAAGCCGCGCCAGCCCTGATTGACGATCCGCCCCTCGGGGCCGGCGATCTTACCAGCGATAGTGGGCGAACGCCTTGTTCGCTTCCGCCATGCGGTGGGTCTCCTCGCGCTTCTTGATCGCGCCGCCGCGATTCTCGGAAGCGTCCAGCAGCTCGGCCGCCAGCTTGCGCGGCATGCCGTTCTCGCCACGTTTGCGGGCGGAATCGATCAACCAGCGCATCGCCAACGCCATCCGGCGGGACGCGCGCACTTCGACCGGAACCTGATAGGTGGCACCGCCGACGCGGCGGGACTTGACCTCGACCGTCGGGGAAACGTTGTCCAGCGCCTTCTGCACCAGCTCGATGGAATTGTCGTTCTTCTCGCCGATGACATCCATTGCGCCATAGACGATCTTCTCGGCCACGGACTTCTTGCCGCTCTTCATCACCATGTTGATGAAGCGGGCGATGGTTTCGCTGCCATGCTTGGGATCGGGCAGGACCGCACGCTGCGGAGTGGAACCTTTACGCGACATAATGCTTTTCCTCGATTAACCCTTCGGACGCTTGGCGCCGTACTTGGAACGCGCCTGCCGGCGCTTGGCCACGCCGGCCGCATCCAACGAGCCACGCACAGTGTGGTAGCGCACACCCGGCAGGTCCTTCACACGACCGCCGCGAATCAACACGACCGAGTGTTCCTGCAGATTGTGTCCCTCGCCGCCGATGTACGAAATGACTTCGTAGCCGTTGGTCAGGCGCACCTTGGCGACCTTGCGCAGGGCCGAGTTCGGCTTCTTCGGAGTGGTGGTATAGACACGCGTACAAACGCCACGCCGCTGTGGGCACTTCTCCAGTGCCGGCGATGTGCTCTTGTAGGTGGCTGCCTGCCGCGATTTGCGGACCAGCTGATTGATCGTCGCCATCAGTAAATTCTTTTGCTTGGGCTTGAGGCCGTATCGGCCATGCGTGAAAACAGCAGCAGGCCGTAGTACCGGCCTGCCGAGACAGACAAGTATAGCTGGCGGCAAAACAACCCGTCAACTGACACTCTGGGTATTTGCTTCATTTCATCCTCCCTGACGCTTGCCGGCGTCCCAAGCCGGACCCGTTCATATTCGGGGAATTCCCGTCGATGAAAGGTCCGATCGAGACCGCCGGCCCTGGCGGATATCCTATCCGCCAAAGCCGGAAACGCTTACTCGGCGCCTTCCTCATTGGCCACCGGAGCGGCCTCCGTGGTCTCCGGCGCCGGCTCGGCGGTGGTTCCCGTCAGGGCGTCCATTTCCGATTCGGTCAGGCCGGAGGAATGCTTGCGGCGGCGGCTGTGGTACGCCAAGCCAGTACCCGCAGGAATCAGGCGGCCGACGATGACGTTCTCCTTCAGGCCGCGCAGTCCGTCTTGGGTACCCCGCACCGCAGCCTCGGTCAGGACGCGGGTGGTCTCCTGGAAGGAGGCCGCCGAGATGAACGATTCCGTTGCCAACGACGCCTTGGTGATGCCCAGCAGCACCGGATCGAACTTGGCCGGCAACTCGTTGCGCGCCACCAACCGCGCGTTCTCCTCGATGACGCGCTGGCGCTCGACCTGCTCGCCGTTCAGGAACCTGCTGTCGCCCTGATCGTTGATCTCGACCTTGCGCAGCATCTGCCGGGTGATGACCTCGATGTGCTTGTCGTTGATCTTCACGCCCTGCAACCGGTACACGTCCTGGATTTCCTTCACCAGGTAAGCGGCCAGCGGCTCGATGCCGAGCAGGCGCAGGATGTCCTGCGGGCTGGACTCGCCATCGACCACGGTCTCGCCCTTGGTCACATGTTCGCCTTCGAACACGATGATCTGGCGATACTTCGGAATCAGCTCCTCGTGCTCGTTGCCGTCCGTGTCGCGGATGATCAGGCGCTGCTTGCCCTTGGTGTCCTTGCCGAAGCTGACCAAGCCCGAACGCTCGGCCAGAATCGCGGGATCCTTCGGCTTGCGCGCTTCGAACAGGTCGGCCACGCGCGGCAGGCCGCCGGTGATGTCGCGAGTCTTCGACGCTTCCTGTGGAATCTTCGCGACCACATCGCCGACGCCGACTGCGGCACCATCCTGCAGGTTCACCACCGAACGCGGCGGCAACAGGTACTGTGCCGGCAGGTCCGTGCCCGGGATGTTCAGGTCGTTGCCGTTCTTGTCGATGATGCGCACCAGTGGGCGCAGATCCTTGCCCTGGCCGCCACGGCGCTTCGGATCGGTGATCTCGCGCGAAGCCAGGCCGGTCAGATCGTCGGTCTTCTCGATGACGGTGACACCGTCGACGAAATCGACGAAGCGGATGAAGCCTGCGACTTCCGACACGATCGGATGGTTATGCGGATCCCAGTGCGCCACGGTCTGGCCGGCCTTGATTTCGGCCTGGTCCTTGACCGTGATGGTGGCGCCGTAAGGCAGCTTGTAGCGCTCGCGCTCGCGGCCGAAGGTATCGAGCACCGAGACTTCGCCCGAACGCGACACCGCGACCAGGTGTCCGGCGGAATGGTTGACGGTCTTGAGGTTGTTGAACTTGACCGAACCCGTGGTCTTGACCGTGATGTTGTCCACCGCCGCCGCACGCGAAGCCGCGCCGCCGATATGGAACGTGCGCATGGTCAGCTGCGTGCCCGGCTCGCCGATCGACTGCGCGGCGATGACGCCGACCGCTTCGCCGATGTTCACCAGGTGGCCGCGCGCCAGGTCGCGGCCGTAGCACATCGCGCAAACGCCGAACGCCGATTCGCAGGTGATCGTCGAACGCACCTTGATCAACTGCACGCCGGCGTCTTCCAGCTTCTGCACCCAGGCTTCGTCCAGCAGCGTGTTGCGGGTGACAATCGGATCCTCGTCGTTGCCCGGCAGGAACACGTCCTCGGCCACGACGCGACCCAGCACGCGCTCGCGCAACGGCTCGACCACATCGCCGCCTTCGACGATCGGGGTCATGTTCAGGCCCTGATGGGTGCCGCAATCCGGCTCGGTGACCACCACGTCCTGCGCCACGTCGACCAGACGACGAGTCAGATAACCCGAGTTGGCGGTTTTCAGCGCGGTATCGGCCAGACCCTTGCGGGCGCCGTGGGTGGAGTTGAAGTACTCCTGCACGTCCAGGCCTTCGCGGAAGTTCGCCTTGATCGGCGTTTCGATGATCGAACCGTCCGGACGCGCCATCAGGCCGCGCATGCCGGCCAGCTGACGGATCTGCGCCTGCGAACCGCGCGCGCCGGAATCGGCCATGATGTACAGCGAGTTCATCGACTTCTGATCAATGGTCTTGCCATCGGCATTCTCGACCTTCTCGGTACCGATGGCATCCATCATCGCCTTGGCGATGCGCTCGTTGGTGCGCGACCAGATGTCGACGACCTTGTTGTAGCGCTCGCCGGCAGTGACCAGGCCGCCCTGGTACTGCTCCTGGATTTCCAGCACTTCCTCTTCGGCCTCGGCCAGGATCGCCTTCTTTTCCGGCGGAATCAGCATGTCGTCGATGCCGATCGAAACGCCGGCGCGGGTCGCGTAGCCGAAACCGGTGTACATCAGGCGGTCGGCGAACACGACCGTATCCTTCAGGCCGAGACGACGGTAGCAGGAATTGATCAGACGGCTGATCGCCTTCTTGTTCAACTCGGTGTTGACCAGCTCGTACGGCAGGCCTTCCGGCAGGATTTCGGCCAGCAGCGCGCGTCCGATCGTGGTTTCGATGATCGAGGTCTTCTTCTGCTTGTTGCCGTCCTCGTCGCGCACCGTTTCGGTGATGCGGACCTTGACCTTGGCGTGCAACTCGGCGACGCGGTTGTCGTAGGCACGCTTCACTTCGGCCACGTTGGCGAACGCCATGCCCTCGCCGCGCTTGTTTTCCAGCGCGCGCGTCATGTAGTACAGGCCCAGCACCACATCCTGCGACGGCACGATGATCGGCTCGCCGTTGGCCGGCGACAGGATGTTGTTCGAGGACATCATCAGCGCGCGCGCTTCCAGTTGCGCTTCCAGCGACAGCGGCACGTGCACGGCCATCTGGTCGCCGTCGAAGTCGGCGTTGAACGCCGTACATACCAGCGGATGCAGCTGGATCGCCTTGCCTTCGATCAGTACCGGCTCGAACGCCTGGATGCCGAGACGGTGCAGCGTCGGCGCACGGTTCAGCAGTACCGGATGCTCGCGGATCACCTCTTCGAGGATGTCCCACACCTGCGCCTCCTCGCGCTCGACCAGCTTCTTGGCGGCCTTGATCGTCGTGGCCAGGCCGCGGCGCTGCAGCTTGGCGAACACGAACGGCTTGAACAGCTCCAGCGCCATCTTCTTCGGCAGACCGCATTCGTGCAGACGCAGCGTCGGACCGACCACGATGACCGAACGGCCGGAGTAATCGACGCGCTTGCCGAGCAGGTTCTGACGGAAACGGCCCTGCTTGCCCTTGATCATGTCGGCCAACGACTTCAGCGGACGCTTGTTGGTGCCGGTGATGGCGCGGCCGCGACGGCCGTTGTCCATCAGCGCATCGACCGATTCCTGCAGCATGCGCTTCTCGTTGCGCACGATGATGTCCGGCGCATTGAGCTCCAGCAGACGGCGCAGACGGTTGTTGCGGTTGATGACGCGGCGGTACAGATCGTTCAGATCCGAGGTCGCGAAACGGCCGCCGTCCAGCGGCACCAGCGGACGCAGATCCGGCGGCAGCACCGGCAGCACGGTCATCACCATCCACTCGGGGCGGTTGCCCGACTCGAGAAAGGCCTCGACCAGCTTGATGCGCTTGGTCAGACGCTTGAGCTTGGTTTCCGAACCGGTGCTGGCGATCTCCTCGCGCAGGTTGGCCATTTCCGACTGCAGGTCGATCGTGCGCAGCAGGTCATAGACCGCTTCCGCGCCCATCGCCGCATCGAAATCGTCGCCATGTTCCTGCCGCGCCTGCATGTACTGTTCTTCGGTCAGCAACTGGCGGCGTTCCAGCGGGGTCAGGCCCGGCTCGGTGACGACGTAGGCTTCGAAGTACAGCACGCGCTCGATGTCGCGCAGGGTCATGTCCAGCATCAGGCCGATGCGCGACGGCAGCGACTTCAGGAACCAGATGTGCGCCACCGGCGACGCCAGATCGATATGGCCCATGCGCTCGCGGCGCACCTTGGCCAAGGTGACTTCGGTGCCGCACTTCTCGCAGACCACGCCGCGGTGCTTCATGCGCTTGTATTTGCCGCACAGGCACTCGTAGTCCTTGATCGGTCCGAAGATGGCGGCGCAGAACAGGCCGTCACGCTCGGGTTTGAAGGTACGGTAGTTGATGGTTTCCGGCTTCTTCACTTCGCCGTAGGACCAGGAGTGGATCAGGTCCGGCGAGGCCAGGCCGATCCGGATCGCGTCGAAATCCGGAGTGTGGCGCTGCTGGTTGAAGAGGTTAAGCAGATCTTTCATTGGGTTTCTCCATCAGGAGTAAAGCTGTGTCGAGGGGGATGGGTCGAGAAGATGCGACGGCTCCGGAAGCGCGACCAGGCGACTGCCGCGCTCTGACCGGAGCCTGTCGCGTTACTCGTTTTCCAGCTCCATGTTGATCGCCAGCGAGCGGATTTCCTTGACCAGCACATTGAAGGATTCCGGCATGCCCGCGACCATCTCGTGATCGCCGTCGACGATGTTCTTGTACATCTGGTTGCGACCCTGCACATCGTCGGACTTCACCGTCAGCATTTCCTGCAGGGTATAGGCCGCGCCGTAGGCTTCCAGCGCCCAGACTTCCATCTCGCCGAAGCGCTGACCGCCGAACTGCGCCTTGCCGCCCAGCGGCTGCTGGGTGACGAGCGAGTACGGACCGGTCGAACGCGCGTGCATCTTGTCGTCGACCAGGTGATTCAGCTTCAACATGTGCATGTAGCCGACGGTGACCGAGCGATCGAAAGCTTCGCCGGTGCGGCCGTCAAACAGCGTGGTCTGGCCGCTGGTCGGCAGGTCCGCCAGCTCCAGCATCGACTTGATCTCGGCCTCGCTGGCGCCGTCGAACACCGGCGTCGCCATCGGCACGCCGTCGGTCAGGTTGCGGGCCAGACGCAGCAGCTCCTCGTCGGTGAACGAGCCCAGATCCACGCGATCGCCATGCAGCTTCTTGTCATGGTTGTAGATCTTGTCGAGGAACCCGCGCAGTTCGGCTACCTGTGCCTGCGCTTCGAGCATGTTCTGGATCTTCTTGCCCAGGCCCTTGGCGGCCCAGCCCAGATGAACTTCCAGCACCTGTCCGATGTTCATGCGCGAAGGCACGCCCAGCGGATTGAGCACGATATCGACCGGCGAACCGTCGGTCATGTATGGCATGTCCTCGACCGGGACGATGTTCGACACCACGCCCTTGTTGCCGTGGCGGCCGGCCATCTTGTCGCCCGGCTGGATGCGGCGCTTGACCGCCAGGAACACCTTGACCATCTTCAGCACGCCCGGTGCCAGATCGTCGCCCTGGGTGATCTTGGCGCGCTTGTCGGCGAAGCGGACTTCGAATTCCTTCTCGTGCGCCTGGATCTGCTTCTGCGCACGCTCGATCGCTTCGACCGCATCGTCGTCCTTCATCCGCAGGGAGAACCAGTCGGACTTCTTCAGACCGTCCAGATAGGCATCGGTCAGCGTATCGCCCTTCTTCAGCGCCAGACCGCCGTTGACCACCTTGCCGATGATCTGGCCGCGCAGACGCTCGTAAATCGCCGCTTCCAGGATACGGAACTGGTCGTCGAAGTCTTTCTTGACGCGCTTGATCTCGTTCTCTTCGATCTGGCGTGCGCGCTTGTCCTTCTCGATGCCGTCGCGGGTGAAGACCTGCACGTCGATAACGGTACCGTCCATGCCCGGCGGCACGCGCAGCGAGCTGTCCTTAACGTCGGACGCCTTTTCGCCGAAGATCGCGCGCAGCAGCTTCTCTTCCGGTGTCAGCTGGCTTTCGCCCTTGGGCGTGACCTTGCCGACCAGGATGTCGCCGACGCGCACTTCCGCACCGATATAGACCACGCCGGACTCGTCGAGACGGTTCAGCGCGTGCTCGGAGACGTTCGGAATATCGGCCGAGATTTCCTCCGGGCCCAGCTTGGTGTCGCGGGCGACGCAGGTCAGCTCTTCGATATGGATCGTGGTGTAGCGGTCTTCCTGCACCACGCGCTCGGACAACAGGATCGAATCCTCGAAGTTGTAGCCATTCCACGGCATGAACGCGATCAGCATGTTCTGGCCCAGCGCCAGCTCGCCGATGTCGGTGGACGGACCGTCGGCCAGCACATCGCCGCGCGCCACCACATCGCCCACATGCACCAGCGGGCGCTGGTTGATGCAGGTGTTCTGGTTGGAGCGCGTGTACTTGGTCAGCGTGTAGATGTCCACGCCGGCATCGTGTTCGTCGGTGATCTCGCTTTCGTTGACCTTGACCACGATACGGCCAGCGTCGACCTGATCGATCATGCCGCCGCGCAGCGCCATCACGGTGACGCCCGAGTCGCGCGACACCGCGCGCTCGATGCCGGTACCGACCAGCGGCTTCTGCGAACGCAGCGTCGGCACCGCCTGGCGCTGCATGTTCGCGCCCATCAGTGCACGGTTGGCGTCGTCGTGTTCCAGGAACGGCACCAGCGCCGCCGCGACCGAAACGGTCTGCATCGGCGAAACATCCATGAAATCGATTTCGCTCGGCGGCTTCAGCAGCGATTCGCCCTGATAGCGGGCCGGAACGAACTGCTCGGTCAGGCGGCCTTCGCTGTCGTGCACGGCGCTGACCTGGGCAATGACGTACTCGTTTTCCTCGATTGCCGACAGATACTCGATCTTGTCGGTTATCTCGCCGTCGACCACCTTGCGGTACGGCGTTTCCAGGAAACCGTACTGGTTGGTGCGGGCAAACACCGCGAGCGAGTTGATCAGGCCGATGTTCGGTCCTTCCGGCGTTTCGATCGTGCAGACGCGG
This sequence comes from Lysobacteraceae bacterium, assembly GCA_031263725.1. GTDB lineage: Bacteria > Pseudomonadota > Gammaproteobacteria > Xanthomonadales > Xanthomonadaceae > JAITWM01. The sequence continues at coordinate 6,148 of JAISFF010000084.1, read as the reverse complement.
CCGTAATGGGTCGGGTGCACGTCGCGGACTTCGAAGCCCGCGCGCTCACGGGTCAAGCCGCCCGGTCCCAATGCGGAGACGCGGCGCTTGTGGGTGACTTCCGACAGCGGATTGTTCTGGTCCATGAACTGCGACAGTTGCGAGGAACCAAAGAATTCCTTGATCGCCGCGGCCACCGGCTTGGCGTTGATCAGTTCCTGCGGGGTCAGTCCTTCGGATTCGGCCATGGACAGCCTTTCCTTGACCGCACGCTCGACGCGGACCAGACCGACACGGAACACGTTCTCGGCCATTTCGCCTACCGAACGCACGCGGCGATTGCCCAGATGATCGATGTCATCGACCTGGCCGCGGCCGTTGCGGATCTCGGTCAGCGCATGCAGCACCTCCAGAATGTCGGAGGTGTCACCCTGCTCGGCCACCAGACGCTTGGACTCGGCGTCGTTGCGCATGGAGAAGTACTTGTGGTCGTACAGCACCGACGGACCGACGACTTCCTTGCGGCCGATGCGGCGGTTGAACTTCATGCGGCCGACGGCCGACAGGTCGTAGCGTTCGAAGGTGAAGAACAGGTTGTAGAACAGGTTCTGCGCCGCGTCCTTGGTTGGCGGCTCGCCCGGACGCATCATGCGATAGATTTCGACCAACGCTTCCAGCTGGGTACGGGTCGGGTCCACGCGCAGCGTGTTCGACAGATAGGCGCCGCGATCCAGATCGTTGACCCACAAGGTACCGACATTCCGCACTCCCGCCTTGCGGAAGGCCGCCAGATGGTCTTCGTTGATTTCGTCGTTGGCGCTGGCCAGCAATTCGCCGCTGGCGGCATCGATGACATCGTGCGCCAGGATGCGACCGACCAGATACTCGTCCGGCACCGACAGCGCGGCAATGCCCGACTGCTCCAGCTGATGGATGTGCCGCGCGGTGATGCGCTTGCCCGCCTCGACGATGACTTTGTCGCCATCGGCCAGATCGAAGTTCAGCGTTTCACCGCGCAGCCGCTCGGCGACCAGTTCCAGTTGCACGCCTTCGACCGGATCGATATGGAAGGTGTTGATCTCGAAGAACGCCTGCAGCATTTCTTCGTTGTTGTAGCCCAGCGCGCGCAACAGGATCGTCACCGGCAGCTTGCGGCGACGGTCGATGCGCGTGTACAGCGCGTCCTTGGGATCGAACTCGAAATCCAGCCAGGAGCCGCGATACGGAATGATGCGGGCGCTGTACAGCAGCTTGCCCGAGCTGTGCGTCTTGCCGCGGTCGTGATCGAAGAACACGCCCGGCGAACGGTGCAGCTGCGACACGATGACGCGCTCGGTACCGTTGACGATGAAGGTGCCGTTGTCGGTCATCAGCGGGATTTCGCCCAGATAGACCTCCTGCTCCTTCACGTACTTGATCGCCTTGGTGGAGGATTCGCGGTCGTAGATCACCAGGCGTACGGTCACGCGCAGTGGCGCGCCGTAGCTGAGGCCGCGGTTGCGGCACTCGCGTTCGTCGAACACCGGATCGCCCAGCTTGTAGCTGACGTATTCCAGGGCGGCGTTGCCGCTGAAGCTGGAGATCGGGAACACCGACTTCAACGCGGCATGCAGACCGTAGTCGCGGCGATTGGCCGGATCGACATCGGCCTGCAGGAACTCGCGATAGGAATCGACCTGGATGGCAAGCAGATAAGGCACTTCCAGAATGGAATGATGCTTGCCGAAATCCTTGCGGATACGCTTCTTTTCGGTAAACGAATAAGACGTCATGGAGTTACCACCTTTGGCATTGCAGGCCGCGCGTCCGCGGCCGAGGGGAAGTCAAGTTGCCAATTGGAAGTCGCTGGTATTGCCGGCACCAGCACGCCCTCTCCCGCTACTTCCAATTACCAACTCCGCGTTGGTTGCAGTACATCGGTTGCTGCATCAACAGGCCGTTCAGGAACCCGTGCTCCAAGAACGACCAAAGGCCGGGGGCTTCCGCCCCCAGCCTTGGCGCATCGCTAGAGCAAGCCAGCGACGCAAGTGGCCGCTTACTTGATTTCGACGGTAGCGCCAGCGGCTTCCAGATCCTTCTTGATCTTGTCCGCCTCTTCCTTCGAAACGCCTTCCTTGACATCCTTCGGCGCACCTTCGACCAAGTCCTTGGCTTCCTTCAGGCCCAGGCCGGTGATCGCGCGAACGACCTTGATCACTTCGACCTTCTTTTCGCCAGGGGTCTTCAGCACGACAGTGAACTCGGTCTGCTCTTCGACGGCGGCAGCGGCGGCACCGCCGGCCGGAGCGGCGACGGCGGCGACCGGAGCGGCGGCGGAAACGCCGAACTTCTCTTCCATCGCCTTGACCAGCTCCATCACTTCGACGAGGGTCTTGCCGGCGATCGCATCAATGATCTGCTCATTGGTAAGGGACATTCTGATTACCTCAATTAACTTTGAAAACGACTGTATGGATTATGGATTCGTACCGAACTTAGGATCCGGCCCCGGCCGCTCAAGCCGCCTTCTGACCGACCGCGTTGATGACGCGGGCCGCCTGCGCGGCGGGCTCGGCCAGGACGCGCACCAGCAGGGTGGCGGGCTGGACCATGACACTGAGCAGCATCGACAGGGCCTGTTCGCGGGTCGGCAGGGAAGCCAGGACATCCACATGGGTGCCCGGGTACTTCTGTCCACCGATCGCCACCAGACGCGGCTTCAGCTTGTCAGCGGTTTTGGCGAAGTCCTTGATAAGGCGGCCGGCAGCACCGGGATCTTCCTGCGAGAAGGCATACAGCAGAGGACCGGTCAGATCGTCCTGGACGACCGCGTAATCGGTGTTCTCCACTGCCCGCGATACCAGCGTGTTCTTGGCAACTTTCAAGTACACGCCGGCGGCACGCGCCTTCTTGCGCAGGTCCGTGAACTGCTCCACGGTCAATCCTGCATATTCGGCTGCTACCAGCGAATGCGCCTTGGCGGCGACTTCGGCCAGTTCGGCAACGACTTCCTTCTTTTGGTTCAAATTAAGAGCCATTGCACTCCTCCGTTACACGGTGGAAAGCCGGACGAATCCCGCTTCCCACCCACTCCGCTCGCGGCTCCTGCCGTTTGCGGTCCAAGAGCGGCATCTCTTCCTGAGATACCGGGAATGCCGAAGCATTCCGGGTGGCAGCCGTTACCAGTATCAGCAAAGCATTCTCTGGAGGGCCGGCAACCATCTACGCAGGCTGGACGTTTAAGCGGTCCCGCTCGCATCGGCGGCGACTCCCTGCCAGACCGAGCCTCCCTGCCCGTCGCCGATGCACGCTGACCGCGCCTGCGGTCTTTGACGGCTTCGCACCGGGTTGGCACCCGGCGGCGAGCCCTCAAAATTGGGTTGGCGCGAGTCCTTCGCATAACCCGCACCTCCATGTGCGAACGGTTGAAGGAAAAACGACCGCCTTTCCTTCTTCCGTCGTCCCCGCGAGGAGACGGATCGAACGTCTTACTTCATCAGCGCCAGCGAGGCCTGGTCGACGGTGACGCCCGGTCCCATCGTCGAGCTGATCGAAATCTTCTGCAGGTAGGTACCCTTGGAAGTGGCCGGCTTGGCACGGATCAGGTCGCCCAACAGCGTCTGCAGATTGTCCTTCAGCGCACCGTCTTCGAAGCTGGCCTTGCCGATCGTGCAGTGGATGATGCCGGCCTTGTCGGTGCGATAGCGCACCTGGCCCGACTTGGCGTTCTTGACCGCTTCGGCCGGGTTCGGCGATACGGTGCCGACCTTCGGGTTCGGCATCAGGCCACGCGGTCCCAGCAGCGTACCCAGCTTGCCGACCACGCGCATCGCGTCCGGCGTGGCAATGACCACGTCGTAGTTCAGATCGCCACCCTGCATCTTTTCGGCCAGATCGTCCATGCCCACGGCATCGGCGCCGGCGGCCAGCGCTGCATCGGCCTTGGCGCCCTCCGGCACGAACACGGCCACGCGTACCTTTTTGCCGGTACCGGCCGGCAGCACGGTGGAACCGCGAACCTGCTGGTCGGACTTGCGCGCGTCCACGCCCAGGCGCACCGCCACGTCGATCGACTCGACGAACTTGGCCTTGGTGAAACCCTTCAGGATCTTCAGCGCTTCATCGATCGGATAGGCCTTGCCCGGCTCGACTACGGCCTTGATTGCTTTCTGTCTCTTGTTCATGGCCATGCGATCAACCCTCCACCGCCAGACCCATCGAACGGGCCGAACCCGCGATGGTACGCACCGCCGCATCCAGGTCGGCTGCGGTCAGATCAGGCTCTTTGGCCTTGGCGATTTCTTCCAGCTGCTTGCGCGTCACCTTGCCCACCTTTTCGGTGTTCGGACGCTTGGAACCGGACTGGATATTCACCGCCTTCTTCAACAGGATGGTCGCCGGAGGCGTCTTGGTAATGAAGGTGAACGTGCGATCCGAATAGGCGGTGATGACCACCGGAATAGGCAGGCCCGGTTCCAGCTTCTGCGTGGCGGCATTGAACGCCTTGCAGAATTCCATGATGTTCAGACCACGCTGACCCAGCGCCGGACCGACCGGCGGCGACGGGTTGGCCTGGCCAGCCTTGACCTGCAGCTTGATGTAACCGACAACCTTCTTTGCCATTGCATTGCTCCTGCGAGTTCGAACGCCTTATCGGCTCCTCGCTGATTAAGACCGGCGCGAACCACTCGCGCCGGCAGAATTAAAGATGTGGATCAGGCCTTCTCGACCTGGCCGAACTCCAACTCGACCGGAGTCGAACGGCCGAAGATCAGCACCGCCACGCGCAGGCGGCTCTTTTCGTAATTGACTTCCTCGACCACGCCGTTGAAGTCGTTGAAGGGACCATCGGTGACGCGGACCATCTGACCCGGCTCGAACAGCACCTTCGGACGCGGCTTCTCCACGCCCTCGCGAACCCGCTCCAGAATCGCATCGGCCTCGTCGTCGCGAATCGGCAGCGGACGGTCGGCGGTACCACCGATGAAACCCATCACCCGCGCGGTTTCCTTGACCAGATGCCAGGATTCGCTGTCGATGCGCGGAATGCCGCCTTCATCGTGCGTTTCGATCTGTACCAGCACATAGCCAGGGAAGAACTTGCGCTCGGAACGGCGTTTCTGACCGGAGCGCATTTCCACGACCTCCTCGGTCGGCACCAGAACTTCGCCGAAGCGGTCTTCCATGCCATTGCGGACGATCCGCTCGCGCAGCGCTTGCGCGACCGACTTTTCGAACCCGGAATAAGCATGAACCACATACCAACGCTTCACGGCGATACTCTCCTAATAGCCTTATCGGTACAGCAACCATTGCACGATGTGCTGGATGATATAGTCGAAGCCGCCCAGCAGCAGGCTCAGAATCACCACCACGATCGCCACCACCCAGGTCATCCGGGTGGCTTCCTGACGGGCCGGCCAGACCACCTTGCGCAACTCGAAGCGGGACTCGACCAGAAATTCGCGAGCATCGCGGCCTTTCGCCGTCAGCATGAAGACAGCGGCGCCGGCCAGCAGACCGACGATGACTGCCGCGCCCCTGATCTGAGGGGCCCAGTTGCCCAGTTGCATCGAACGCTCGGGAGTTCCGAACCAGAACCACACGAACAGCCCCGCAATCATCAACGCCGCGGCGATGACGTATTTGACGATATCGCCGCTGGATGCGGCGCTTTTGGATTGTCCGACTTTGCTGTTCAAGTCACTGTCGCTCTGTTTTTCCTGATGAAAACGCCAGGCGGACCCAGCGCTTTCCTTCGAATGCCCGGCCGAGAAACCCAAAGTGGCCAGGCGGTTGCGGATAGAGTCCGCCAGAATGGCACGCCAGGAGGGACTCGAACCCCCAACCTGCGGTTTTGGAGACCGCTGCTCTGCCAATTGAGCTACTGGCGTATGAATTCCGACAACCGGCCTTCCCTTAGACGGCGAAGGCGGACCGTTGTTCCGGCCCGCCGCGCGTTGCTCTCAGGCATCGCCACAGCGTGCTGGGCGAAAAGGGAATCTCCGGCATCCCTGTCAAGAAGAACGCCACCGTTGCTGGACAATAGTGGCGATCTCCGTATCCGCTTGTTACTTGATGATTCTTGCGACGACGCCGGCCCCCACCGTGCGGCCGCCCTCGCGGATCGCAAAGCGCAAACCTTCGTCCATCGCCACCGGGTTGATCAGCTCCACCGTCATCTTGATGT
>JAISFF010000053.1 GCA_031263725.1 Lysobacteraceae bacterium | reverse complement strand
AACGAGGAAAAAGGCGTAAAGCAGAACGAATACATCTTCGTGGTGCAGGGGAAAATGGACGATCCCGGCATGATGCGCGCAATGCTGCCTTTACAGCAGGCAGCCAATACGCCGGTGGAAGAAAGCCTGGAGAGGGTGCGCCAGATCGAGCAGCGCCAGCAGCAGGAGGCCCTGGCCCAGCAGCAGACGCAGCAGAAGGATAGCCCGACGCAGGATGATCCGTCGCAGGGAGGACCGAAACTGGTGCGGTGAGCCCGGAGGAGACCTCAGGTTATCGTCTATATCGGCAAGGGAAAGGGCCAGGAACGTGCTTGACGTGGTCTCTGGGAAGCCGCCGTTTTCGAGTGCATGCCCGCTCCACCAACGGGCGAGCATCAGACGCAACACATAAGTGAAAATGTCCGTTTCCGCGCTTGCAGGTGCGCCGCCTTCATGCCACCTCGCGGCGGCGGGCTCTTTCCAGATGCACCAGCAGCAACGAGATCGCGGCCGGCGTCATTCCGGGAATACGCTGCGCCTGCCCGACCGATTGCGGCCGCACATGTTCCAGCTTCTGCCGCGCTTCCGCAGACAATCCGCGCACCAGCGTGTAATCGAATTCCTCTGGAATCCCGGTCTGCTCATGTCGTCGCTGCCGTTCGATTTCCTCGCGTTGCCGCGCCAGATACCCGGCATATTTGGTACTGATCTCCACCTGTTCGGCCACGGCTGCATCGCCGACGCCCGGTCCCATCTGCGGCAGTCGCATCAGCTTCCGATAGCTCATTTCCGGCCGTTTCAACAGATCCAGCGCATTGGTCTCGCGACTCAGGCTCAATCCCAGCATCGACTCGACACCACGCCCCAGCGCATTGGCCGGCGTCGCCCACAGGCCGCGCAATCTTTCTGTTTCGCGTGCGATCGCTTCACGTTTGGCGGAGAATCGCGACCAACGCTCGTCATCCACCAGACCCAGTTCACGGCCGGTTTCTGTCAAGCGCAAATCGGCATTGTCCTCGCGCAGTTGCAGACGGTATTCCGCGCGCGAAGTGAACATCCGGTACGGTTCGCTGGTACCGTGCGTGATCAGGTCGTCTATCAGTACACCGATATACGCCTCGTCCCGGCGCGGCGACCAAGGCTCCTGTCCACGCACATGCCGTGCCGCATTCAGACCCGCCACCAGGCCCTGCGCAGCGGCTTCCTCGTAACCCGTGGTGCCGTTGATCTGGCCAGCAAGGAACAGGCCGGCGACACACCTGGTTTCCAGCGAAGCCCGCAAGCCGCGCGGGTCGAAAAAGTCGTACTCGATGGCGTAACCGGGCCGGGTGATATGTGCCTGCTCAAAGCCGCGAATGCTGCGGACCAGTTCCAGTTGCACATCGAGCGGCAATGAGGTCGATATGCCGTTGGGATAGATCTCGGTCACATCCAGGCCTTCCGGCTCGACAAAGATCTGGTGGCTCGGCTTTTCCGCGAATCTCACTACCTTGTCCTCGATCGAAGGGCAGTAGCGCGGCCCCGTGGCTTCGATCTGGCCGCTGTACAGCGGCGACCGGTGCAGCGAGGCGCGAATGATTTCATGCGTGCGCTCGGTGGTACGGGTGATCCAGCAATCCACTTGCCGCGGATGATCGGCGATCGCGCCCAGAAACGACATTATCGGCAACGGATCGTCACCCGACTGACGCTCCATGACACTGTAATCGAGGGTGCGTCCATCGATGCGAGGGGGAGTACCGGTTTTCAGGCGCGCCACGTTGAATGGCCCTTCACGCAACCGTTGTGCCAGCGTTGTCGCAGGAGGATCTCCCGCCCGCCCGGCCGCATATTGGGTCGCGCCGATATGCACCCGTCCGGCCAGAAAGGTTCCGGCCGTCAGTACCACGGCGCCAGCCTCGAACCGCAAACCGGTCTGGGTGACAACTGCCGCCACGCGACCGTTTTCGATGACCAGATCATCCACCCCAGCCTGGAATACCATCAGACCCGCCTGCGCCTCGATATGACGGCGAACGGCAGCCTTGTACAGGGAGCGATCGGCCTGGCAGCGGGTAGCCCGTACGGCCGGCCCCTTGGAGGCATTCAATGTGCGCCACTGAATGCCCGCCAGGTCGGCGGCACGGGCCATGACCCCGCCCATGGCATCGACTTCCCGGACCAGATGGCCTTTCCCGATCCCGCCGATGGCCGGATTGCAACTCATTGCTCCCACCGTTTCAGTGTTATGCGTCAACAGGAGGGTACGAGCGCCACTGCGTGCCGCCGCCAGTGCCGCCTCCGTGCCTGCATGGCCTCCACCCACCACGATGACGTCATAGCGATAAAAGGATTCAGTCATGATCTGAGCAACGGAAATGGCTGGAAGAAGGGGGTGATTGCTGCCGTATTCTAAAAGATTGATTGTTCAGGTAATGACATGCCCCTGATCATGGAGAAGCCGGCCTTGATCCGAGATTTTCATTTCCCAAGCAATATTCTCGAAGAGGGAAAAGTTGGCACGGATATTGCGAGCACAATATTGCACCTACCGTAACAATAGCGACAAGAAACGTGATGCTGGGAGAGAACAGGGGCCAGCGGTGTAGGCGGTAGGGAAGCGATGGACCGGTAGTCAGAGGGGGGCTACCGGTCCTTTTTTATTTTTCACGCGGACAAACAAAACGCCGGATCCGAGTCCGGCGTTTTGTTTCTTCATGTAAAGAGGGCCGATGCCCGGCAGGGTAAGGAACAGGGGGGATCCGGATTTCCCTGCGGGGCATCGGCGAAGCCTGAGCTTTCAAACTGGCCGATTGTCATAAATCGACGTATTCAGTCACCTGAGTATACACGATGATCGATGGCTTCTTAGCTTGCGTTCAACTCCATCGGAAAAGCAAGCGGATTTTCATCTGATCTGCAACCAATTGGACACCAGATTCATGAACGCGGAATAAATACAGGCCTTTGCGGACGAGGTGTCGGTGTCGGCGACGGAATATCTCCCCCCGTCGGCGGCCTCATTGCCGGAGGCGGACGGGTCACCGGAGGACGCACCCCGGACGACGGCGGGCGGATATTCCCGCCCGTGCTCGGCGGTCGCGGACGATATCCCCCGCCACCAGACGATGGCGGCCGTGGGCGGTTGCCTCCTCCGACATGCGAAGGCGGACGGGTACCCGGCCGGTAATGGTTCCCATAACCCGGCCGATGCGAAAAATAAGGCCGATAGCCGTCATAACGGTAGTAATACGGCGATGAGTAGTACATCGGAAAGCCGTAGCTCAGCCCCAATGAGTAAGCGCCGAGCCCCCCGTAATAGGGATATCCATAGTCGCTGTAGATGTACTCGTTGGAGTACCGGCTGCTGTAGTACCCACCAGGCGGTGGCACGCTGCCGGCCACATAGCCATAACTGGCGCAGCCAGATAGCAGCAGCAGAATAGGCAGGACAAATAACCACCTGTTTTTCATGAGATTCCCCCGGAAATACGTGTTCCAAGATTCGACTTCGAGCATTGAACCGGCGCTTAACTCATTGTCTTGTAAAAGAATTACGGTGAAGTTCCTGTCTTGCCGACATCCCTGCGTTCGGAAATCGGAATGCCCCGGCCCATTGCGTCCTCTCACAGCCATCTTGGATTCGGCTGAAGCATATGGGTCGAGTGATTCGCCAAAAGAGTCACGGATTTTTCATGATGTCTCCATTGTGCTTTCCAATGACGTTTTGCGTCCATCATGTCTGCTCGGCCCGACTCAACCTGAATGCCTGTTCAAGTACCAGAAACAATCTGCGGACTTCTCCGCTCAGCAATGCGAAGCGGGCATCCAGTTCGGCGTGCAGATCTTCACGCTCGGTACTTTCCAGCCGATCGACCGCGCCTTCCAGGAATTTCAGCTTCCGGACCACCAGATCCTCTCCCAGCACGAAGGACACATGGTCGTCCAGATTCAACGCAAGCCGCGTGACCTGTTTTCCCGCTTCCAGATGCTGGCTGATTTCCTTGCTGGCCAGATCCTGGTGCAGGCATTTGACGACGGCCCCGCCATCGATCGGATCTTTCAATTCGCATTCTTCGCCCAGCGACAACCCGTCGGGCAAGGATTCGCCCGCAATCCAACCGGTCAGGATGTTCCGCGGCGCCACCTCGGCATTCAGAGGCAGGGCCGGGAAACTGCCCATGGCCCGACGAATTTCCGACACCATGCTTTCGCCGTTCTTGCGCGAGGAAGTATCCACCGCCACGAACCCATGCTGCAGATCCAGCATGGCGTCCACTCGCGAAGTCTTGACGAAGGCACGGGGCAGCAGTTCCTGCAACAGGTCGTCCTTGAGCCGCTTGCGCGCCCGTCCGCCGAGCTTCCGGCCTTCCTTTTCCTCTATCGCGGCCACTTTCCGCGCCAGCTGGTCGTTGACCACCGAAGAAGGCAGCAAACGATCCTCGCCTCCCATCGTCACCCAGATGGCATCGCCGATGCGATGCGACAAGGCTTCGCTGTCGCGTCCGAAGGGCGCGATGAACCCGCGCGAGGACAGCTCCAGCGGGCCTACCGGCTTGAGCTGTGTTTCCGGCAGCAGATCATCGAGCTGGGAAAAATCCAACGCCATGGGAAAACGGAACAAGGTCAGATTGCGAAAAAACATCGAGTCTCCAAGAAAAGATTTGCTGTTGAAGAAAAATTCCGTGGATGAAAAAGGCCGAAGCGATCAACCGGAATCGGTTTCATCGGCTGTCGCGTCACTGGCCAGCCAGGCATGCGCATCGGCCAGCATACCGCTATCATCCCGCCGTCCCAGGCCGATGAAATCGAACAGATTGCGATCGGCCAATTGCGACGGCCGCACATCCGACAGGGCACGGGCGATCTGTTCGATACGCCCCGGCGATCGCCGTTCCCATTCGGCCATCATCTTCTGCACCTGCTTGCGCTGCAGGTTCTCCTGGCCGCCGCAGAGATTGCATGGAATGATCGGAAACCCGCGTGCTTCCGCGTATCTGCCGATATCCGCTTCGCGCACATAGGCCAGTGGCCGGATCACGATGTGCTGCCCGTCGTCGGACAACAGCTTGGGCGGCATGCCGCCGAGCTTGGCGTGGAAGAACAGATTCAGGAAGAACGTCGCGACCATGTCGTCGCAATGATGGCCAAGCGCGATCTTGGTGACGCCGTTGTCCCGCGCATACGAATACAGCGCTCCCCGCCGCAAGCGCGAGCACAACGAGCACATGGTCTTGCCTTCCGGAATCACCCGGCTGACCACCGAATAGGTGTCCTGCTCGACGATGTGAAACGGCACATCGATGGAACGCAGATAGTCGGGCAGGACATGCCCGGGAAAGTCCGGCTGTTTCTGGTCCAGATTGACCGCCACCAGCGCGAAGGACACCGGCGCTTTCCGCTGCAACTGCAGCAGGATATCCAGCATCGTATAGCTGTCCTTGCCTCCGGACAGGCAGACCATGACCTTGTCGCCGCTCTCGATCATGCCGTAGTCGGCGATCGCCTGACCCATCTGGCGGCGCAGGCGCTTGGCACGCTTGTTCTGCTCCCGTTCGTTGCGGTCGCGACGGCGGGGAATCGAATCGGGCAGGGAAATCACGACGCTCATGACGCCATTTTAGCGCCCTCCCCCCGTCCTCGCCGTGCCTGTGGCCTCGAACTCCAACCCCCGGTGACGCATTTCCCCGATCTGTGTATGCTCGCGACATGTCGAGAATGTCGCTTTCGGAGATCATCGAACGGATCGCTGAATTGCAGCAGGAGCACCGCGCGCTCGACATCCAGATCACCGAAATGCCTGCTGACGCCATCGATGAACTGTTCGTCAAACGGCTCAAGAAGCGCAAGCTGTGGCTGAAGGACTGCATCTCCCGGCTGGAGGACATGCTGACGCCACAGGAGCCGGCGTAGCACCGCCATGCTTTCCATGCCATATCCAGGTCACCCCGATAGCGCAGGTTCCTGCAAACGCTGATCCGGCTCGCCGGATGGAACCCTCCCAAGCACGCCTTGGCTCGTTTCGGTGTGCCGCTCTACCTACGGGCTCAGTCTGCCGATCCAACAAACGCATTCAATGCCGCTGCGATCCGCTTGTGCCGCTCCAGTAAAAATGCCTTGTAGCTTTCCACTTCCAGCAGCGATGCCTCTGCCGGAATGCATTGTGCTGCAAGCGCCGCCTCGCCAAGCTGCTCAACCAGCGGAGGCAGGTACGTGGCCGGCGCCTTGTCGCTAATCGCACGATTCGTCTTGCCGCTAATGAAGGCCAGATTGGCAATGTCGTCTGCCTCACGGGCAGTGAAGCTGCTCTTCAATACCGCTTTGGGAAAGATGTGGTGGAACTGCAAGCGATGCTGGGCCCCGGAGTGGTCCAGGGCGATGGTCAAGTTGCTGCGCCAATCCTTGGCACCGGCGGCGCGGAAGGCCAGGAACATGGTCTTGAACAGCGCGCTGCGCTGGTTGCGGCCTTCCAGTTCCTCCGCCGTGATATCCAGGCGGCCAAACTGCAAGCGCAACCGGTCAATCAGCTCGCTCACGGCACCGCCCTGGCGAATGCTCGCCAAGTCCTGATCCAGAATGGTTTCGCTGGAGCCGCGGGAAAAGCGCCCCTTGGCGTTGGCTGCCAGCGCCCAATAGCGCAATTGACGGGCTTCATCGTTGCTCAGGGCATAATTGCGGCTGTGTCCGAAATAGGCCAGCACCACCAGCAGGAAAGGGGACGACAGCAGCGCGGGGCTATCGATGCCCAGATTGCTGCGCAGAAAGTTGAGTGCGAACTCCATGCCTTCGCAGGCTTCCTTCCAGGCTTTCTGCAGCACACCCACTGTCAGGCTGCCCACCGTCAGGAAACGCGATTGGCCCGTGGCGAAAGCCATCAGGTTCTTCAGATACAGACCGAGATCGAGATCGAAACCGGTTTTGGCGCAGGCATGCTGAAAATCCAGAAAAATCTGCAGCGAGTGTCGCCACTTGGCAGTGATTTGCGCCAGAGCCAAATCGGAACTGCGCAGCTTGGCTCCCAGCGAATTGACCCGAACGAAAATTTCCGTGACCTCATCGTAGGAAAGCGTTCGTTCCAGCACATCCATGCGGTAAACGTACTTGCGGATGCCACGCAGCCGGGCCAATCGCTGGCTGTACTTCTCGTAACGCGGATCGTCGAAACCACTGATGCCAGCACGCTTGAGGAAAGGCGCGTCGTTATCGGTCTTGAACACTTCCGACACTTTCACCCAATGCGGCAACTGCTCCAGCTTCCTGGTGGCCACCACGAAGGTCATCCTGTTGAAGCGCTTGAGTAGTTCGTCCTCGGTTGAGTCGGCCTCGTCGCCAATCAGTTCGCCATCATCGTCGGTCTCGTCCTCGTCGTCACCGTTCTCTTCCACTTCGGTCACGACAGCCAACTGGTCGGGATGCTCCAGATTGAACAGCAGATCGATGGGCCGACGGCGACCGCGTACCGACACCGGCTCACCGCGAATGACGGCAGAAAGCGAGGTCAGACGCTGCTGTCCATCCAGCAGAAGCCGTGTGCTCTGGTAGGGATTCGTGCTCTGGCTGACGGCGAACGCCTGCAGCGGCACGGCTTCATCCGTTTCCCAAAGCAGGATTGCCCCCGAGGGGTAGCCGCGATACAGAGAATCCAGCAGGTCGCGCACCCGTGTGGAGCGCCACACATACTGGCGCTGCATCTCTGGCAAGCGCAACTCGCCACGCTCGATCATGGATACCAGTTCTTCAACGCTTGCTTCGGCCTTGGCCATGTTTCTTTCCCCCATCAGGCACCGAACAGGAAACGCTCGCGGTGCCATTGCAAATAACGCCGATGCTCTCTGGCCAGCCAGCGTAATGTCATCTCCGGGTGAATGCCAAGCCCCCGCAGATCGCCCTGGGATAAGCGGCCACTGGTCAACAGATGTCCGGCATCGTCAAAACTGGTCTGAAAACGGTCGAAACAGCGCATTGAAGTTGGCCACCCGCAGAAAACCATTGAAGACATCCAGCCGTTCAGCAACGTCCGCGCATTCAGCCCAGGGCTCGGCATGGCTGGCGCGCAGCGTCTCGGCCACGGGAACGCCGGTCGCCGCACAGGCACCGCCCCAGTAGGCCAGCAGGGTATTGCGATAACGATCCTGCCCCACGCGCTGGCGTGTCCTTGGGTTTGAGCGCTTTGAGTGCGGTGTCGACGAGAGACATGGACCCCACCTCACTTGCCGATGCAAAACGTCGAAAAGATATGCCCGAGCATTTCGTCGGCGCTGATGCGGCCGGTAATTTCGCCAAGGGCATCATGCGCAAGGCGCAGTTCCTCGGCGGCAAGTTCCAGATGTTCGCAGCGTAGTTCTTCGGTGGCGTTTTCGACATGCGCGCGCGCCCGGATCAGTGCTTCTACATGGCGCGCGCGCGCGGTGAATTCACCGTCCGAACTGTCCGCTGGACTACCCGACTCGGCTTGTTGCCGCAGGTGCGCATGCAACCTGTCCATGCCCAGGCCGGTGAGTGCGGATACATGGACGATGCCATCCCAATCCGGCGGCGGAGCGTTCAACAAATCGGCTTTGTTGTAGATCCACAACACCGGAACACCGTCGGGCAGATCGGCTTCGACCGCAGCCCTTCCCTCATCCAGAGCCGATGCATCCACTACGGCCAGGACCAGATCGGCGCGTTCCAGTTCGCCGCGTGCGCGGCGCATGCCTTCGCGTTCGATCGAATCACCGCCATCGCGCAGACCCGCGGTATCGACCAGGGTCAGTTCCAGGCCATCGAGGCGCACGACTTCATGCAGGACATCGCGGGTGGTGCCAGCGATATCGGTGACGATGGCGCGATTGTAGCCGGCCAGTGCATTGAGCAGCGAGCTCTTGCCGGCGTTGGGCGGCCCGACCAGAACGGTATGCAATCCGTCGCGCAGCTTGCGTCCGCGTTCGGCGTCCCGCTGCAGACGCCGCAGTTTTTCGCTCGCTTCATCCAGTCCGTTCCGTATCGCCTCACCACCAAGCGTATCGATCGGTTCGTCGACGAAGTCGATGGCCGCTTCGACATGCACTCTCAATTGCAACAGGTTCTGTGCGATATCGTCTACGTGCTTGGAGAAAACACCCTCAAGCGACCGTCTGGCCGCTCTGGCCGCTCGCGCGTCGCTGGCCGCGATCAGATCGGCGATGGCTTCGGTCTGCGCAAGATCCAGCTTGCCGTTCAGAAAGGCGCGTTCGCTGAATTCACCCGGTCGCGCCGGTCGCGCACCCAGGGCACAGCAGGCGCTCACCAGTTGCTGCAACAGAACCGGGCTGCCATGTCCCTGTAGTTCCACCACATCCTCGCCGGTAAAGCTGCGCGGGCCGGGAAAGAACAGGGCGATGCCGTCATCCATCAATGTTCCTTGCGCATCATGGAAACGCATATAGCCGGCATGACGCGGTTCGAGCATCCGTCCGCACAGTTGTTCGGCAATACGTTGCGCCGCCGGTCCGGAGATGCGGACGATACCGACACCGCCGGTGCCTCCGGGCGTGGAGATGGCAGCGATGGTATCCGTGGGCAACCCGGTCATAACGCCTCCCTCCCGATGGCATGGTACTTTCGCAAAAAACCCGCCGGGCAGGCGGGTTTTCCGTATGTTCCTGCGGGGATTCTTCGCCGGCTCACTTCGCCGGCGCGGCGGGCTTGGGATGCTCGCCATGACGCTTCATCATCCACCACTGCTGGGCCAGGCCCAATGCCCCGTTGGTAACCCAGTACAGCACCAGACCCGCCGGGAAGAAGGCCATCATGACACCGAACACCACCGGCATCAGTTGCATCATCCGCTGCTGCATCGGGTCCATGCCCGGTGCCGGCTGCAGCTTCTGGGTGAACCACATCACCGCGACGTTGAGAATTGGCAAAATGAAGTAGGGATCACGCGCAGTCAGATCCTGGATCCAGCCAATCCACGGCGCCTGCCGCAGCTCGACTGATTCCACCAGCACCCAGTACAGCGTGAAGAACACCGGCATCTGCACCAGGATCGGCAGACATCCCGCCATCGGATTGATCTTTTCCTTCTTGTACAGCTCCATCATGGCGACCTGGAACTTCTGCTTGTCGTCGCCATAACGTTCCTTGAGCTGCTGGATGCGCGGCTGGAACTTGCGCATCTTGGCGAAGCTCTTGTACTGGGTCGCCGAGAGCGGATACATCACCAGCTTGACCAGCACCACCAGTCCGATGATCGACCAGCCCCAATTCCTGATCGCGCTGTGCAGCATGTTCAGTACCCAGAACAGCAATTGACCCAGCATCGCCATCAGCGAGAAACGGCTGTAGTCGACCGCCCGCTCCAGGCCCGGCACGTTCTGCGCCCTGATCTGATTGACCAGCTTCGGGCCGACATACAGGCGCGCATCCACTGCGACCCGCTGTCCGGGCGCAACCTGGAAGACGGGACCGATTTCGCGGATCAGGCTCAAGCCATTGACCTCATCCAATGATACCGTCACGTCGTCCTGCGCCGCCGGAATCCACGCAGTAAAGAAATGGTGTTGCAGCAGGGCGATCCAGCTTCCCGCGGAATGCTGATTGACCTTGCCTTCCTTCAGGTAGTCGGAGAAAGCGCGGCGCTGATAACCTTCGTTGTTGTACCAGGCGGCGCCATTGAAGGAAAACGAATCCGGATTGGTATAGCCCCGCGTGATATGCGGCGCATTGCGGATCAGCTGCCGATACATCTGTCCCTGCCAGGGCGTCGTACCGGCGTTGATCACTTCATCCTGCACCTTGACCGCATACTGGCCGCGATCCAGCGTATAGGTACGACGGATCATCACGCCGTCCGGGCCATGCCAGATGAAAGGCACCGAAACCTGATTGGCGCCATCGGCCAAGGTCAACTTCCGTTCGGTGTTCTCCGGAACGAATCCCGACTGATGCGTCGGCGCGGAATTCTGCGTGCTGACCCAGCCACTCTGCGCCGAATAGAAATGTGCGGGATCCTGATTGAACAGGCGCACCGGTGAATCCTGAGCCAGCCGCTCCGTGGAGAAAGTCAGCAGATCCGCACTGAACACCTCTCCACCATTCAATGCCAGACGCAGCACATCCGACTGGATCGTCACGTTGCCGGCCGAATCCGCGGTGGAAGTCTGCACCTGCGTGCCGGGAACCGCGCTTGCGCCCGGTGTGTTTGCCGCCGTTTGTGGCACCGATGCCGCCGCTTGCTGTGCATCGGGAACCGTGCCGACCTGTGCGGCGGGAGCGGTCTGCGTCACGGCGGCGGCGGTCTCGGTGGAAGCCGGGGGCGCTGCACGCTCCTTGCTCCACTCCATCCACAACAGCATTGCCACCATCAACCAGGCAACAATCAGGAATAAGCGGGTCTGGTTCATCGGGTCGCCAGGTTCACATTAGCCGGAAGGAGATTCCGGCATGGAACCGGAAGAAAGAGGTTGGGTAGAAATATCAGCGGGCGGCATTGTGCCGTCCTTGTGCTGCTGGGGCAATGCACCGATACGCCGCAACAACTTGAGGTATGCCGCGACCAATTGCTGCCGCGAAGCCCCCGCAGCCGCCGAGCGGGCCACTATAACGTAATCCCCACCCGCCAGTTGCGGACGCAACCGGCGCGTCTCCTCGCGGAACAGCCGTTTGATCCGGTTGCGTCTGACTGCGCGCTTGTCCACCTTGCGCGATACCGCGAGTCCCAATCGTGGAGGATTCTCTCCGGCCAGCCAGTGCAGGCTCATCAGGGGATCGGAAACCCGGCGTCCATTCTCGAACACTTTCGTGTATTCCACACGAAAACGAACCCGCGCGCTGCGAGGAAATCGCGCTCGCGGGTTCGGTTTACACATCGATGCAAATCCTGTCAGCGGCCGCAACCGCCACCGGATCAGGCAGTCAGACGCCTGCGGCCCTTGGCGCGGCGGCGGGCAAGGATCTTGCGCCCATCGGCGGTCTTCATGCGGGCGCGAAAGCCGTGGTCACGCTTGCGCTTGAGATTGCTTGGCTGGTAGGTACGCTTGGTGGCCATGACAGGCACTCAACAGTTGTTTCGGAAAGAACCGGAAATTCTATGAAGACCGCTTCATCCGGTCAAGTCCATCGCTACCCGGGAAAACCGCCCAGCGGCTGCAAACCGCCATGATTGGCGTGCATTCGCCACCAGTGTTAGGCTTTTCCTGCTTGCTCCGCAGCTTTTGCGCATGGCTCGCCTGCCGCCGGCATGGCGATATAACCGCATGAATTTATTGAATACTCCTGATGGATGTCTGGCTCCGTAGTCTGCAGCGCCTTGAAACTGAATTCCCGGTCGAGGAAGTCCATACCTGGCTGAAGCCGCTTCAGGCCGAAGAGCGCGAGGACGGGCTGCTGTTGTATGCGCCCAACGCCTTCATCGTCGAACAGGTGCGCGAGCGTTACCTGACTCGCATTCGGGAACTGCTGCAGCACTTTGCCGGTCATGCGAACGTGGCGTTGGAAATTGGCTCGCGGCCACGGGCAAACCACGTCAACGAAGGCGCAAGGGCCGCCGAAATCGCTTCGCAGGTCCCAGCTTCGACTTCCACCGTGCCGTTCAACGGTAATCTGGATTCGCACTACACCTTCGAAAATTTCGTCGAAGGTCGCAGCAATCAGCTGGGCCGGGCCGCTGCCTGGCAGGCCGCACAGAAACCGGGCGATCGCGCGCACAATCCCTTGCTGCTGTACGGAGGCACGGGCCTGGGCAAGACCCATCTGATGTTCGCGGCCGGAAACGCGATGCGTCAGGCCAATCCGGCCGCGCGCGTGCTGTACCTGCGCTCGGAACAGTTCTACAGCGCTTTCTTTCGCGCGCTCCAGGAAAAGACGGCCGATCGATTCAAGCGGCAATTCCAGCAGATCGATGCATTGCTGATCGACGATATCCAGTTTTTTGCAGGCAAGGATCGAACGCAGGAAGAGTTTTTCCATACGTTCAATGCATTGTTCGACAGTCGCCAGCAGATCATCATGACCTGCGACCGCTATCCGCGCGAAGTGGCCGGTCTGGAGCCGCGCTTGAAGTCCCGTTTGTCATGGGGACTGTCGGTTGCGATCGAGCCTCCGGATTTCGAAACCCGGGCCGCTATCGTGTTGGCCAAGGCCCGCGAACGAGGAACTACGGTCCCCGACGAAGTAGCTTTCCTGATGGCCAAGAAGATGCGCTCCAATGTCCGCGACCTGGAAGGCGCTCTGAACACGCTGACGGCGCGGGCCAATTTCACCGGCCGGCCGATCACGCTGGAATTCGCCCAGGAAACGCTGCGCGACCTGTTGCGGGCGCAACAGCAAGCCATCGGCATTCCCAACATCCAGAAGACCGTGGCTGATTACTATGGACTGCAGATCAAGGACCTTCTTTCCAAGCGCCGAACACGGTCACTGGCACGGCCGCGCCAGGTAGCCATGGCATTGACCAAGGAATTGACCGAACACAGTCTCCCTGAAATCGGCGACGCTTTCGCCGGACGCGATCACACTACCGTTCTGCATGCCTGCCGCCAAATCAAGACCTTGATGGAAACTGACGGTAAACTCCGGGAAGACTGGGACAAACTGATTCGAAAACTCAGTGAATGACCCTGGTATTGCTTGGGGATAAAATGAGAAAACCGGGTCGGCCGAAATCTATCCACAGCTTTCACCTACTGCTCCGGAACAACGATACAGAATGAGGAAAACCCCAAAAGTGACTGTTTTTCAATTGGTTACGTGAGTTTTCCACTGAAATTTCGACCTACCAGCACCACCAAGCTTTTTATTTATTCCACAAATAAGCTCTTAGGGATCTCGCATATGCGCTTCAATCTTCAACGGGAAGCATTGCTCAAACCATTGGCACAAGTCGTCAATGTCATCGAGCGCCGGCAGACGTTACCGGTTCTGGCGAACTTCCTGGTTCAGGTGCAGAACGGACAACTTTCCCTGACCGGAACCGATCTCGAAGTCGAGATGGTCGCAAGGCATTCCGTCGAGGATGCACAGGATGGCGAGACCACCATTCCCGCCAGGAAACTGTTCGAGATCATTCGGGCTTTGCCGGACGGAAGCAACGTCACGGTTTCCCAATCCGCGGAAAAGGTGACGGTACAGGCCGGACGCAGCCGCTTCACACTGGCTACGCTTCCCGCGAACGATTTTCCTTCCATCGACGAAATGGAAGCAAACGAGCGGATCGTGATTCCGGAAACCCACCTCAAGGAACTGATCGAGCGCACCGCGTTTGCGATGGCCCAACAGGATGTCCGTTATTACCTCAATGGCCTCCTGTTCGATTTGAGCGATCGCCGTCTCCGTTGCGTGGCCACTGATGGCCATCGCTTGGCGTTGTGCGAAGCTCCCTTGGAACAAGGCGGAGGCAGCAAGCGGCAGATCATCGTGCCGAGAAAAGGTATTACCGAGTTGCAGCGCTTGCTGGAAGGCGGTGACCGGATGCTGGAACTTGAACTGGGACGTAATCATTTGCGTGTCAAACGCGACGATGTGATTTTTACTTCCAAGCTGATCGATGGCCGTTTTCCGGACTACGAGGCGGTGATTCCGATCGGCGCAGACAAGGAAGTATTGGTTGATCGCGAGACGCTGCGCGCTGCCTTGCAACGTGCGGCGATTCTTTCCAATGAAAAATATCGTGGCGTCAAGGTCGAAATCCTGCCAGGTCTGCTGAAGATCAATGCGCACAACCCGGAACAGGAAGAAGCACAGGAAGAATTGGAGGCCGAGACCAAAATCAGTGATCTGGCGATTGGGTTCAATGTCAATTATCTGCTGGACGCACTGAGCGCGTTGCGTGAGGAGCAGGTCCTGATTTCGTTGCGCGATGCCAATTCTTCCGCACTGGTCCGTGAAGCAAGCAACGACAAGAGCCGGCATGTGGTGATGCCGTTGCGTCTGTAAGGTTTTAAGGAGCTAACGTCATTGAAAGCGTTCTCCCGACGACGGCAATCTGGTTCCTTGCGGAACGGAACAGACGCCCGGATATTCCGGGCGTTGTTTCATGGAAATTTTTTTGGTGCAGATAGTACGGCTGACATTGCAGGATTTCCGTTGCTTCAAGAATTTGGAGTGGTCGCCTGCGTCCGGTCTGAATCTGGTGACTGGCGAAAACGGCACAGGCAAGACCAGCTTGCTGGAAGCCATGCATTTGATGGCTTACGGACGCAGTTTCCGTGGCCGGGTCAGGGATGGGCTGGTCCGGCAAGATGCCGAGGCATTGGAAGTATTTGTCGAGTGGTCGGAAAAAGGCGCAGGCGGTTCTGAAGCTGGGGAATCATCTGCGGCTGGACTCCGGCGCGCCGGAATGCGCCATGGCGGGCAAAACTGGACCGGGCGGCTGGATGGCCGGACGGTCTCCCAAATGGGGGATCTGTGCGCCGCGCTTGCCGTGGTCACATTCGAGCCGGGTAGTCATTCGTTGATCAGCGGTGGCAGCGAGTATCGGCGCAGGTTCATGGATTGGGGCTTGTTCCACGTGGAACAGACGTTCCTGGCGCTGTGGCGGCGGTATTCGCGTGCATTGAAACAACGGAACGCCTTGCTGAAGACGAAGAACACGGATATGCAACTGGATGTGTGGGATCGGGAACTTTCCGAGGCGGGAGAGGCGTTGACCCGGCACAGGCAGCGTTATCTGGATCAGCTACAGGAAAGGTTGCTGCTTCTGGCTCCACAGTTGTCTTCCAGCGTGGAAATCCTATCGCTGGAGTTTTCGCCGGGATGGCGTCGGCAGGAGATGGTGTTGGGGGATGCGCTGTTGTTGTCCCGGGACCGGGACCGGCAAATGGGACACACGACCACGGGACCGCACCGGGCGGATTGGAGCCTTCATTTTGGAAGCCTTCCCGGAAGGGAAGCCTTATCGCGGGGGCAGGCCAAGCTGGCGGCCTTGAGCTGTCTGCTGTCGCAAGCCGAGGACTATGCGCAGCGATTTGGCGAATGGCCTGTCGTTGTGCTCGACGATCTTGCCTCCGAGCTGGATACCCGACATCAGGCCCACGTGCTTTCCTATTTGCAGCAGCGACAGGCCCAGACTTTCATCACCGCGACGGAGATGCTTTCCATGATCGATGAAGTGGCACCCAAGTATGCGCTGTTCCACGTGGAACACGGCCAACTGCGCTCGAAAGCCTGACCATTGCATGTCTCCGGCCTCAGGAATTATTCCTGTCCGGACCGTCACTTCCATCCTGAAATCGCCTGACCGTGAATCGGTATCTGGCGGGGACTGGTATAATTCGATCCCTAAATCACTTGTTTCAGGCTGGACGCTGGGTTTCTGGCGGTGGCCCTGTACTTCGGCGGATGCATGACTGACGAAAACCAGACTCCTTCTTCTCCAGACGTATACGACTCAAGCCGGATCACCGTGTTGCGCGGGCTGGAAGCCGTGCGCAAGCGGCCGGGCATGTACATCGGCGATGTCCACGACGGCACCGGCCTGCACCATATGGTGTTCGAGGTAGTGGACAATGCTGTGGACGAAGCCTTGGCTGGCCACGCCAACGACATTATTGTCAGAATCCGGGAAGACGGTTCGGTATCCGTTTCCGACAATGGACGTGGCATTCCGGTGGATATCCACAGGGAAGAACACGTATCGGCGGCCGAAGTCATCCTGACCGTCCTGCATGCGGGCGGCAAATTCGACGACAACAGCTACAAGGTGTCCGGCGGCCTGCATGGCGTCGGCGTTTCGGTCGTCAATGCGCTGAGCGAGCATCTCTGGCTGGATATCTGGCGCGATGGATTTCATTGGCAGCAGGAATACGCCATGGGCGTACCGCTGTATCCGCTGAAACAGATCGAGCCTTCCGACAAGCGCGGGACGTTGCTGTGCTTCAAACCCGCAGCCGGGATATTCACCGATACCGAGTTCCATTACGAGATCCTGGCGCGGCGTCTGCGGGAGCTTTCGTTCCTTAATTCCGGCGTCAAGATCACGCTGATGGACGAGCGTGGCGAAAGCCGCAAGGACGTTTTCCAGTATGAAGGTGGTATCCGCAGCTTCGTCGAACACCTGTCGCAGTTGAAAACGCCGTTGCATCCCAATGTCGTATCGATCAGCGGCGAGCAAAACGGCATTCTGATCGATGTTGCGCTGCAATGGACCGATGGCTATCAGGAAACGATGTTTTGTTTCACCAACAATATTCCGCAGAAGGATGGAGGTACGCATCTGGCGGGTTTCCGGGCGGCCTTAACGAGAACGCTTAGCAATTACATCGAGCAGAATGGTCTGGCCAAGCAGGCCAAGATCAACCTGTCCGGCGATGACATGCGCGAAGGCTTGATCGCGGTCCTGTCGGTCAAGGTGCCGGACCCGAGCTTCTCCAGCCAGACCAAGGAAAAATTGGTCAGCTCGGAGGTGAAGCCGGTGGTTGAAAGCATTTTTTCGGCCCGTTTGGAGGAGTTCCTGCAGGAGCATCCCAGCGAGGCGCGCATCATCGCGGAAAAGGTGGTCGATGCGGCCCGCGCCCGCGAGGCAGCCCGCAAAGCCCGCGAACTGACCCGCCGCAAAGGTGCTCTGGATATCGCCGGTCTTCCGGGCAAACTGGCCGACTGCCAGGAAAAGGATCCGGCGTTGTCCGAGCTGTTCATCGTGGAGGGCGACTCGGCGGGTGGCTCGGCCAAGCAGGGCCGCAACCGCAAGAACCAGGCGGTGCTTCCGCTGCGCGGCAAGATCCTCAATGTCGAACGCGCCCGTTTCGACCGGATGCTGGGTTCGGCCGAGGTCGGAAACCTGATCACCGCCCTGGGTACGGGCATAGGCAAGGACGAATACAACCCGGACAAGTTGCGTTACCACCACATCATCATCATGACCGACGCCGATGTGGACGGCTTGCATATCCGGACGTTGTTGCTGACTTTCTTTTACCGGCAGATGCCGGAACTGATCGATCGCGGCCATGTCTATATCGGTCTGCCCCCGCTGTACAAGATCAAGCAGGGCAAGACGGAGCTTTACCTAAAGGACGACAACGCGCTCAATGCCTATCTGGCCAGCAGTGCCGTCGACAACGCGGCATTGGTCCCGGCTGCGGGCGAACCGGCGATATCGGGCGAAGCGCTGGAGAAATTGATAATCGCCTACACGAATGCCCGCGATGCCATCGCCCGCAACGCACATCGCTACGATCCGGTTCTGCTCGAAGCACTGATCGATTTCACGCCACTGGATACCGAGCATCTGGCCAGCAATATCGATGACAGGAAAGAGCTGGATGCGCTGGAAGCGCATCTCAATCAGGATGGCCTGGGCAGTCCGCGCTATTCGTTGCGCTTGCAACCCGCGAATGAACAGCATTCGACGGCATTGGTCGTCATGCGTCGTCATATGGGTGAGGAGTTGACGCAGATATTGCCGCTCTTCGTGTTCGAAAGCGGCGAATTGCGTCCGTTGCGCGATGCGGCTTCATTGCTGCATGGCCTGATCCGCGGAGGAGCCGAGGTTTCCCGCGGCAACAGAAGCCAGGCCGTGACGAACTTCAGTCAGGTGCAGGCCTGGTTGCTTGATGAAGCGAAGAAGGGTCGTCAGATCCAGCGCTTCAAGGGCCTGGGGGAAATGAATCCCGAGCAGTTGTGGGAAACCACGGTCAATCCGGATACGCGGCGCTTGTTGCGGGTACGCATCGAGGATGCGGTCGCGGCCGATCAGGTATTCAGCACCTTGATGGGAGACGTGGTGGAACCGCGTCGCGAGTTTATCGAAAGCAATGCGCTGAAAGTCGCCAATCTGGATATCTGATATCCGCGTTTGATAAGTCGAGGGACATTGCGGAAGACCTCCGGAATATCCTCGCGGTTTTCGGATCGATGCGGTTTTTCGTGCGGGCTCGGATTTTTCATTATCGGTTTTGCCGGAACATTGTCCGCGTCGCCGTTGTATCCGGGTCGATACAGCGCCGAATTTCCGGCGTAACGCATTCGCATGGATCGATCTCCGCAAGTGGTATCCACAGATGCAAGAAATTCGATACTGCATTTCGGATATCGAAGTGAATCATAATCGAGTTATCGTCGGGAGTTCGGCGTGATGTCGGGATCCGAAAATAGGACGGCGCTGGTTCCGCTGCCGAACGTGATCGGCAAGTTTTCATTGGACCTGTTGATTGCGGCCGTGATGGTTTCAGGCATCAGTATTGCGGTCGGCTTGATCTGGGGAGCGGCGCGCTGGATTCAGGTCGTGCCGACACTGCTTGCGGCAGGCGAAGGAAACGATGCGCTGAGTCCGGAACAGATTACCGCTTTGATCGGACAACCGGGGCCATTGGCCATGATCATGATGACATGGCTGGGCATGTCGGCCGCAGCGATGGTTCTCTATTTCTGGCGACGGCGCGCCGATCGGTCGGAATGCGCAACATCGATGCGAGCTGTGTATCGTCCCAGGACTTGGTTCTGGGGAATATTGACCGGTATCGTTTTGTCTGTTTTCGGAGGAGCGGCGGGACTGGTTGCCGGAATGTTCGGCATCGTTCCGGAACCAAGCAACCAGAAGCTGATTCAGCAGGCAATGAGTCAGTATCCCGTGTTCATCACGGTATTCGCGATCGCGCTGGCTCCCGCGTATGAAGAATTGCTGTTTCGCCGGATTTTTTTCGGACGGTTTCTGAAAGCCGGCTTTCCTTTCCCCGGAATGTTGCTCAGCAGCGCGGCCTTCGCGTTCGTGCACGAAGTTCCCGGTCTCAGCGCCAATGATTGGCCGGCGATGCTTCTGCTCTGGTTCGTCTACGGAACGATGGGTATGGTATTTGCCTTGGCGTACCGGAAATCCGGAACGCTGTGGACGGCTATCATCGCGCATGCGGTCAACAATGCGATCGCGCTGATGATTCTGGTTCGACAGGGATTACCCTGAACACATGATTGTTGGAGAATCACGGGTGGTTTCGGCCGATTCCGAAATAGAGAAAGCTATGACGCTGAATTTGAAATACGGAATTCTTGGCGTGCTGTTGCTGGCGCTGCTGACTGGCTGTGCCACGACCACATCCCCGACCGGCCGCCGCCAGTATCTGGCATTGTCCGATTCGCAGCTCGATCAGATGGGCGCGCGGGCGTTTTCCGAAATGAAAATGCAACAACCCGTTGGCAAGGACGCACGGCAGAACGCCTACGTGCAATGCGTGGTCGAGGCATTGGTGAAACAACTGCCGACCGAACTGCGGAGCGTGCCGTGGGAAGTGGCGGTTTTCGTGGATGACACGCCCAATGCGTTCGCGCTTCCTGGCGGAAAAGTCGGTGTGCACACCGGCATCTTCAAGGTGGCCGAAAACCAGGATCAACTTGCGGCAGTGCTGGGCCATGAAATCGGACACGTCTACGCGCGCCACAGCAACGAACGTGCTTCGCGACAAGTGGCGACCTCCACCGGTATCCAGGTGCTGGGTGCGCTGGCTGGCGTCCGATATGGGCAGACGGGCGCCGATCTGGTGACGCAAGGCGGCGGCATGGCGGTGCAGTTGGGCATCCTGCTGCCTTTCTCGCGCGTGCAGGAAACCGAAGCCGACGACATCGGCCAGCGTCTCATGGCGCAGGCGGGATTCGATCCGCGCCAGGCGGCGTTGCTGTGGCAAAACATGATTGCCGAAACCGCCGGATCCGGACGGACTCCGCAATTGCTGTCGACGCATCCGGATCCGCAGAACCGAATCCAGGAATTGCAGAAGGCGGCGCCGTCATTGATGCCGGTGTACGAAGCGGAGCGCCGCGCCGGGAATGTTCCACAATGCGGCAATTGATGTTCGATATTGGTTCGATAGGGTATTTGCCGGTGTAGAGTGTTTCCCGCTGGGGAAGGTTTCTGATAGCGTTAACCGTCTCCGCGTGATGCTCAATTCAATTCCGTCTATTTCGACGGCTGGAGAAGTGATTCATGAGGTCTCATAGTCGCAAGCAAGTTCTGCTGTCCGTGTTGGCCGCAGCCGTCCTGAGTGGCGTGATGATGGTGGACGCCGTGGCGCAATCCGCTTCCGCGCGCAGCGAGGAACGTCGCAGCAGTCGCAGCAGTTCCGGAGCCAATGCAAACCAGAATGTGATGTTTCCGGACGCGACCCGCGAAGCGCCTGGAATCCGTGCATCCTCCCGTCTTGGCCGCAAGCTGCAGCGCATGATCGACGCTTTCAACAAGGCGGAGTATCCGCAGACGCGCGCACTGGCCGATGAGGTCCTGGCCGATGATGGAGCCAACGCCTACGAGAAATCGCTGGCCGGGCAGCTTGCCGGGCAGGCCGCCTACAGCCTGGATGACGAGGCTGCGGCGGAACGCTATCTGGAACAGGCGCTGAGCTTGAACGGCCTGGACAACAATGGTCACTATCAGTCGATGCTGATGCTGGCCCAGTTGCAGTTGCAGGATGAAACGCAACAGCAGGCCGGCCTCGCCCTGTTGGATCGCTACCTGACCGAAACACGCTCGCAGAAGCCTCAGGATCTCGTGTTGAAAGGCCAGGCGCTCTACCAGATGCAGCGCTACCAGGAAGCGATCCCGCTGCTGCGCCAAGCCATCGATGCCAGCAGCGAACCCAATGACAGCTGGAACCAGTTGCTGATGGTCAACTATCTGGAAAGCGATCAGCCCGATCAGGCGGTGAGCGTGGCCGAGCAGCTGGCTACCCGGCGACCGGATGACAAGTCGGCGCAACTGAATCTGGCTTCGGTCTACATGCAGGCGGAAAAGCCGCAACAGGCCGTCCAGGTTCTGGAGCGCCTGCGGGCTTCGGGACAATTGACCGAAGAACGCGAATTTCGCCAGCTTTACGTCACCTACGCCAACATGGATGGCCACGAGAACGATGTGATTTCGGTGATCAACGAAGGCATGCGGAAGGGAGCCTTGAAACCGGATTACCAAAGCTATCTGGCACTGGCGCAGTCCTACTATTATTCTGACCGGATTCCTCAGGCGATCGAGAACTGGGAGAAGGCGGCGCCGCTATCGGACAACGGCGAAACCTATCTGAACCTGGCTCGAGTGCTTTGGCAGGAAGACCGGATTCCGGAAGCCAAGCAGGCCGCGCAGCACGCGTTGGACAGGGGCGTGAGAAATCCGGCCGATGCGCAAAGAATCATCAACCTGAAGTAAAACGACCCGAAAAACTGGTGTAAGCTTGGTCCCTTCGATGGCGCGAAAAGGTCATTCGAATCGGGTCTTGGTCACTGGTCCCCCTATATTTCCTTACTTATTTATTCGTCGGGCCACTGGTGCATGACTGAAGAACTTGTGATCCATAGACATTACGATGACGAGGATGATGGCGGACAGCTGAGCTGGGCGCGCATCGTCGGCATTGCTTTCGTAATCGCATTGCATGTGGCCGTGTTGTTGTTGCTGTTGATTCCGGCGGTCGCTCCGAAGGCGGAGCAACCCCAGGAGCGGAAGATCGTGGTCAATCTGGTGGATGCAAAACCACCGCCGCCCCCTCCGCCGCCGCCGCCGCCCAAGCCGGAAGACAGGCCGCCGCCGCCGATCAGGACTTTGGCGCCGCCGCGAACCACGCCGCCGCCGATGCTGCCGCCCCCGGAGGCGCCGCCCGTCGATGTGGCCGATCCGCGTCCCACCGATGTCTATGTCGAACCGACGCCGCCGGTACAGCCGCAGGTGCCCCGGACCATCGAAGCGGGAGTCGATCCCAGCTCGCGGCGCACCAATCCACCGCAGTATCCGCCGGCGGCATTGCGTGCGGGCGTCGAGGGGCAGGTGGTCCTGCTGATCGACATCGACGAGAACGGCAACGTTCTCAATGTCACGGTGGAAAGGAACACCAGCCGTAATCATGATCTCGAACGCGCCGCTGTCGCGGCGGCCCGCAAGTGGACTTTCAATCCACGCGTCGTCAACGGAAAGAGGGAAGGCGCCCGAGTCCGCGTGCCGGTCGATTTCAATCTGGGACGCTAAGAGCCGGCTGCTCCTTTCACGGAGACAAGGTGCCGGCTTCCGCCACCCTGTGTTTCAAATGTCTCACTCCTCATTTCACTCCATTCAATTCAAAAGGTAAGCATCATGTTGCAGGAAATTTTCATCGCCGCGGCGGCTGGGGGTAACAGTGCGAATGCCCTTACGCAGATGGGCTTTGGGCACTTGATGGGCGAAATGACCGGCCACCCGGGCGAGTTCGTGGTGTCCTGGGCCGTTCTGATAGTGCTGGTCGTCATGTCGGCGATGTCCTGGTACTGGACCATCTTCAATATCATCAAGGCGGCACGCCTGAAGTCGCAGGCGGCCCACGTCGTCAACGATTTCTGGAATGCGCCGAATGCGCAGGAAGGCATCAACCTGATGGAAGCGCAGCCGAACAGCGAGCCGTTCTCGAAGATTGCGCTCGATGCCGCGCAGGCCGCCGCGCATCACCAGCGTTCCGAAAAGGAAGGCACCGGTCTGGGCGAAACCCTTTCCCGCTCCGAGTTCGTCGATCGTTCGCTGCGTCAGGCCGTGACCCGCGAGTCGGCCAAGCTGCAGTCCGGCATGATCCTGCTGGCGACGGTCGGTGCGACCGCTCCGTTCGTGGGTCTGCTGGGCACGGTGTGGGGTATCTACGGCGCGCTGATCAAGATCGGCCAGACCGGCCAGGCATCGATCGATGCGGTTGCCGGCCCGGTGGGCGAGGCGCTGATCATGACCGCGCTCGGCCTGTTCGTCGCCATTCCGGCGGTGTTCGCGTTCAACTTCTTCAATAAGATGAACACCGCGACCGTCGCCAAGTTCGACAGCTTCGCGCACGATCTGCACGACTTCTTCGCCACCGGCTCGCGCGTCCGCTGATTCGGCGGCGCAGGAATCGTCGGATCTCAAGCAACAAGGTAACGGAGCCCGATTATGGCTTTCAGTTCAGATAGCGGTGGCGGACCCATGTCCGACATCAACGTCACGCCCCTCGTGGACGTGATGTTGGTGCTGCTGATCATTTTCATCATTACTGCGCCGATGATGTCGCACAAGGTGCAGATCGACCTGCCGCGCGCCAACCTGGACAGGAAAGGCGAGGACGATAGCAAGCGGGTGATGCCGATCACCATCGCCGTTACCGAGGATGGCAGGCTGTACTGGAACGATCAGGAGATCAGCAAGGAGGTGCTGGAGTCGCGTCTTTCCACCACGGCGCAGCAGACCCCCCAGCCACCGCTCAACCTGCGTGGAGATCGCACCACCAAGATGAGGACGATCAATGAAGTCACCCTGATCGCGCAGAGCCAGGGAATGATGGATATCGGTTTCATCGCCACCAAAGAAAAGGGGCCTTGAGCCATGGCATTCAGTTCCGGATCGGGCAAAGGGCCCATGTCCGACATCAACGTCACGCCGCTGGTGGACGTGATGCTGGTATTGCTGATCATCTTCATCGTGACGGCGCCGGCAATGACGTATCCGATCGATGTCGCGCTGCCGCAGCGTGTCATCAATCCGCCGCCGGTGGAAAAGGAACCGCCGCCGCCGATCGAGTTGCGCATCGACGCCAGCAATCAGGTGTTCTGGAACAACAACCCGGTGGCGGTATCGTCCTTGCAGACGATGATGGAAAACGAGGTACAGAAGGATCCAACCAACCAGCCGGAGCTGCGCATCGATGCCAGTCCGGACTCCGAGTACGAAACGATGGCCAGGGTACTGGCATCTGCAAAGAACGCGGACATGAAGCGGCTTGGCTTCGTCCAGCAGGCGCAGCAGCGGTAGGCTGGATCGGTGGCATCGTATCCGCGCGCACTCGCGGATGTCTGGAGCGAGCGAAACGGGAACGCCGCCTTTCGAGGCGGCGCTCTTGCGTCTGTACCCGTCGGAGAAGCGGAATATTCTTGCAGCGTAGCCGGCGAAAACGACCGATTCCGAAAGTCCGCTTTCCCTACGGGCGGACTCATGCGATTGGGGACACGCGAATATCGATTCAGGAAAGCGGACCGGACGATGGGTCGGAATGTCCCGATTGCGTGGATTGGGCATGTTTGCGCGCTTCGGCCAGCTCGCGCATGCGACGCAGTTCGACGGGATCGATCATCGACGACTCGTCGCGCTGGTTCCTCCCGACGCGGCTGGAGTACCAACCATAGGCCCAGGCCAGGCACAGGGCCAATGCCGCCAGCGAGGACAGCCCCATCAGCCAGAAATGCGGTGTGGTGAAAGCCAGGGCCAGGGCCCCCACGGCGAACAGCAGAAATAACCAGTACATAATCGATCTCCCCAAGCCTGGGATGAATTCTAGCCCGAATCGGCATTACAACAAGGGAGACAGCAATCGGGCAATGGCTTCGGGCAGACGCTGCTTCCAGAAGAATCGCCTGCCATTGGGGCGAACCTGAACGGCCCGGGCGAATTCCGTTTCCAGCAAAGCAGCCAGCCCGGCAGTGGCCTCGGTGCTCTGCAACAGCATGGAGATCTCGAAGTTGAGCCGGAAACTGCGCTGGTCGAAATTGGCGCTGCCCACGATGCACATATCGTCGTCGGCCAGCAGTGCCTTCGTATGCAGCATGCGTGGACCGTATTCGTAGATCGCGACACCCGCTTGCAGCAGCTCGTCGTAATATGAGCGGGCGGCGAGGGTCACCCAAAGCGAATCGCTCCTCTTGGGTACCAGCAAACGGGTATCCAGCCCGGCCAGGGCTGGATGAGGTCAACGCCATGCGCGCCGCTTCCCCGGGGACGAAGTAGGGCGTGACCAGCCAGACGCGCTTGCATGCTTTCTGTATGACGCTGACATGCAGCCGGTGAATCGCCTCCCATTGATTGTCCGGCCCGGATATCAACGTCTGCGAGCGAATGCGTCCTTGGCGGATATCGGGCGAATTCCCGGGCCACAGGCCGCAGATATCGAAATTGTCCCGCGATTGGCCGGTGGCGTAAGTCCAGTCTTCGATGAAAACCAGCTGGATGCTGCGGACGATGTCGCCCTGCAGTCGCATGTGCAGATCGCGATAGGCATCTTCCCGCAAACAGTCGTTTTCCTCGTCGGTGATATTGATGCCGCCGGTGAATGCGATGCGCCCATCGATCACCACGATCTTCCGGTGCGAACGCATGTTCAGCCATGGACGTTTGAAGGGGCGCAGCAATTGCTGCGGGTGGAACCACGCCACTTCCGCTCCCGCCTCGCGCAGCGGTTTCAGGAATCGCCGGTCGACGCGGTTGGAGCCGACCGCATCCAGCAGCAGCCGGACCGTGACGCCATTGCGGGCGCGTTCGATCAGGGCGTCCCGGATGCGGGTGCCCGTGGTATGGGGCTGGCCGAGTTTTCAATCCACAGGCGGGAAGTTTACAATTCACGCCTTCGTTTTATCGTTCGTCCGGCGTTTTCAGGCTGCGGCACGACGACTTCCGGATTTACCGGCACGGCTTGACCGCCGCGCGTTCCGTCGTTCCGACGCGGGTGCGAGGACCTCTGTCTTTGCGCGGCGTCCGCTTCCGGATGTTCGAATGCCGGCCGATGCCCTGCGGGGACGGCCACCCAGTCCGAAGGCTGACATGGCGCGAACCCAACGCCCCTCGCACCGAGATTCCTGGCTTCCAAGACATGAAATTTCCCGACTATCCCTTCACCGGACACCGTTTCGAAGTGCGTCCCGGTATCCGGATGCATTACCTCGATGAAGGTCCCCGTGATGGCGAAGTGGTGGTCATGATCCACGGCAATCCTTCCTGGAGCTATTACTGGCGCAAACTGGTATCGGGATTGAGCGACCGGTACCGGTGCATCGTCCCCGACCATATCGGCATGGGCCTGTCGGACAAACCCGGCGACCTGCAATATCGCTATACCCTGCAATCGCGGGTGGACGACCTGGATGCCCTGCTGGCCGGGCTGGATATCCAGGGTCCGGTGACGCTGGCGGTGCACGACTGGGGGGGCATGATCGGCATGGGCTGGGCCTTGCGCGATACTTCCAGGGTGCGTCGCCTGGTGATACTGAATACGGCGGCCTTCCCGCTGCCGGCCGCGAAGAAGCTGCCCTGGCAGCTGTCACTGGGTCGGGATTCGAAGATCGGCGCCTTCCTGATTCGGGGCTTCAACATGTTCGCGGGCGCGGCTTCCTATGTCGGCGTCTCCCAAAGGATGCCGGCGGATGTCAGGCGTGCTTATGTCGCGCCCTACGATTCTTGGCGGAACCGCATCGCCACCCTGCGTTTCGTGCAGGACATCCCGCTGTCGGAACAGGACGCCGCCTGGCCGCAGCTGATCGAATCCGGACAGCGCCTGACCGAATACGCGGACCGGCCGGCGTTCATCGGCTGGGGACTGAAGGATTTCGTCTTCGATCATCATTTCCTGGAGGGTTTCGCCCGGGCACTGCCGAAGGCCGAGCAGCATGTCTACGAGGATGCGGGGCACTATGTCCTGGAAGACAAGGCGGACGAACTGGTACCGAAGATCCGCGCCTTCCTCGACGCGCATCCGTTGGGTTGAGCGATCGTCGGGGCGGCGGGATGGGCCGGACCGGCCACCCGATCCGCGTGTCGATTGGCATCGGCTGACGATTCTCCGTTTCGCCCTGATTTCCCGACATCAGCCGGTTTGCCGTTGCGGCAGGTCCCGGAGCGTCTATGATGGGTTCTTCCCGGCATCTGGAAGATGCCCCCGCCGGGAACCGCGAGGGGAGTCGCGCGACATTTCCAATCAAGGCCCCAACGCTTGCGAGAGCGTGGTTCCAGGCCCCGGAGTCAGGTACTTCGGAAGTGGACTTTGTCGTAATATGCCCCGGACGATCGGGCATCTGCGAGAAGGTGCCATCCCGAATTACGACTCATGAGGAACCTACAGATGCAAGTGACCAATAATTCGCTTCACGTAACGCCCAAGTTCTGGAAGACTCTTTATGGCGTCATCAATGCCGTGCCGGACGAGAACGCGGTGACGTGCTCGCTGGAAAACTACGGCGAATGGGTCGAGAACGAACTGGATCTGCTGACCGAGCTGTTGCAGGAAGGCGCGACCGTGGTGGAAGTGGGCAGCGAATACGGCGCCCATACGCTTTGCCTGTCGCAGACCGTCGGTAGCGGCGGCGAAGTGCACGTCATGGAATCCGACCGTCTGGTCCACCTGCAACTCTGCGCCAATATCGCGCTGAACAGCCTCAACAATGTCTATGCTTACCTGTCCAGCAACCGCAAGCGTGAAATGACCGTCGACGAGCTGGATCTGGGTGCGTTCCAGCTGTTGAAGGTCAATACGCCGGGTGCGCTGGTCAATGTGCTCACCGGTGGCCGCGAGCTGGTTCAGAAGCACAAGCCCTATATCTACTTCCGCCTCAGCTCGCCGCAGCAGGCGCAGAAGGAAGTGGCCGCGCTCAAGGCGTTGGGATACCGCTGCTGGTCGCACATGGCGTACCTGTACAACCCGGAAAACCAGGCCAGCAACCAGACCAATTACTTCCCGGGCTGGGCGCACCAGAACATCATCGCCGCGCCGCTGGAGTCCGGCATGGGTGCGGACTTCGAGCATCTGAGAGAAATTTGAACGGCGGATGGGCCAAACGGATGGCGATGATGACGGTGGTGGCAACCGCCATCGTCGCCTGTTCGCAGGTCCACAGAGCTGGATCGACGGCGAAACCCGGATCCGCCGCCGTCGATCAGGACGGCACGAATGCCGGTCAGGGTCCGGCGACGGCGATTCCCCTGGCGGCGGACGCCGCCACGGAGATGGCGACGGAACCGGCCCGGCTGAGCCGGGCCGAGGTGATAGGCCGATTGCCCGAACTGGTGCAGGCATGGAATGCGCAGCGCAACAGCCGCCGGCGCTTTCCGGAAGTGGACAGGCGCGTCGATGGCGCCTGGCGAACGGCAGGCGCGAGGTATTCGGGAACGTCCGCCGGTGGAAGTCGCGCGATACCATCGAACCATGGCGTTGCCACGATCGCGACCGCTGGACAGAATGGCGGGACGTACAACGGAGGCAACGCGGACGGCGGTATCGAGGATGCATCCACCGCAGCGCAGATGCCTGCGGGAGATTCGGGGTCTGAAACGGCTGTCGTGCCGGTGTCTCCGCCGGAAGAGCCGACCGCGGCCCCTTCGGTCGTGGCAGCCAACGAAGTCGGTTCTGGACCGGCTTCCACAAACGATAGGACAAGCCAGATGAATGTTCAGATGGTAGGAAGCCAGGCTTCCAACGTTCCGAGCTGGTTGTTTTGGTTGCTCTGGATTCCCGTCGCGTTGCTGGTGATGGGCGTGTTGCGCTATTTGACCCAGCGCAAGACCGGGACCGGTGCGAAGCGCCTGTCGCGGAACCGGAGCGATGCCGGGGACGATGTGGAAGGCATGGCTGCATTGACGGTGCGTTCCATGCCGGATGTACATGTGGAGGAAACGCGGGCCGAGGCGACCGCAACGGACGCCGTTTCCGGGCCTTCTCGCGAATGCGATCAGGATGTGATGCTGGCCTACGGTGCCGGCGCCAAGTTCGACATCGTGGAATTGAGCGACGATCAGCGGGTGGAAGCCATTCCGGGCGCGGCCAAGCTGGAACTGGATGTCGGGAACGAAACTCGTGCCGCGATTTCGCGATACATTGAGGGCACCGGTTCCGATAACCATATCGCAACCGCATTGCCGGCCGTGGCGGCGGTCGTTGCCAATGCCGCCAGCCCGGAAGAAAACGATAGCGACAAAGTGCCGGAACAAGCTTCGCCCGATGCGCCGGCACCTGTTTTGACTGAAGAGGACCGGCGTTTGAACGAGATACTTGCGGCCGTACAGAAGGCCATCGCCGAAGAAAACCTGGGCAAGGCCCTGGAATTGTTGTCGCCGCTGTCGCAGCAGCCGGATCCGCCGATCGGCGTATTGATGGCGGTGGGCAGCGTCTGGTGGAAAATGGCGGAAATGACCGGCAGCGCCGAAAGCTACGGCAGCGCCGCCGATGCCTTTGCCCGTATCCTGGCCAAGGAGCCGGACCGGCAAAATCTGCTGCGGTACCGGATCGGATACTGCAGATTGCTGCAGGCGCAGAAGCAGACCGGCCTGCAACAGATCGCTTCGCTGAACGACGCGGTGGACCATCTGAACGCGGCTGCGCAAACCGATGACGGCAGCAATCCGCGCCTGCTGACCGACCTGGGCTATGCGTTGTTGCAGCGTTCGAGCCTGACGTTGGGCGACAAGCGCGAGGAATACGCCCTGGCCGAGCAGGCATTCCGCGGTGCGCTGAAGCAAGGCGCGCCGCCGGACTCGGATGCCGCATGGTTGCTGCAGCGTGTCCTGAGACTGCGTGCCGGCATTTCGCAAGGTGCCGAAGCTGCGGCATTCCGCGCGGAAGTGGATTCCCTGGTGGCGCAGGCGCTGAAAAACACCGATGCCAGTCATAAATCGGTATGGCAGGCCAGTGCCGTCCAGAATGCGCTGGAAGCGGTGCAGGGTGAAGGACTCAGCGGCGCCTCCAAGCGCATGCGCCTGCGCGAAGTGCAGGCCAAGTACCGTCCCTGGATCGTCGAAGGCACGTCCGCGCCGATCATGCTGTCCTGGGTGAAATTGCTCAGTGCCGAAGCCGAGGGCCTGATGGGCGCGGCGCGGCGGGAAAAGTACATGGAAGCCGAGCAGGCGCTGAAACTGACCTCGTTCGGCGAGGAGCAGCAAGGCGAGATGGAGCTTCGCCTGATGGTGGCGCAGATGGCCAGATTGCGC
Source organism: Lysobacteraceae bacterium (assembly GCA_031263725.1). Classification (GTDB taxonomy): domain Bacteria; phylum Pseudomonadota; class Gammaproteobacteria; order Xanthomonadales; family Xanthomonadaceae; genus JAITWM01. The sequence continues at coordinate 110,381 of JAISFF010000053.1, read as the reverse complement.
AGCCAGCTGGAAAACCTGTCCATCCGCCTGATGCTGCTGGCTGGTGCCGACAAGCAACTGCAGCCGTATCTGGATGCGCCGAATTCCGGCGAAGTGAAAATGGAAGCGGCCAATATCGCCCTGGAGCAAGCGTCGCTGCTGCGCGCGCCCGCTTCCCAGCAGGCCTACAAGCGTGCGATGGCGCTGGTCGAGCCGCTGATCGAAACCCCGTCGATGGAAGCCGATGCGCTGCAGTGCTATCTGCGGGCGGCGCTGATGGTTGAAGACAAGCGTGATTACACGGCTGCCGTGCTGCGGATGATGGAACTGGCGCCCGAGAACAGCGAGACCTGGATCATCGGCGCGCGCTGGGCCTTGAGCAAGCACGATTACGAAAAGGCCAGCGCCTGCTGCGAATCCGCCTGGCAGCTGGGTGCCTCGCGCGCAACGCTGGTGCCGCTGTGGCAGCAGGTCAACGATGACTGGACCTCTTCCTCGGAGACCGAGGATCCGACGCTGGCAGCCGCCAAGCGGCGTCTGCGCAAGCTGAAGCAAGTGGTCAAATGACGACAGGATACGGTCGCCGGCGTCGTTGGCCGGTGCCGGATTCCACGATCTCCGCGATCCTGGCCGCCGTGGCAATCGTCGGCAATGGCTGTGCGTTGCGACATTCGCGGCTTCGACCGGCGATAATTCGATCATGATCCATCCATGCAATATCGCGGCGGTTCTGCCGCGGCTGGCCCGTGAACAGCCCGGACAGCCCGCCATCCGTTATCCGGGTACGACCGGTCCCGACGGTTTCGCCAAGTACGATGTGGTAATGGATTACCACGCGCTGGACAGCCGCAGCGATGCGATCGCCGCCGGGCTGGTCCGGTACGGCATCGGGCGCGGGACGCGGACGGTGGTGATGGTGCGGCCCTCGCCGGAATTCTTCCTCTTGATGTTCGCACTGTTCAAGTCCGGCGCGGTTCCGGTGCTGGTGGACCCGGGCATCGACAAGCGGGCGCTGAAACAATGCCTGGACGAAGCGCAACCGGAAGCCTTCATTGGCATTCCGCTGGCACAGTTCGCGCGGGTTCTGCTGGGCTGGGCGAAATCGGCGAAGAAACGGGTCACGGTCGGGCGTCGCTGGGGATGGGGAGGGACCACCCTGGCCCGGATCGAACAGGATGGCGCCGGCGCCGGCGCCCAGTTGGCCGATACCCAGCCGGACGATGTGGCGGCGATCCTGTTCACCAGCGGTTCCACGGGCGTTCCGAAGGGCGTGGTATATCGCCATCGTCATTTCGTCGCCCAGATCGACATGCTGAACCGGATCCTCGACCTTCAGCCGGGTGACGTGGATCTGCCGACATTTCCGCCATTTGCCTTGTTCGATCCGGCCATGGGCCTGACCTCGGTGATCCCCGACATGGATCCGACCAAGCCGGCCAAGGCGGATCCGCGCAAGCTGCATGATGCGATCGATCGTTTTGGCGCGGTCCAGCTGTTCGGTTCGCCGGCATTGATGCGGGTGCTGGTCGAATACGGCAAACCGCTGCCGACCATCAAGCGGGCGACTTCCGCCGGCGCGCCGGTACCGCCCGAGATCGTGGCGAAGATGCGCGAGCTGTTGCCGGAGGACGCGCAGTTCTGGACGCCTTATGGCGCTACCGAATGCCTGCCGGTCGCCATCGTGGAAAGTCGCGAACTGCAAAGTACCCGTGCCGCCACCGAAGCCGGCGCGGGGACCTGCATCGGCCATGCGGTCGAACCCAACGAAGTCCGCATCATCCGCATCACGGACGAGCCGTGCGACGAGTGGTCGGACGAACTGCTGGTGCCCGCCGGCGTCATCGGTGAAATCACCGTAGCCGGTCCCACCGCCACCGATGCCTATTTCAACCGCGAGGCTGCGACCCGGATCGCCAAGATCCGCGAGCGGCTTGGGGATGGCGAGCGCATCGTGCACCGGATGGGCGATGTCGGCTATCGCGACGAGCAGGGCCGGCTCTGGTTCTGCGGCCGCAAGACCCAGCGCGTGGAAACCCGCAACGGCCCGCTCTATACCGAGCAGGTCGAACCGGTGTTCAACACGCATCCTTGCGTGCGTCGGACCGCACTGGTCGGCGTGGGCGATTATCCCGCGCAGGTGCCGGTGCTGTGCTACGAGCTGTTGCCCGGCGTCGAGGACGGGAACATCGAGGAAGCGTTGCGGCAACTGGCGCAACGGCATGCGCATACTTCGACGATCGCGCATTTCCTCCGGCACCCGGGATTTCCGGTGGATATCCGGCACAACACCAAGATCAGCCGGGAGAAACTGGCGGTCTGGGCGACATCCAGGATGAACGGAGCGAGGCCGTGAACCGGCATTCGTCACATGGACACGGCCGGATGCGTGCAACAGGGTCGATCGCGTCCATGTGAAACCGGGAATCGGGCGTCAGGGAATGAAGATCAGGAATATTGCGTTGGCGGCCGCCGGTTTCGGCGGCTTTTTGATGCTGGGCGGGACGTTGGCGATTGCGCAGGTGGCTATTTCGGTTCCCGGAACCCGGATTCAGGAAAACGGACAGGCGCAGACGGTTCGGGCGCGACCAGGGCCCGCATCCGCGGGAACTGTGCTCGCGATCGTCCGGAGCCGGCAACCTGATCCGCAAATCCGAGGGTTGAAAGCGGTCCGTCACGATCACGCCTTAGAATGGGGCGTCCTATCGCAAATAGGGACATCGGGATGCAGATGAAGATTCTAGTGACGGGCGGCGGCGGTTTCCTGGGTCGGGCCTTGTGCCGGGGCCTGCTCGAACGCGGGCACAAGGTCGTTACCTTGCAGCGGCGGCACTATCCGGCGCTGGATGCGCTCGGCGTCGGCCAGATCCAGGGAGATCTGGCCGATCGCAATGCCGTCATGCACGCGGTGCGGGGCGTCGATGCGGTGTTTCACAACGGCGCCAAGGCGGGCGCTTTCGGCAGCTACGACAGCTATCACCAGGCCAATGTCGTCGGTACCGAAAACGTGCTGGCGGCCTGCCGCATGCACGGCGTGAGCAGGCTGATCTACACCTCGACTCCCAGCGTGACCCATCAGGCCGGCCACCCGGTCGAGAGCGGAACCGCGCAGGACGTTCCCTATGCCACCGAATTCAAGGCGCCATACGCCGAAACAAAGACGATCGCGGAAAAAATGGCGCTGGCGGCCAACGATTCCGATCTGGCCGTCGTCGCATTGCGGCCGCGACTGATCTGGGGGCCAGGCGACCAGCAGTTGTTGCCGAGAATCGTCGAGCGGGCCAAGGCCGGCAGGATGCGTATCGTCGGCGACGGCGCCAACCGAGTGGACACCACCTATATCGACAATGCCGCTCAGGCCCACTTCGATGCGTTCGAGCGCCTGGTTCCCGGCGCGGCCTGTGCTGGCAAGGCCTATTTCATATCCAATGGCGAGCCTTGGCCGATGAAGGACTTGATCAACGCGCTGGTCCAGGCCGTGGGTGCGCCCGCCGTGAACAGGCATCTGAGTTTCAAGACCGCCTATCGGCTCGGGACGGTCTGCGAAAAACTGTGGCCGCTGCTGCATTTGCGCGGCGAGCCGCCGATGACGCGATTCCTTGCCGAGCAATTGTGCACCCCGCACTGGTACAGCATGGCGCCCGCCAAGCGCGACTTCGGTTACGCGCCGTCGGTGACCATGGAAGAAGGCTTGCGGCGGCTGGCGCGGGCCTGGGGGTGCGCCGATCCGTAGGTAGCGGAAGCCGCACTCCTGATGACCGGCCGGAAAGAACCCGCGGGTTCCATGGCACGGCCGGGTCCATGCTGTCTGTGGGAAAATGCTTGGGCTTCCGGAAGCCTTGGTGAAATCCGGCCTCGCAAAGGATTGCTTCTTCATAGCGGATAGAATGCAGCCATGTCCTCATCCCTCCATGTCCTGAAACCGTTGGCGGGCCGCGCCCTGGAAACCGCGCTCAACCGCGCGCTGGCGCTGGACCCGGAAACCCGTAAAGCCATGCTCGCGCTGGACGGGAGACGCATCATGCTGACGGTGCAATCGCCGCCGCTGGCCCTGGAGCTGCGGGTCTCGGGCGACCGTCTGCAGGTCGGTCCGGCGCAGGAGGAGAGCGAAGGCGAGGCCGATCTGGCCATCCGCAGTACGCTGGGTGGACTGCTGGCGCAGCTGCCGTTTTTCGCCCAGGCGGGGGATCGCGCCGCGGCCCCGGGTCCCGGCGGTCGCATGCGGGTCTCGGGCGATGCTGAACTGGCCCGGCATCTGCAAGGATTGGCGTCGCGCTTCGACCCCGACTGGCAGCAGCCTTTCACGTCGGTATTCGGCGATGTGGTCGGGACCCAGATCGCCAACGCGGTCCGCTCGGCGCTGGGACGGGTCCGTGCCGGCGCCGATGGCTTCGCCCGGAGCGCGGCCGAATACGTCACCGAGGAATCCCGTGATGTGGTGGGGCGGGCCGAGCTGGAAGCATTCTACGAGGATGTCGACAATCTCCGCGATGCCATCGAGCGCATGGAAGTGCGGGTGAGCCGGTTGCGCCGGACTGCCGAAGGTGCTGTCTGATGTTCCTGTCAGGCACGCTGACGGGCTTGTGGCGTAAACGGTTGCCGGTCGCGCAGGATCGCCCACAGGACATTCACACGCCATCTCGATCTCGCCAGTGCGATGAACGCGGCAGTCAGCAGTATCCCCATTCCAGGCAGGCGACGAATGAGGAGCGCATCAGGGTAACGAGTGGGGCGCTGTTCGATGTCGGCATCGGTCTGTGCCAGGAGGCGGAGTGTCGTGAGCGCTTCACCCGCCGGCGCCTTGATCAGGCCTGCAGCCAGCGATTCTCCAGCGACGGCGATCTGTTGACGTTTGGCGCGTTGACGGATAGCTGCGATACGAACCTGATTGGTGATAACACATGCATCGCGCGGATTGCGCTTGGATTCTCCCCCAACAAGGCGGAGAGGGGGGTGGCGCACAGCCTGAAAGTCCTCCCCTCCCGTCGCCTGACGGCTGGCTTGGCACGTCCCGCCAGACGCCGCTTGTGCGGCATTGAACAAGGCAGGGTCGCATGAGAACCGCGCTGCGGGCGGCCCGGATCGGCCGGATCGTATTGCGCTACCGGCTGGACGATCTGCTGGATGGCATGCCGGCGGAACGCTGGCTGCGTCTGGCCAAACCGTTCGTGCCGCGCGCCTCGGCGGATATCGCCGCGCAGCCTAGAGGCGCCCGGCTGCGCCTGGCATTGCAGGCACTGGGTCCGATCTTCGTCAAATTCGGACAGATCCTGTCCACGCGGCGGGATCTGATACCACTGGACATCGCCGATGAACTGGCGTTGCTGAAGGACCGAGTCGCGCCGTTCGATGGTGCGGTCGCGCGCCGGATCGTGGAAACGGCGCTGCAACAGCCGATCGATGTCGCTTTCGCCGAGTTCGATACTGTGCCGCTGGCATCGGCATCGATAGCGCAGGTGCATGCCGCGACACTGCCCGACGGCCGTCAGGTCGTGGTCAAGGTGTTGCGGCCGGGCATAGAGAAACAGATCGCCGCCGACATCACGTTGCTCAAATCCGCGGCGCGGCTGGTCGAACACGCGCATCCGCGCGCCGACAGGATCCGTCCGCGCGCGGTGGTCGAGGAAATCGAAACGACGTTGGCGGCGGAACTGGATCTGGAGCGCGAAGGCGCGAACGCCAGCGTGATGCGCCGCAACTGGAAGGATTCGCCGGACCTGTATGCGCCCGAAATCTTCTGGACGCACACGACGGAAAACGTACTGACGATGGAACGCGTCCACGGCATTCCATCCGACGACATCGCCGCGCTGGACGCCGCCGGCATCGACCGCAAGGCGCTGGCCGCCAAGGGCGTGCGGGTGTTCTATACGCAGGTGTTCCGCGACAATTTCTTCCACGCGGACGCGCATGCCGGCAACATCTGGGTGGACATCGATCCGGCGCGTGCCGCCGACCCGCGTTTCGTGGTTATCGACTTCGGCATCGTCGGCCAGCTTTCGCAGGAAGACCAGTACTACCTGGCCGAGAATTTCATGGCCATCTTCAACAAGGATTACCGGCGCATCGCCGAGCTGCATGTGGAGGCGGGCTGGATTCCTGCCGGCGTTCGCATCGATGATCTGGAAGCGGCGACCCGCGCCGTCTGCGAGCCGTACTTCACCCGGCCCCTGTCGGAAATCTCGCTGGCGGAGGTGTTGCTCAAGCTGTTCCGCACCGCGCAGCGCTACCAGCTGACATTGCAGCCGCAGCTGATTCTTCTGCAAAAAACCCTGTTGAACATCGAAGGTGTCGGCCGGCAGCTTGACCCGCAACTGGATATCTGGGCGGTGGCGAAACCGGTATTGCAGAAAATCCTGACCGAACGCTACAGCGCACGGCGCCTGTTGCAGGATTTCCGCAAGCGCCTGCCGGAAATCATGACCCATGCGCCGGATACGCCGCGCCTGGTCTATGCATGGCTGAACCAGCAGGTGAAAGGCCATCACGAGATGACGATACGTTCGACCGAACTGTCCGAACTGAACCGCAGCATCCGCGCATTGCAGCGCCGGACCATCGCCGCCATCCTGGGCAGCGGGCTGCTGCTGGCGGCGGCCGTCCTGTATGGGCTTAAGGCCGGGGGACCGGCGTTGTTCACGGTGCCCTTGTGGTCCTGGATTTCTGGACTGGCCGGTATGCTATCGGTTGCGGCGGCGGCCTTGCCGAGAAAATGATCGATCGCCCACCTGACGGTGGCCAGTCTTTCACTGCGGAGCTGGCGGCAGCGTGTGCATAGATAAGTACCATATGGCATCGACGAGTCCATGTTCTCGACCGGGAAGGTAAAATGATCGGCGGATCACGCCCCCGGAGGCGATGGATCGATCCTGAAGCGGAGTCGGCGTCCGCGTGGAACCGCGGATACCGATAGCGCCTGAATTCAGACACGGCTTTTTACCCAGATCATCAATAACCAGGCAGAAGCATCGTTTTTGTATATGAATGATATTGCGATCCAAATGAAACCTGGATGTGGTTGCCCGGAAGTGGTTCGGTCATGACGATCCTCGTAACAGGAAGCGCCGGTTTCATCGGCGCCAATTTCGTGCTGGATTGGTTGCAACGCCATGACGAAAAAGTGGTGAGCCTGGACAAGCTGACATATGCGGGAAACCTGCGGAATCTGGAAAGCGTCAAGGACGATGCGCGGCATCGTTTCGTCCGTGGAGACATCGGCGACAATCCGCTGGTCGCCGACCTGCTGAAGGAACACAGACCCAGGGCGGTGCTGAATTTCGCGGCCGAATCGCATGTGGACCGCTCGATCGATGGACCGGAGGATTTCATCCAGACCAACATCGTGGGCACTTTCCGTCTGCTGGAAGCGGTCCGCGCCTATTGGAACCCGCTGGCGGAAGAAGAGAGGCGCAATTTCCGTTTCCTGCATGTTTCCACGGACGAAGTCTATGGCTCCCTGACGCCGGCAGCGCCCGCGTTCTGCGAGACCCACCGGTACCAACCAAACAGTCCGTATTCCGCATCCAAGGCGGCGTCCGATCATCTGGTGCGGGCCTATCACCACACCTATGGCCTGCCGGTGCTGACGACCCACTGTTCCAACAACTACGGGCCGTATCATTTCCCGGAAAAGCTGATACCGCTGGTCATCAACAACGCATTGCTCGGCAAACCGCTGCCGGTATACGGAGACGGCCAGCAGATCAGGGACTGGCTCTACGTCGGCGACCATTGCGGCGCGATACGCCGGGTGCTGGAGGCCGGGCGGCCGGGCGAGACCTACAACATCGGCGGGAACAACGAGAAGACTAACGTCGATGTCGTGCATGCCATCTGCGGCATGCTCGACGAACTGCGGCCACGTCCGGACGGAAAGGGCTATCGCGACCAGATCGCCTTCATCAAGGATCGTCCGGGACATGACCGCCGCTATGCGATAGACGCCTCCCGGATACAGCGCGAGCTGGACTGGAAACCCCGGGAGACCTTCGATTCCGGGATCGCGAAAACGGTTCGCTGGTATCTGGACAACCAGGCATGGGTGCAGAGCGTCACCAGCGGCGCATACCGCGATTGGATGGACAGGCAGTACCGTGAGTAGGATTCTTCTGTTCGGTGCCAATGGTCAGGTGGGCTGGGAGTTGCAACGGGCGCTGGCGCCTCTGGGCGAAATGACGATTTGCGATCGGGCTACCGCCGATCTCGCCAATCCGCAGCGTCTGGCCGAACTGATCCGGGCCGGAAACCCCGGTTTCATCGTCAATGCCGCCGCCTATACCGCCGTCGACAAGGCGGAAAGCGATATCGGCAACGCGCGCATCATCAATGCCGATGCGGTCGCGACGCTGGCCCGCGAAGCCAGATCCATCGGTGCCTGGCTGATCCATTACTCGACGGATTACGTATTCGACGGCACCGGGCAGGGAGCGTATCGCGAGGATGCACCCGCCAATCCCCTGAATGTTTACGGCAGCACCAAGCTCGAAGGCGAGCATGCCATTGCCGCCAGCGGATGCAGGCATCTGATCTTCCGCACCAGTTGGGTCTATGCGGTGCGTGGCGCGAATTTCGCCAAGACGATGTTGCGTCTGGCAAAGGAGCGCGACCGGCTCGATGTGGTGGCCGACCAGTTCGGCGCCCCGACCAGTGCGGAACTGATCGCGGATGTCACCGCGCAGGTTCTGCAGCGGCTGCGCACGCAGGGCGAATCGTTCGCGAAGCAGGATGGAATCTACCATCTGGCCGCGGCGGGAAGAACCAGCTGGTACTCGTATGCGAAGTTCGTCATCGAAGAAGCGGTGAAACTGGGGCACCCGTTTCGGGCAACGCCGGATGCCATCAATCCGGTTCCAGCCGTGGATTATCCGCTTCCGGCCAGGCGGCCCCAAAATTCCTGTCTGGACAGCGGCAAGCTTCAGCGGACCTTCGAGCTGACGCTTCCGCACTGGGAATACCATGCTCTGAGAATGATCAAAGAGCTCAGCGACATGAAGGCGATATGAATCGAAAGGGCATCATTCTTGCAGGCGGTTCGGGAACGCGCCTGCATCCGGCGACGCTGGCGATGTCGAAACAGCTTTTGCCCGTCTACGACAAACCGATGATCTATTACCCGCTCAGCACGCTGATGCTGGCGGGCATCCGCGAGATACTGGTCATATCGACGCCACAGGATACGCCGCGATTCGGGCAACTGCTCGGCGACGGCAGCCAATGGGGCCTGAGCCTGCACTATGCGGTGCAGGAATCACCCGACGGATTGGCGCAGGCATTCCTCATCGGAGAATCCTTCCTCGGCAAGGATCCGTGCGCGCTGGTGCTGGGCGACAATATTTTCTACGGCCACGATTTCCAGGAACTGCTGGTAAGCGCGGACCAGCGCCTCACTGGCGCAACGGTTTTCGCTTACCATGTGCTCGATCCGGAACGCTATGGCGTGGTAGAGTTCGGCGATGCCGGCATGGCGATCAGTCTGGAAGAAAAACCGCCTGTTCCGAAATCGCACTATGCCGTCACCGGGCTGTATTTCTACGATCGGCAAGTGGTCGATATCGCCAAGCAGATCAAGCCATCCGCCCGTGGCGAACTGGAAATCACCGATCTCAACCGTGTCTATCTGGAACAAGGCCAGCTGTCCGTGGAAATCATGGGCCGGGGCTACGCATGGCTGGATACGGGAACCCACGACTCCCTGCTGGAAGCCGGGCAATTCATCGCAACCCTGGAAAACAGACAGGGTCTGAAAGTCTCCTGTCCGGAGGAAATCGCCTATCGACAGGGCTGGATCACCGAAACGCAACTGGAAGCCCTGGCCGCGCCGCTGGCCAAGAGCGGATACGGCATCTATCTGAAACAGCTCTTCGGCAAAAAGGTCTATTGATGATCGCGACCCACCTGAAGATTCCCGATGTCATTCTGCTCGAACCCAAGGTGTTCGAAGACGAACGCGGCTTCTTCATGGAAAGCTTCAACCGGTACGAGTTTGGTGAAATCGTCGGAAGGGACGTGGATTTCGTGCAGGACAATCATTCCCGTTCCACGAAGGGAGTGTTGCGCGGACTGCACTATCAGATCCGGCAGCCGCAGGGAAAGCTGGTGCGCGTCGTGAAAGGCATGGTGTTCGACGTGGCGGTCGACCTGCGCCGTTCCTCCGCCAGTTTCGGGCAGTGGGTCGGCGCGCTTCTCACCGAGGAAAACAAACGCCAACTGTGGGTGCCGGAAGGTTTCGCGCACGGGTTCCTGGTGTTGTCGGAGACGGCCGATTTTCTCTACAAGACCACGGACTACTACGCGTCGCAGCATGAGCGATGCCTGTCGTGGAACGATCCGACAATCGCGATTGATTGGCCGCTGGCCCTTCTCGGCAAGATGGCGCCGCGGCTTTCCGCCAAGGATGGACAGGGCCTGCCCTTTCAATCAATCGAGAGTTACCCGTGAATCCACATGCCGCGGTCTCGATATCGCCGATCGCATTGATCGGCAGCCTGACGAAGAACTGGCAGCTCATCGTCGAGATGGCCAAGCGGGAAGTGGTGGGACGCTACAAGGGTTCCGTCATGGGCCTGCTGTGGTCGTTCCTCAATCCGTTGTTCATGCTGGCGGTCTACACCTTCGTCTTCTCGGTGGTGTTCAAGGCGCGATGGACGGGAACAGGCGACGAAAGCCGAAGCGAGTTCGCCGTCATACTGTTCGCGGGCATGATCGTCCACAGCCTGTTCGCGGAAGTCCTGAACCGGGCGCCCAATCTCATCATCAGCAATGCGAACTACGTGAAGAAGGTCATCTTCCCGCTGGAGATCCTTCCGATGGTGACATTGGGAGCGGCGCTCTTTCATGCTTTTGTCAGTTTGATCGTGCTGACGGTGGCGCAGCTCGTCATCGGCGGGCATGTCGCCTGGACGATCGTCTTCGTTCCGGTCATCTTCATACCCCTGTCGATCCTGACGCTGGGCCTGGCCTGGTTCCTGGCATCGCTGGGCGTGTTCCTGCGCGATGTCGGGCAGACGGTCGGAATACTGATGACGGTGATGCTGTTTCTCTCGCCGGTTTTCTTCCCGGTCACCGCCCTGCCGGAAAAACTGCGCCCTTTCATCATGGTGAATCCGCTGACATTCATCATTGAGCAGTGCCGCGCCGTCGCCATATGGGGCAGGTATCCCGACTGGACCGGGCTTGCCGCCTACACGGCCATGGCGCTGGTGGTCGCGTGGCTGGGGTACGCCTGGTTCCAGAAGACGCGCAGAGGATTCGCCGATGTCCTCTGACGACATAGCGATTCGCGTGGAGGATGTGAGCAAGCGCTTCATCACCTACGACAACCCGAAGGATCGCTTGAAGCAGGTTTTGATTCCGCGGATACAGCGGGCGATGCATCGCCCGGCCACCCGCTACGGGCATGAATTCTGGGCGCTCAGGAATGTCGGTTTCGAGGTGGCCAGGGGCGAGACGGTGGGAATCGTCGGCAGGAACGGCTCCGGGAAGTCGACACTGCTGCAGATCATCTGCGGAACCCTGATGCCGACTGCGGGCACGGTCGAGACGCATGGCCGCATCGCCGCGCTGCTGGAACTGGGTTCCGGATTCAACCCGGAATTCACCGGAAGGGAAAACGTCTATCTCAACGCTTCGGTCCTGGGCCTCGGCCGTGAAGAGATAGAGCGGCGTTTCGACAGCATTGCCGCGTTTGCCGGCATCGGCGATTTCATCGAACAGCCGGTGAAGAACTATTCCAGCGGAATGGCCGTGCGCCTGGCCTTCGCGGTGCAGGCACAGGTGGACCCGGAGATCATGATCGTGGACGAGGCGCTGGCGGTCGGGGACGCGCGGTTCCAGGCGAAATGCTTCGAGCGTCTGCGGCAGCTCAAGGACAACGGAACCAGCATTCTTCTCGTCACCCATTCCAGCGAGCAGGTGGTCACGCATTGTTCCAGGGCCGTTCTGTTGGACTCCGGGCAACTGGAAATGCTCGGAGAGCCGCGTAAGGTGGTCAACCGCTACATGGATCTCCTGTTCGGAAGAGACAGGAAAACGGACCGGCCGGAAGGCACGGATGACGCCGCCGCATCCGGTGCCGGCACGGCGATATCGGCCATCGGCGTGGGACTGAGCCGGGATATCGATGTCTATGCCGGTCAGACCCACTACAATCCCAACGAATACCGCTGGGGTGATGGCGCAGCGACGATTCTGGATTTCCGCATCTATTCCGACGGACAGGCGGTCTTGCAAAGCGTCGCGTCCGGAACGGAAATCACCATCGACCTGACCGTGAAGTTCAATAGCCTGGTGGTCAATCCGATCCTGGGGTTCACGCTGAAGAACAAGGAAGGCGTGACGGTTTCGAGCACCAATTCCTATTTCCTTGAAAACGCGACCATCCAGCGTGCTGGCAAGAATGGTTCGGTGATTGCGGCGCGGCTGAAGTTCAACAACTTCCTCGCCTGCGGAGACTATTTCATCTCCCTAGGCGTCGCCTCCAGGCAAGGGGAGGATGTGGTCCCGCATGACCGCCGCTATGACTCCATCCACCTCGTGGTGGCTCCGACAGATGCAATCGTAGGCTTGGTCGATCTTGGATTGACCATGGAAATTGACACGGGTGAGTGATGATGTCCCTTATTGGAAACGAGAACTACAAGTTCATTGAATCGCTTGGTGCCTGGGCCAGGCCCGACTATCCTGGGATTGCCTACAGCGACGGCGATGAAAACGAAAACCATCTGGCAGGCATCATCCGCGATGCCGATGATGTATCCCTGTTCTCTCCGGAGTTGCGGCGGCGGTGCACGGACTGGCCCACGCTCTATCACCTGAGCCCGCAGCGGGCGAATCTGCTGCGTCCTTTCGAAGCGATGCTGAAAGGCAACGTCCTGGAAATAGGCGCGGGCTGCGGTGCGATCACGCGCTATCTGGGTGAATCCGGCGGAAACATCCTGGCGCTGGAAGGAAGTCCGAGGCGCGCATCGATCGCCGCCAGTCGAACCCGCGATCTGGGCAATGTCGCGGTATTGGCCGAGCGGTTCGACAACTTCGGAACAGACAGGCGCTTCGATGCGATCACGCTGATCGGCGTGCTGGAATACGCCAACCTGTACAGCGGCGGCGACAGTCCCGTGCTGACCATGCTGAACCGGGTCAGGCAGCTGCTGAAACCCGAAGGTCTGCTCTTCGTCGCGATCGAAAACCAGCTCGGACTGAAATACTTCGCTGGCAGTCAGGAAGACCATGTCGGAATTCCGATGTACGGACTGGAAGACCGTTACAGCAACGCGGGCGTGACTACCTATGGCCGCGTCGAGCTTCATGACCGCCTGAAGTCGGCCGGACTGGAGATGCAGGACTGGTGGTTCCCATTCCCGGACTACAAGTTGCCCTCGGTCATGATGTCGGAGAAGGCGATATCGAAGGAGCTGGGCGAGCGTTTCAGTGCCATCGTCGAACCGACGTTGGAAGCGGACCCGCAAGCTCCCCGGTCGCCATATTTCATGGCCGGCCGCGTATGGGGTCCCGTGGTACGAAACGATCTGGGGCCGGATCTCGCCAACTCCTTCCTGGTGATCGCGGGAGCGCCCGGAGTGGGCAAGCCGCACGACGTACTGGCCGATGCCTATCACTTTGCTGTGCAAAGAAAACCGGAGTATGCGAAATCGATGGCCTTCTCCGAATCGGACAACGGTCATCTCGATGTTCAGGGGTCTCTGCTTTATCCGCAGACCACGCCATCCGGCAACGCTCCGATCAGGATCGACATGCGCGAGGACGCGCCATTCGTGGACGGGATTCTGTGGACGCAGCAGCTGAAGTCGATCCTGAGCACCGAAAGCTGGCAATTGCAGGATATCGGTCAGTGGGCGCAGCGATGGTACGATGCATTGCTCGAAGCGGCCGCATTGGACAGGGGAACATTAACGGCTGCCCAGCCGGTTCCCGGCCAGTTCTTGGATGCCGTACCGAGGAATCTGATCGTGAAGGATACGGGGGAAACCGTGTTCATCGATCGGGAGTGGAGCAGCGAAGCCCCCATAGAACTTGGATTCCTGGTATTCCGTGGCGTCTATCTGTCATTGCTGAGCATCGGCGAAGTGTTGTCGCCCGCAGCCGGTACTTCGACGAACGGCTTGGCGCTGTTGACCGAAATCGCAAGGCATCTGGGGCTGGATATCCCGGCGGAAGACTTTCTCCGGTACATCGAATCGGAGAACAGGATCCAGAAATGGGTATCCGATGGACCGGGATTGCAGGTGGAACACGCGCTGGCGTACGCGCTGCGCGTCCGTCATGCCGCGGTACTGGATCAGCTGCAGGAGATTGCAGCAATGAACGCGGCGCTCAACGAACAGTTATCGTCCGTGACCCAGGCGCTGGAAAGACAGACCCATGACTTGATGAAGATGTCCGCCTGGGTCGACAGGATAAGCAACAGCCCCGGCAGGTTCGTGCTCAAGCGTGGGCTGTACCTTTTCACGCAGAAAGTATTCCGCATGCTCCCGCTGGGCATGGAAAGCAAGCAGAAGCTCAAGCGTCAGGCACTGTCCGTCCTCAGGGCCATGCGTCCGAAGCCGGTAGGCACGGCGCAGGCCGCAGCCCCGGCATTGCGGGAGGGCGGCAGTGGACCGGTGTTCGGCGGGCGCGACATCTTCGTCTTTTCGATCATAGACTGGCACTTCCGCATCCAGCGGCCGCAGCACCTTGCCAGGAGTTATGCGAAGCTCGGCAAGCGTGTGTTCTTCTTCAGCAATCACTTCGTCGATTCGAACGAACCGGGTTACGAAATAGAGGCGTTGGATCCGGCGCTCGCGCTTTATCAGGTCAAACTGAAACTGAAAGGTGCGCCGGCAATCTATTCCGTTCCGCCAACACCGGAGCAGGAGCGGATGCTGGAAGCAAGCATCTCGATGTTGATGGTGGATATCGATGCGAAATCGCTGATCGCCATTACCCAGCATTCGTTTTGGTTCCGCATGGCGAAGCGGCTGCCGAACGCCTATCGGATATACGATTGCATGGATCATCACGAGGGGTTCGGAAACGTTTCAGAAGCGATGACCAAGACCGAAAAGCAGATGCTGCGGGAATCCGATCTCGTCGTGGTGACATCGTACTGGCTGGAGGATTACGCAAGGCGCTACAACTCCAGCATCGCGGTCGTCCGCAACGCCGGCGAATACGGTTTCTTCTCGAAACCGCCGGCGCAGACCTATGTCGACTCCTCGGGCCGCAAGATCATCGGCTACTACGGCGCCATTGCGGAGTGGTTCGATCTGGATCTGGTGCGGCAGGTGGCGAAGGCGAATCCGGACTGTCTCGTATTGCTGGTGGGAAGCGATACCATCAATGCGGCGAAGGCGCTGTCGAACTTGAAGAACGTGGTGTTTACCGGCGAGGTGCCTTATTCGAAGCTACCCTACTATCTGTACGCGTTCGATGTCTGCCTGCTGCCGTTCCGGGTGAACCCGCTCACGCTGGCCACCAATCCGGTGAAGGTGTACGAGTACCTTGCTTCCGGAAAACCAGTGGTCTGTGTCGATCTGCCGGAAATCGCGCAATTCGGGAATCGAGTCTACAAGGCGATCGACGCGGAGGATTTCGTCCGTCTGGTGTCCAACGTGCTGGCGACCGGATCGAAGCCGCGGGAAATCCAGGCACGGAAGGAATTCGCCGCCACCCAGACCTGGGACAGCCGCGTGCTCGAACTTGATCGGCGCATCCGGCAACTGCCTTTCCCGAGGATCAGCGTGGTCGTGCTGACCTACAACAATCTCGATCTGACCAGGGCCTGCCTCGACAGCCTGATTACCCGATCCGACTATCCGGATCTGGAAATCGTCATCGTGGACAACGCATCCTCGGATGGGTCGCCGGAATACCTTGAAAAATTCGCCGCGAAGTATCCGAACGTCAAGCTGATCCTCAACGATCACAACGCGGGATTCGCCGCCGGCAACAATATCGGGCTCGATGTGGCTACCGGGGACTATCTCGTCGTTCTCAACAATGACACCGTGGTTACCAATGGCTGGGCGATGACCATGCTCCGGCACATCCAGGACGATTCGCAGATCGGCCTGATCGGTCCGATAACCAACAACATCGGCAACGAGGCCAAGGTCGACATGACCTATCGGAGCCTGGAAGACATGCCTGCCGAAGCGCAGCGGATCACCCTGCGCAACATGGGCAAGACCTATCCCATGCGTACCGTTGCCTTCTTCTGTGCGATGCTACCGAAGACCGTCTACGAGGAATGCGGCCCGATCTGCGAGGATTACGGACGCGGCTTCTTCGAGGACGACGATTATTGCCGCCGGGTCGAAACGCTGGGCAAAAAGATCGTCTGTGCGGATGATGTCTTCGTCCATCATCATCTCTCGGCGTCGTTCAGCAAATTGAAGGACGAGGAGAGACAGGCGCTGTTCCGCAGAAACCGGGAAGTCTACGAATCCAAGTGGGGACCGTGGGTGCCTCACACATATCGGGAGCCATGATTTTCGCCGGGTGACGGTGGCTGATGATGTCTGTTCTTTACTGTGCCGTATCGAATGCGATGCGCGGGAGACTGGATAGAGAATGAAAAAGGAAAAGATACTGTGCGTGGTCGGCACGCGGCCGGAAGCCATCAAGATGGCGCCGGTCATTCTGGCATTGAAACGGGAGCCCGAATTCGATGTCAGGGTGCTGGCCACGGCGCAGCACCGGCATATGCTGGATCAGGTGCTGGACTTCTTCGGCATCAAGCCCGACATCGATCTGAACGTCATGCGGCCGAATCAGGCCCTGACCGAACTGACGGCGCGCCTGCTGCTCGAACTTGACGGTGTGCTGAAGACGGAGAAGCCCGACATGGCGCTGGTCCAGGGCGATACCACCACGGTGATGACGGTCGCGCTGGCCTGTTTCTATCACCGGATTCCCGTCGGCCATGTCGAGGCGGGCCTGCGCACCTGGGACATGCGGAATCCTTTTCCCGAGGAAGCCAACCGGGTCATCACCGGAAAACTGGCACGGTGGCACTTCGCCCCCACCGAGAACTCGCGGCGGAATCTGTTGCAGGAAGGCGTCTCCGACGCCGATATCGTGGTGACCGGCAATACCGTCATCGACGCATTGCTGATGACCGCGGCCCAGGACATCCGGCTGGATATTCCATTGGACGGGAACAAGCGCCTGGTTCTGGTGACTTCGCATCGAAGGGAAAACTTCGGCGAGCCATTCCGGAACATATGCCGTGCGCTGAGGGCGCTGGCGGAAGCCAATCCAAGCGTGCAGTTCCTGTATCCGGTACATCCCAACCCCAACGTCAAGGACGTGGCATACGAATTGCTGGGCGCCTGCCCGAACATCCTGCTCTGCGAGCCGCTGGACTATGCACCGTTCGTCGCGGCGATGAAGCGTTCCTACTTGATTATCAGCGATTCCGGCGGCGTCCAGGAAGAGGCTCCGGCGCTGGGCAAACCGGTATTGGTCCTGCGCGACGAAACCGAGCGTCCGGAAGCGGTCGAGCAGGGCGTGGTCAAGCTGGTCGGGCCCAATTACGACCGCATCGTCAAGGAAGCGCAGACGCTGCTGGATGACGAGAACGCATACCGGTCGATGGCGCGCGGCATCTCGCCTTATGGCGATGGGCATGGCGCCGAACGGATCGTCAAAACGCTGAGCGATCATTTCTCCTGATGCATCTGGTCTATCTGTCTCCCGTTCCCTGGGCGAGCTTCGCGCAAAGACCGCACAAGTTCGTCGAGTGGTTTCATTTCAGGAGCGGGAGCGATGTGACCTGGGTGGACCCCTATCCCACCCGTTTGCCTGCGCTTGCCGATCTGCGGCGAGGCAGGGGCGGAACCGGCGCGGACGCGGGCATCGTGCCCGGGTGGATGACGTTGCTGTCGCCGCGCGCATTGCCGTTGGAGCCCGTACCCGGGTCCGGCACCGTGAACCGGTTGCTGTTGTGGTCGCAAGTGTTGCGGGCCGTACGCAAGGCGGTCGGTCAGGGCGAATCCCGCATCGGAATCGGCAAGCCCAGCAAGCTGGCGCTGCGGATACTGGCGGAAAACCCGGATACGCCGAGCTTCTACGATGTCATGGACGACTTTCCCGCGTTTTATTCGGGCTGGTCGCGATTTGCGATGGATCGTCATGAAACCAGGTTGCTGGAGCGCGTGGACCGGATCCTGGTCTCGTCGAGCAAGCTCCAGTCCCGTCTGCGGCGTTATGGCGACAAGATGACGGTTGCGCTCAATGCATGCGCGGTGGATGCATTGCCGCCGGTGGATACGCTGTCGCCTGCGACGGACAGGACGATCATCGGCTATGTCGGCACGATCGGACACTGGTTCGACTGGGATCTGGTCATCGCCATCGCGGAACAGAATCCCTCGGCGATCGTGCGCCTGGTCGGTCCGGTGTACGTGCCTTCGACACGGCCGCTTCCGGACAATGTTGAACTGATCCCGCCTTGCTCGCACCGGGCGGCGATCCGGGCGATGCAGGACTTCTCCATCGGGATGATTCCGTTCAAGTGCAACGATCTGACCGCCTCGGTCGATCCGATCAAGTACTACGAATACAGGGCATTGGGTTTGCCGGTCGTTTCCACCGGATTCGGCGAGATGACGCAGCATGCCGCCAGCGATGGCGTATGGCTCATGCACGCAGATGCCGATTTGGCGAAGCAGGTGCGGGATGCGCTGGGCTATCGCTTCGATCCCGTGCAGATACGGGAATTCCGCGCAGCCAATTCCTGGGGAGCGCGGTTCGATGCCAGCGGAATCCTGTAGTCGCGGCTCAGCCGCCTTGCTCTCGCGGCATGTCGGCACGGGAGATCGATATCGGTTCCGTGTGCGGACTTATTCCTTGGACAGGGTTTCGCGCGGGTCTTCATTGCCGTCGCAGAACGCGAATACCACCGGAATGCCGTGCGCTTCCAGCACGGCGGCGATCTGGCGCTGGCGTGCCTCGAAATACCGATATGCCCTGGCCAGCTTCTCCGGATCGTCGCTGAGGTGATCGGCATGCCGTGCGTGCCAGCTGTGCGAACCCAGCAGCGACATCCGCACGATGCCGTTGGCGTAGCGCAGCAGCGGTTCGGGTGGCTGGTCCAGCCACTCTTCCTTTTCCGGGCGCAGCAGCGCGGTCTCGATGATCGGCCACAGCTTGTGCAGACGCTGATGCTGGTACTGCAACGCAATGATCGCGGCCAGATCGAAATGGGTCAGGTAGCGCGCGTGTTCGAGCTCCGCACCGAAGGCTTTCTGGGCGAACAGCGCGGTATCGGTGCCGGCCATGCCGCGGTCGAGGAGAATGGTTTCCATGCGATCGCTGACGGTCTGGATGGTCTCCGCATCGCCCGACAGGAGAATGGGTAGCACGCGCAGCGCGCCGCCGGTCATCTCCGGGTTGGCCTGGATCGGCTGCGGCACCTGGCCGCTCTCGTCGGAACCGAACACGATCAGGCGCGGACCGTTGTCGTGCTGCGGCGCACGCTGCTGCAACTCCGCCAGGCGCCGGTACAGCGGCCAGCCCGGTCGCAGGATCTCGGCCGGATCGAAATGCGCGGCGGCCATCACCAATTCCAGCTTCTGCACTTCCGGGATCAGCGCGGCCAGGTCGCGCGCCACCCACTGCATCAGCTTGCCAGCGGCCTGCACCGGCAGGGCGGCGTTCTGCGGCCGGGTGCCGGGCTTCAGCTCCAGGGCCAGTACGGCCATCACGTAGTGATTGGTTTGGGAATGAGTCATGTCAGCGTTTGGCGTGTGCGTTTGAGGACATTACACTTGCGATTATGCCTGTCATCTTATGCGGGCGGTTCTCGAACTGCGAGGGAAAACATGTCATCAGTCCGTCCCGTGGCCATTCTAGGTGGTATCCGTATCCCTTTTTGCCGGCAGAACACGGCCTATGCCAATGTCGGCAACCTCGGCATGTCGGTCCGCACGCTGGGCGCTCTGGTCGAACGTTTCGGCCTGCATGGGCAGGAACTGGGCGAAGTGGCGATGGGAGCGGTAATCAAGCACTCCAGCGACTGGAACCTGGGCCGTGAAGCCACTCTGTCTTCCGGATTGTCGCCATTGACGCCGGGTATCACGATGCAGCGGGCCTGCGGCACCAGCCTGGATACGCTGATCTCGGTGGGCAACAAGATCGCGCTGGGCCAGATCGAAGCCGGCATCGGCGGCGGCTCGGACACGACCTCCGATGTGCCGATCGTCTACGGCAAAGCCTTGCGGGCGCGTCTGCTGGCGGCCAACCGGGGCCGCAATTTCAAGGAAAAGTTCATGGCATTCAAGGGATTCCGGCTCGGCGAGCTGAAGCCGGAATTTCCCGGCGTGGCCGAGCCGCGCACCGGCAAGAGCATGGGCGAGCACTGCGAGGACATGGCCAAGGAATGGAACATCTCCCGCGATTCGCAGGACGGGCTGGCCGTCGCCTCGCACAAGAAGCTGGCCGCCGCCTATGAGCGCGGCTTCTTCGACGACCTGATCGCGCCCTTCCGTGGCGTGGAGCGCGACAACATCCTGCGTGCGGATACTTCGCTGGAAAAGCTGGCGACGCTGAAGCCGGCGTTCGACAGGATTTCCGGCCGCGGCACGCTGACCGCCGGCAATTCCACGCCCTTGACCGACGGCGCCTCGGTCGCCCTGCTGGCATCCGGGGAATGGGCCAGGACGCATGGACACGAGCCTCTGGCCTATCTGCGCGATTCGCAGGTCGCCGCGGTCGATTTCGTCCACGGCGAAGGGTTGCTGATGGCGCCCACGGTTGCGGTGGCCGAGTTGCTCAAGCGCAACAATCTGACCTTGCAGGATTTCGACATCTACGAAATCCACGAAGCGTTCGCGGCCCAGGTCCTGTGCACCTTGCGCGCCTGGGAGAGTGCGGAATACTGCCGCAATCGCCTGGGACTGGATGCGCCGCTGGGGCGGATCGATCCGGAGAAGATGAATCCGGTCGGATCGTCGTTGGCGACGGGCCATCCGTTCGCGGCGACCGGCGCGCGCATCGTCGCCACGGCGGCCAAGGAACTGAAGGAGCGCGGCGGTGGCCGTTGCCTGATTTCGATCTGCACCGCCGGCGGCATGGGCGTCGTGGCAATCATCGAGCGCTGATGCGTTTCGCGGTGCCATGTGTTTGATATGGGCGGGCGAGTGGATCGGCTTGCCCGACAGGGGGAATCGGACACGGAAGAAAGACGCGCTGCGTTCGCCTTCCGATGTCGGCTAATTGGGGGTTTCGATGCGGGATCTGGACAGTTCTTCTTTTGATGGCGGCGGCGAGGAATTCATGGCCGCTGCCGAGCCGCAGCTTCCCGGATCGGGCCGCTCGGCTTTCGTCCTCAGCATAATCATTGGGCTGGTGATGCTGGGCATGTGCTTGGCGGTTCGCTGGCTGTTGCAGGAGTCTCCACATGCACTGGACGGCTCCGCCGCGGCGATGGTGGTCGCCGCGCCATTGATACTTTGCATGTTGCTGGCGCTGATTACCCTGCTCATGGGGCTGAGCGGCATGCGCAGGAAGTTCCGCAACCGCAAATACGCCAGGCTTGGCGCCGTCATTTCCTGCATGCTGCTGGCAAGCGGAAGCGGATTGCTGTTCTACCTCAACAGCTTCGGGGTCCGGAATTTCGGGATTTGAAGCAAAGCCGCCGCGATGCCGGGGAAACCTGCCCGCGTGCAATGGCTACCTCTCCGAATGCCCCGGTTGATCGTATTCGCGCGGGGCGAACAGATCCGGTTTGATCAGCTCGACGAAGGCGCGCGCCTGCGGTGACAGGTAGCGTCCTTTGCGCACGACGACGCCGTAGCTGCGCGGAGGAAAGTACTTGCTCAGGGAGCGGGTCACGATGCGGCCGCGTTCGGCGTCGGTCAGACAGATCGTCGGCACGATCGAGATGCCCATCCCCATCGTCACGTACTGCTTGATGACCTCCCAGCCGCCGACTTCCAGCGCCACGCTGTAGGGCACGCGATTCTGCTGGAACACCAGGTCGACCAGCCGCCAGGTCACCTGCCGCCTGGGCGGCAGGATCAGCGGGTAGGGCGACAGATCGTTCAGGGTCAGCTGCGGGATCGTGGCCAGGGCATGTCCCGGCGGCATGATCAAGACCTGCTCGAAGCGATAGACCGGCTCGTAGCTGAGATCGGCGGGGGTATCCAGCATCGAGCCGACGGACAGATCCACGGCATCCGCGCGCAGCAGGTCGGTCCCGTCGGCGGTGATCGCGTTGTGCAGGGTCAGGCGCACTTCCGGATGCCGTGCGCGGAAGTTCTCCACGATCTTCGGCAGCAGATACAGGATGGTCGAGCTGTTGGCGGCGATCCTGAGTTCGCCGGCATCCATGCCGCGGACTTTGTCGCGGAAATCCGTCTCCAGGCTGTCCAGGCGTTCGACCAGGGGCAGCACCATGTCGTACAGCAATTGGCCTTCGCGGGTGGGGCTGAGACGGCGCCCGGCCCGCTCGAACAGGGTGACTCCCAGCTCGCGCTCCAGCGCCTGCAATTGCAGGGTCACTGCCGGCTGGCTGACGAACAGGGCTTCGGAAGCGCGCGAAACCGAACCCAGACGGACGGTTTGGCAAAACGCGCGCAGTGGTTTCAGCCGGTCCGACTTGTAGGGAAAACGGGGAGTTACAGGTTTGCTGGTACTCATTTGCCATAGTTTATAAGCAAATCTTATATTTCACATTGCAAAAACTGTTTTGTTAAATATATGGTCCGTTGGGCAAGTTACCCGTCCCATCCAGATTCCATTGGAGATCGCCATGTCCTTCGCAATCGCCAGTTCGCCCGCTTCAACGAATGGACGCCCCACGGCCGGACTCACGCTTGCCGCCAGGCTGGCCGGCCAAGAGCAGATCCTGCCGGCGCCATTGCTGGGCCTGCTGGTCTCCCTGCACCGCGCCGTCGAACCGGAACGTCGGGCGTTGCTGGCGAAGCGCCGCGAGCGCCAAGCGTTCTTCGACGGCGGTGGCCTGCCCGACTTCCGCGAGGATACCCGCGAGATCCGCGAAGGCGACTGGAAAGTGGCGCTGGTTCCGCAGGCGTTGCAGGACCGCCGCGTCGAGATCACCGGACCGGTCGATCCAAAGATGGTCATCAATGCACTGAATTCCGGCGCCAAGGTCTACATGGCCGACTTCGAGGATTCGACCTCCCCGACTTGGGAGAACCAGATCATCGGCCAGCGCGCCCTGATCGGCGCCGTCGAAGGCAGCCTGACCTTCACCGCGCCGAACACGGGCAAGCAGTACGCGCTGAAGCCGTTCGAGCAGCAGGCGGTGTTGATCGTGCGGCCGCGCGGCTGGCACCTGGACGAGAAGCATGTGCTGGTCGACGGCGAGCCGATGGCCGGCGGCCTGTTCGACATGGCCGTGTTCGCCTATCACAACGCCAGGGCGCTGATGGCCAAGGATCGCGGCCCCTATTTCTACCTGCCCAAGCTGCAGAGCATGGAGGAGGCGGCACTGTGGGAAACCGCGCTGGCGCATGTCGAGGCCATGCTGGGCCTGCCGCAGGGCCAGATGAAGGTGACCGTGCTGATCGAGACGCTGCCGGCGGTGTTCGAGATGCACGAAATCCTGCATGCGCTGCGCAACCGCGGCGTCGGCCTGAACTGCGGCCGCTGGGACTACATCTTCTCCTACATCAAGACTTTCCGCCGTCACCGGGATCGGGTGCTGCCCGAGCGTGGCCAGGTGACCATGACCCAGCCGTTCCTGAAATCCTATTCGGAACTGCTGATCCAGACCTGTCACCGCCGTGGCGCGCATGCGATGGGCGGCATGGCGGCGCAGATTCCGATCAACGACGACGAAGCCGCCAACGAGCAGGCGATGGCCCGCGTCCGCGCCGACAAGCTGCGCGAAGTGACTGCCGGCCACGACGGCACCTGGGTCGCGCATCCGGCGCTGATTCCGGTGGCGATGGCGATCTTCGACGAGTACATGCCTACGCCGAACCAGCACGCCAAGCTGCGCGAGGACGTGCACGTCACCCGCGACGACCTGATCCGTCCCAGCGCAGGCACCATTACCCGCGAGGGTTTCGAAGGCAATGTCGAGGTCTGCGTGTGCTATCTGGCGGCTTGGCTGGACGGCAACGGCTGCGTGCCGATCCACAACCTGATGGAAGACGCCGCCACCGCCGAAATCTCGCGCTCGCAGTTGTGGCAATGGCTGCATGCCGGCGATACCCATCTGAACGATGGCACGCAGATCGACTTCGCGCTGTTCGACAGCGTGCTGCGCAACCTGCCGTCGCGCCTGGGCGACCGCAGCGCCATGCCGGGAGGCGACCGCATCGATGCCGCGATCAACCTGCTCAGCGAGCTGAGCCGTCGCGACGATCTGGTCGACTTCCTGACCTTGCCGGCCTATCAACAGATCGACTGAGGCGTTCCCGCATAACCGTTTCGAAGTTCCAACCGGATTCAAATTTACCTGGGAGTATCCAATGACCACGATGAAAACCGCCGCAGAAATCAAGAAGGACTGGGAAACCAACCCGCGCTGGAAGGGCGTGACCCGCAACTACACCGCCGAGGACGTGGTGCGCCTGCGCGGCACGATTCCGGTCGAGCACTCGATCGCCAAACTGGGCGCCGAGAAGCTGTGGAACTACCTGCAGAAGGAAGACTTCATCAACGCGCTGGGCGCGCTGACCGGCAACCAGGCCATGCAGCAGGTCAAGGCCGGCCTCAAGGCCATCTACCTGTCCGGCTGGCAGGTCGCCGCCGACGCCAACCTGGCCGGCCAGATGTATCCGGACCAGTCGCTGTATCCGGCCGATTCGGTGCCGGCCGTGGTCAAGCGCATCAATAACGCGCTGTTGCGCGCCGACCAGCTGTACCACGCCGAAGGCGATGACAGCATCGACTTCCTGCAGCCGATCGTGGCCGATGCCGAAGCCGGCTTCGGCGGCGTGCTGAACGCGTTCGAGCTGATGAAGGGCATGATCGAGGCCGGCGCTTCCGGCGTGCACTTCGAGGATCAGCTGGCTTCGGTCAAGAAGTGCGGCCACATGGGCGGCAAGGTATTGGTCCCGACCCGCGAGGCGGTCGAGAAGCTCAACGCCGCGCGCCTGGCTTCCGATGTCATGGGCGTGCCGACTCTGCTGGTCGCCCGTACCGACGCCGAGGCGGCCGATCTGCTGACCAGCGACATCGACGACAACGACAAGCCGTTCTGCACCGGCGAACGTACCGCGGAAGGTTTCTACCGCACCCGCAACGGCCTGGAGCAGTCGATCAGCCGCGGCCTGGCCTATGCGTCGTACGCCGATCTGGTCTGGTGCGAGACCGGCAAGCCGGACCTGGAATTCGCGCGCAAGTTCGCCGAAGCCATCCATGCCAAGTTCCCCGGCAAGATGCTGGCTTACAACTGCTCGCCGAGCTTCAACTGGAAGAAGAACCTGGACGACGCAAGTATCGCCAAGTTCCAGAAGGAAATCGCCAAGTACGGCTACAAATTCCAGTTCATCACGCTGGCCGGCTTCCACTCGCTGAACTACTCGATGTTCAACCTGGCTTACGGTTATGCCCGCGAGCAGATGAAAGCCTTCGTCGAACTGCAGCAGGCCGAGTTCGCCGCCGCCGAGCGCGGCTTCACCGCCGTGCGCCACCAGCGCGAAGTCGGCACCGGCTACTTCGATGCTGTGACCCAGGCGATCCAGCAGGGCCAGTCCTCGACCACCGCGCTGACTGGCTCGACCGAGGAAGAGCAGTTTCACGGTTGATCGTTCGGTTGGACAGGACGGGCAGCAGAAAGGCCGTCGGTGATCGATGCAAAGAAAAGCGGAGCCGATCGGTTCCGCTTTTCTGATCCGTGCCCCACCAGCTGAACGCCTACTGCCCGTCTGGCTGTGTTTTGGCAGCGCAAGATTTCTTGTCAAAGTGCAGCGATAAAGGAGTGGTTTCCCGCCAGCTGGAACGGGTCTGGGTTGCCGGTCGATGCCGTTTGCTGAAGCGACACCTCGCGGCGTTTTCCGAAGCGGGCCGACGAAGGCCGCCAGACTAACCCCGATAGCCCAGTTCCTTGCGCATCCGTACTCCTCGCCACCAGCCGCTCAGCGGCTTGCGCTTGAGGCGGCCCAGACGGCCGACGAGAAAATCCCCGGTCGCGGCGATGACCCGTTCGGAGGAGCGGCCGTCGCGATAGGGGTGGATCGAATCGGCATAGCTGACGATCGCCGCCTGCAGTTCCTCCGAAGGCGCGAAAGCCTGCGCCAGCATCTCGGGCAGGCGCGCGGGATCGTCGAAGTCGAGCATGTGCGGCTTGGGCGCGCGGTTGCGGAAGGTCACGACCGGTTTGTGCTGGACCACGAACTCGGACACGATCGACGAGGTATCGGCGACCAGCACATCGGCGGCGCGTTCAGCGCTGACCAGGGCTTCCGGTTCGACGAAGGCCGCATTGGCGCCGGTCAGAGCGCGATAGCGCCCGAACAGTTCGGGCGGGCATTTCGGGTGCAGGGTCAGCAGCCAGTAGCGGTCGCCGCGCGCGATTTCGGCGGCGATGGCTTCGTGCAGGCGCGGTGCGGCGCTGAGGTGTTCGGTGAAGGTGGAGCCGAACATCACCACCGGACGGTCCCGCGCCGGCGCGCGCAATCGTGCGGCAACGCCGCCATCATCGCGGAACAGCGGGTCAAGTTTCGGCCAGCCGGTTTCGACGACGACGAAATGGCCCTGTTGCATCGACAGCGCCTGGAACGGCTGCGTGGTCGCCGGTCCCTGCGTGCAATACAGATCGAACAGGCCGCGCACGCGGAAATGGCCGCGCGAATCGGAGCGCTTCTCCACATTGAAGCCGTGGAACAGCTGCACCTTGGCGCCGCCGATGAAGGTCGGCACATCGTTGGCCGCGCTGAATACCGCTCGCGGCTTCAGCGCCACCGCCGCGCGGACATCCAGCGGGCGGATGAAATCGGGCAAGGCCATTCCCGCCGCGCCACGGACGAACAGGGCGTGTACGCGCGCGCCCTGGGCGTGCAAAGCTTCAGCCAACGGTTGCACAATGGGCAAACCGTATCTTTCGGTCGCAAACAGCAGGTAGTCGCCCATCGTTTCCATCACGCCCGCACCCGGTTCGTCGTCACAGCGCACGCCGCTGTCGGCCTGCATTATCGCGTTCAACGAAGCCGACCGCATCGGTGATTGCCTGGCCTCGCTGGAATTCTGCGATGACATCATCATGGTCGATTCCGGCTCGACCGACAGTACCCGCGAGATCGCCGAGCGCATGGGCGCACGGGTCGTGATACGGCCGTTCGACGGTTATCGCACGCAGAAGGACTTCTGCGTGGCCCAGGCCCGGTACGACTGGGTGCTGTGCCTGGATGCCGACGAACGCGTCAGCCCCGAGCTGCGCGAGTCCATCGAACGCGAGCGGGCGGCGGGATTCAGCCGTGCCGCGGGTTACTGCTTTCCCCGGCTGCCGGACTACTTCGGGCGCTTTCTGCGCCACGGCAACGCCTACCCGGACAGGGTGCTGCGCCTGTTCGACCGTCGCCGCGGCGGCTGGCGCGGCAAACGCGAGATCCACGAGTCGGTCAGCGTCGATGGTGCGGTGGCGGGGCTGGGCGGGGATCTGATCCATTACCCCTACCGCTCGCTGATGCAGCAACTGAGCAAGACCGGGCGCTACGCGCGGATGATGGCCGAACACGAGTTCGCGCGCGGCAAGCGCGCCTCGCTGATCAAACTGGTCGTGTCCCCGGCCTGGCGTTTCTGGCGCGGCTATCTGTTCCGGGGCGGTTTCCTCGATGGCTGGCGTGGTCTGGTCTATGCCTATGTCCGCGCCAACTATGTGCGGCAGAAATCGATCATGCTCTGGTTGTTGCAGCACGGGCAGCCAGTGCAAGACCCACCGAAGCCGGTGCCGCCGGAACCGGCAGGCGAGGATTGAAGACGCCGGCCGTTTTTTGCTGGATGAAGGAGGCAGGCGGCTCAGCCGATTCCCAGCCGGATGCCGAAGCCGATCAGGCACAGTCCCGCCAGTTTCTGCAAGGCGCGGCTCAATCGCGGATGTCGCCGCACCTGCTGGCTCATGCCGTGGCCCAGCAGGATCAGCGCCGAGCAGTACAGCAGCGAGAGCGCCACGATCAGCAGCGCCATCGCCGCGATCGTCCACAGGCCATGATGATTGTGCGGATCGATGAACAGCGGGAAGAAGGCCATGTAGAAAATGATCGCCTTCGGGTTGAGTACCGAGATCAGGAAACCCTGCCGCAGGAAATGGCCCGGCTCCATGCGCACCGGTCCGCCGGTGCTGCGCTTCTTCGACAGCAGCTGCAGGCCGATCCAGACCAGGTAGGCGGCGCCCAGATATTGCAGGGCGTGGAAGGCGGTCGGGTTGGCCTGCAACAGCGCCGCGACTCCGAGCGCGGCCAGCCACGCCAGCGCCTGGTCACCCAGAGCCAGGCCTGTCAGCGTGGCGTATCCAGCGCGGACGCCGTGTTTGCCGCTGGCGGTCAGCAGCGCGAAGGTGCCGGGGCCGGGCAGCGCCAGGAACACCAGCACGGCGCCGATGAACGTGCCCAGGTTTTGGATGCCCATCCATTGCATGACGCGGCGAACGAAGACGGAAAACCACCATTCTGCGGCGCGCGGCGCGGGAAGTCATGTACGGAAGGAAATGGTAAGTTGCATTCGACATCGCGCCGTTAAACTGTCGCTATGAATATCCAAGTTCTGCTGTGGGCGCTGATCGGATTGGCCGTGCTGGCCGTGATCCTGTTGACGGCATTGCTGTTGCGGCGGCCGGATACGGCGCTGGCCGATCTGCGCGCGCGCGTCGAGGACGCATTGCGCGAGGAGCAGCGCGCGGGGCGGACCGAACTGCGGCAACAACTGGACAGTGCCGCGGCGACGCAGGAACAACGGATGAGCGGCTTCAACCGCAATCTGGTCGATCTGGGCGCGCGCACCGACCGGAAGCTGGATCTGTTGCGCGAAGCGCTCGGGGAAGATGCGCGCCGCAGCCGCCAGGAAAGCGCCGAATCGCAACAGCGCTTCACCGAAACGCTGAGCCAGCAGCTCAGCGAGCTGATCCAGCGCAACCATCAGGGCATCGCGGAAATGCGCGCCACGCTGGAGTCGCGGCTGAAGGAACTGCAGGCCGACAATGCCGCCAAGCTGGAGCAGATGCGCCTGACCGTGGACGAAAAACTCCACGCGACTCTGGAAACCCGCCTGACCGAAAGCTTCGGCAATGTCACGCAGATGCTGACGCAGGTGCATCAGGGCCTGGGCGACATGAACAAGCTCGCTGCCGATGTCGGCGGCCTGCAACGCGCGCTGACCAATGTGCGCGCGCGCGGCATCTTCGGCGAAGTGCAGCTGGCAGGGCTGCTGGAGCAGGTATTCGCGCCGGACCAGTACGCCACCAATGTCGCCACGATTCCCGGCAGCAGCGAGCGCGTCGAGTTCGCGATCCGGCTTCCCGGCACGGCGGACGATGGCGTGGTCTGGCTGCCTGTCGACGCCAAGTTTCCGCGCGAGGATTACGAGCGCCTGCTCGATGCACAGGAACACAACGACCCGGAGGCGGCGCGGCTGGCCGGAGTTGCGCTGGAGCGCAGCGTTCGCGAGGAGGCCAGGCGGATCCGCGGCAAATATGTCGCTGTTCCGCATACCACCGATTTCGCCATTCTGTTCCTGCCGACCGAAAGCCTGTATGCCGAAGTGCTGCGCCGGCCGGGCCTGTTCGAGGCGATGCAGCGCGATCTGCGCATCACCATCGCCGGTCCCACCACGCTGCTTGCGCTGCTGACCAGCCTGCAGGTCGGGTTCCGCACCGTGGCGATAGAAAAGCGCTCGGATGAAGTCTGGCGCGTGCTGGGCGCGGCCAAGACCGAGTTCGGCAAGTTCGGGGAAATACTGGACTCGATCAAGTCCAAGCTGGATCAGGCCAGCAGCCAGATCGAGAAGACCGGCGTGCGCACGCGCGCGATCGAACGCAAGCTGCGCGATGTGGAATCGCTGCCGGCCGACGAGACGCAGCGTTTGCTGGGCGGCGATGGAACGGACTGATGCCGGAAGCGGCATCCGATGGCGTTGCGATTGCAGCGCCGCGAAACGGGATTTCCCGCCTTGCGCTGTTCCCGGCCGTTTGTCCGGCAGCGTGGATCGGCGCTGAATTCTCCCGCGCCGGTGTCCAGATCGCCCAAGCAGGGAATACGCCACATTCCCCGGTTTTCCTGTTCGATGAGCGGGCCTTGGAAGAGGGAGCGCCGGCGCCAGTCGGCCCCGGCATTCGCATTGTCCACCGGACAGGAGTCGAGGCGGACATGCCTCGCGCCAGCAGATGCTCCCGCGTCACCACCGCTTCGTCCTGTTGCTCCTTTTGCCGCCGCCGCGGGTGGTGCCCGGTTCCAGGTCTTCCATCGCTTCGGCCAACGGGTCCTTGAACAATTCGCCGCGCTCCATCGGTCGCGGACGCGCATTGGGCTGCGCCGTCAGGGAAACCGGCTGTGCTGTCTTTTTCTTGAACAATTTGCCGGACAAGATGTCCCCTTTCGCAATATGCCGATCGATCCGCCTGCCGATATTCGCAACGGTGGAATCGTCTTCAGCAGGAATGCCGGTCTTCCGCTTCCGACCGCTTCAGCCATGATGCCAATCCGGTGTCGCGGCGGCGGCGGCGAGCGATGGTCCGCCCCAGCATTTCCTCCGAAGCCCACAGGTCGACCCGCCGCCGCGCACGCGTCAGCCCGGTGTAGAGCAGTTCCCGGCCCAGCGCGCGGCTATCCCGGTCGGGCAACAGCAGTGCGACCCGCTCGAACTCCGAGCCTTGCGCCTTGTGCACCGTGCTGGCGAATGCCGATTCGTGCGCCGGCAGTTGGCTCGGATGCCAGGGGTGTTGCAGATTCTCGAACCAGACCCAGGGCTCGCCTTGCGCATCGTGCCAGACGATGCCGGTATCGCCATTGAACAGGCCATGCCGGTAGCTGTTTGCCGTCACCATCAGCAACTGGCCATGAAACCAGCGCTGTGTCGCACCGCCGAGTTGATGCGCGAACCAGGCGTTCCAGGTTTCCGCGCCGAACGGCCCGTGCCGCAATGCGGTCAATATCCTTCCCTGCCGCGCCTGGGCCAGTGCCGCCGCCGGATCGGCGGCATGGCCCATCTCGCGCAATGCGGGCAACCACTGTCGCCGCATCCAGCCTTGCAGCTCGGCCATGCCGCCACGATGCCAGGCCAGGCTGTCGTCCGTTTCCATCAGCAAGCGTTTTGCGGCATCGATATCGCCGGCCTGCACGCACCGTGCCAGCGTTGTCAGCGCTGGCGCCTCGCTTTGCCGGTAACTGCGCGACAGATGCACGCGCGCGGCCGCCAGCGGCTTCGATGCCTGCGGGACGGACAGGGACCCGGGTCCGGTCTCGGCATCGCCTTCCTCATCCGCCGCGGCATCGCTCAGCGCGCCGAAAACATGCCCCGCTTCCACCGCGGGCAACTGGTCCGGATCGCCGAGCAATATCAGGCGCGCATCATCCGCCACCGCGTCCAGCAATCTGCTCATCAATGGCAGATCGATCATCGACGCTTCGTCGACGATGACGACATCGAAGGGCAACCGATGTATTGCGTCGTGGCGGAACCCGACCCGGCCCGGCCGCCAGCCCAGCAAGCGATGCAGGGTCCGGGTCTCGTGCGGAATGCGCTCCGCCGATGCCGCGTCGAGGCGTTGGCCATCCACGTCGCGTTGTACCGCCTGCACGATCGCCTCGCCGAGACGGGCCGCGGCGCGGCCGGTCGGCGCCGCCAATGCGACACGCTGCGGATCGATCCCCGACCGCAGCAGCAGGGCCAGCAACCGCGCCACGATGGTGGTCTTGCCGGTACCGGGACCTCCGGTGACCAGCGTCAACCGGCGCTGCCATGCGTTACGGACCGCCCGCGCCTGCGGGTCGGACAATACGTTCTGCGGCGAAGCGCCGAACAGCATCGCCAGCGCCCGCAGTGCCGGATCGCCGTCGGCTTCCGGCGGTATGGCGCTTCGATGTCGCCGCAGCAATTGCCGTGCCAGTGTCCGTTCGTAGTCCGCATAGCGATACAGGCTGACTCGCCCATCCACCAGAGCCAGCGGCCTGAGCGGGCGTGGCGGACCGTCGCCGTTTCCCGCCGCCATCGTCTCCGGCGTCGCCACCAACGGGTCCTCGCCCAGCGCGGCTGCCCACGCATCCGTTTCGGGCAGCATCGCATCGGCATCCAATTCTTCCAGCAGCAGCGCGGCCTGTTCCAGCGCGAAGCCGCTATGCCCCAATGCCACCGCCCGCATGGCCAACGCTCCGGCCAGCATGGTTGCATCGCTGCCGCCGGATCGATGCAGCAATTCGGCGAACGCGATGTCCACCTCTCTGAGCGTCTGCTGCCGATGCAGTTTGCGCAGCGCGTCGAGTGCCGTCATTCGTCGCCTCCATCGAACAGGCGATCCAGCGCATCGATCAGGCCCTGGGCCGGACGGTCGAAGAAAATGCCCGGCACCGGTGTATCGGCAACGCCGGCCACGGGCAATCCGCGCAGGAACAGATATACCGCGCCGCCCAGATGTTTCTCCGCATCGTAGGCGTCGCCGAAGCGCTGTCGCAGCCAGCGCTGTACCGCGACCAGATAGATCAGGTACTGCAGATCGTAATCGTTGCCGCGCACCGCCTGCGCCAGTTCCTCGCTGCCGTAGCCGGGCAATCGATTGGTCTTGTAATCGACCACATGGTGCCTGCCATCGCCATCGCGATACAGCAGATCGACATAGCCGTGCATATAGCCTTCGATCACGCCCTCGCGCGGTTCGCCATGCTGGCGCGGATGGCCGTGCGCCGCCAGCAGATCGAACAGGGCCGGCAATGGCACATCGCCGAGACGGAAATGGAACTCCATTTCCGAAACCCGTTGCATCGACGGCAACCGCGCCAGCGTGCCGATGCCGGGCAGGGGCGCATTCAGGGCGCGCACGACCAGATCTCCGATTTGCTGCTGCGCCCTCTCGCCCTGCGGCAGTCCGCGACGTTGCAATGCCTGGCGGAGACCCGGCCGTTCCCGCGGCGGAATTCCGACGACCCCGTCCCAAGCAGCAAAATCGGCGGCTTCCAGCGCGTCGTGCACCGCGTTGCCGAAATCCGGTCCCGCCAGCAACGTGACCGGAGCCCGATCCGGTTCGTCCACGGTATCCGCGTCAAGCGGGCTGGCCGCGGGTTCGTCATCCGCGCCCCGCACCGGCAGGGTTTCGATGTGCCGCGTGCGCAATCCCGAAAAACTGTACTGGCCGGATCGATTGCGCAGCCAGCGCTCGGCCTGTCTGGGCGCAGGAACCGGCGCGTCCGCCGCCGGCATCACCCACGGCGTCTGCGGCGGCAACGGTTCGGGAATATCACGCAGCGCGATCGTGCCCGCCGATGCGTCCGCCAGCTGTTGCGCGCGCATGCGCAAGTCTTCCGGTTTCAGCTCATTCTTTTTGCTGCCCGCGCATTGCTCGCCATGCAACAGCCATTGCAGCGCGGTGTCGTTGGAATCGCTGGTGCGGCCCCAGACCAGATGCAGCGCGTGACGCGCGCGCGTCAGTCCCACATACAACAGCCGCAGTTCCTCATTGCGTTCGTCGTTGCGTTGTTGCGCCAGCCAGTCCTCATGCGCCGGATCGCACAGTATCCATTCGCGCTGCTTGCCGCTGCCGTTGCTGCGGTAGGCGTAATACGCGGGGCGGTCCGCCGCATCGCGCACTTGTACGAGCTGCAGGCCGCCGCGGGGAGCGGCGTGTGAACCGAATGCGGTGAACGGCAGCAACACGATCGGATATTCCAGTCCCTTGCTCTTGTGCACGGTCAGCACCTGCACCGCGCGCGCATCCGCATCCAGCCGCAGGTGGTGCTCGTCGCGCGGCGATGGCGTCTCGCAATGTTGTTCGAACCACTGCAACAGGCCATGCAAACCGTGCTGCATCGGTGCCTCGGCCTGCAACAGTTCGATCAGGTGCAGCGCATCGGTCAGCAGACGCGCGCCGCCCTGCTCGGCCAGTCGTTGCCTGGAAACGCCGGTGAGAAATGGCATCAGCGCCGGCAAGGGCCCGCGGCGCTGCCATTGCGATGCGGCGGTTTCGAATCGGACCTGCCATTGCCTCTGCCGTACCGGATACTGGTTCGTGGCCGCGATCTGCTCCGCATCCAGGCCAAGCAATCGCGTCGCCAGTGCGGCGCGCTGGCGCTGCGGGTCCGCCGGCATGGCGATGGCGCGCAGCAATCGCCGCAGATCGGAAGCGGCGTCCGAGGCGAAGACGCTGTCGCTGCCGGGACCCGCCGCGGGAATGCCCGCCCGTGTCAACGCTTCGCGGATCATCGCGACCTGCGCGTTCTTGCGTACCAGCACGGTGATATCCTGCGGCCCGACCCGCCGCTGGGCCCCGCCCTCGTGCAGAGTCCCGTGCTCGAGCAGGCGACGGATTTCGGCAACGGTGATCGCCACCGCTGTAGCCTCGTCGTCGGATTTGGCGCGCCTAGCCTTGCCGTCCCGGTGCGCCGGCAGGTAGTGGATCGTCAGACCGGGCGGAGCCCTTCCTTCCACTTTCAATGCATCGTCGGTCGCGGAAGGCGCGGGCTGTACCGGGACGAAATCGATGGCCGGATCCCCGAACGGCGCCGGGCTGCCGGTGAACAGGGTTTCGATCGCAGCCAACACCGATGGACGCGAACGGTAATTGATCGCCAGCGAATCCTCGCCGCCCTGTTGCCGCGCATAGTCGCGCGCGCGCAGATAGGTCGGCAGATCGCCGCCACGGAAGCGGTAGATCGCCTGCTTCGGATCGCCGATCAGGAACAATCCCGTATTTTCATCGGGCTTTGCCTGATGGATGCGTCGGAAAATATCCCACTGATGCGGGTCGGTATCCTGGAACTCGTCGATCAGCAGCCACGGCCAATGTCGTTGCAAGGCGGCGGCGAAGCGCGGCTGCGCGCTGGCCCGCCATGTCTGCTCGATCAACTGGTCCGGCGTGCGGCGGCGGTTCTCCCGCAGTTTTTCCCCGAATGCCGACGCGGCCTTTTCGCGCAGCCGGTGCAGCCAGCCGGCCAGTTCCGATCCGCCCGCCTCCGGCAGCAACCGCCGCGAGGGATCGCACAGTCGGGGCAGGTCCTGCGCCAGCTTCTGCGGCGTTTCCCACAACGCGTACATCGATTCGAAATCTCCGGCCTCGCCGTGGCTGGCGCTGCGCCACAGATCGCTCGCCACCTGCTGCTGCAGATCATCGGCGTGATCGAACAGCGGATCGGAATTCAGGCCACCGGCCAGGAAACCGTATTCGCTCAACGCGCGCTGGCAGAATCCATGAATGGTGAAGACCGAAGCTTGATCGATCTGCAGCAATGCCGTCTGCAACCGGGTTCGCAATGTTTCATCCGGAATGCCGCGCGCGCGCGCTTGGCCGATGATGGCCGCTGTCTGCACGGCTTCGTCGCCCGCGTAGGCGCGTCCGGCCAGCTCGGCCTCGGCGATGCGCAGACGTTCGCGGATGCGCTCGCGCAGCTCCGCCGTCGCGGCGCGGGTAAACGTGACCGCCAACAGGTTCGGCAATGGCGCGCCCGCCTCCAGCAACAGACGCAGCATCCACGCGGTCAAGGTGAAGGTCTTGCCAGTGCCGGCGCTGGCTTCGATCAGATGCACGCCATGCAACGGCAGCGACAGCGCCAGATCGGATTGGACCCGATTCATCGCGGACCGCCGCCGTCGCTGCGAACGGACGCCGGGCCGAGGAACACCCGCAATGCCAATTCACGGAATTCCGCGCCCGAAGGCGCATCGAAGTCGGCCAGCAATCCATACGGAAGAAACGCCTGCCGGAACCATGGATCGCGACTGTCGCCGAACCCCTGGTAATCGTCGAATACGCCGACGGCGGCTTTCCAGCCAGCCTCCTCGCTGCCGCCGGCGGCGACGATCCCGGCATATTTCCATGCCGCATCCGGCGCGAATGGCAGTGGCCGCGCCAGTCCCTGGCGATACAGCGTCACCAGGTCATCCAGCCAGACGCGGGCGGCATCGGCATCCAGCGCCGGCAACGGCACCGATTCGATCACCTCCGCACCCTGTTTCTTTTCGGTGAAAAACAGCGCCGTCGTCGCGTCGGTCCCGATCTGCGCGGCCAGCAGCAAGTGTTCGATGAGCGCCGGCAGCCGGTGCTTGCCCTTGGCGCTGCTCGCCAGCAACACGGCGCGCGGATTGGCGAACACCACCGATCCTTCCCGCACATAGGGTCCGCCGGAATGCGCCCGCGCCGGCAGCTCGGGACAGCGTGGCAGGCGATGCGAATCGATTCGCAGCGATCTTTCCGCATATGTCACCAGCCCGGGCGGGATTCCCGCCTCTTCCCGCAGCCAGAGTCCAGCGCGTGCGCGCAATGCCGTGGCGCTTTGCCGCGTCCGCCGCGCCAGCTGCCCGCCATCGCGGCCCGGAGCCAGTTCGCCGCGCGCGCGCAGGGTTTCGTCGGTTTCGTCGTGTTCGAACAGATATTGCTTCAGCTGGTACTGCGCCAGGGCGTTGTCGCCCATGGGCTCGTCATCGCGCTCCCGGTCGCCGGAGGAAGGCAGCAGCAGACCCAGCGTATCGCGCAGGAATGCCCGCGGCGGATTGCGGAAAAACATCTGCAATTGGTTCAACGTCAACGATGGTTCGTCCGTGCCGGCGTCCATGTCGTCGACCGACAGTGCCGCCGCGCCGACGAAGCACGGCGGCGGTATCAAGGCGAAGTCCCGTTGCGGTTGCCACCATTCGTGACGATAGGAAAAACGGCGCTGGTCGCCGGCGCCGAAAGCCTGCGCGGAAAAAGGTTGCAACGGGTGTTCCAGCACCAGCCGCCGATACGCATCCGGATGATCATTGTTCCCGGCAGGCCGGCAGGCCAGCGCGGCATCCAGCAGTTCCGCAACCAATGTCGATGGTTCCAGCCATCGATCGTCGCGCGTATCGCGACCGCCGTAGCTGATGTAGAACACGTCGCGCGCCGCGGTCAGCAATTGCAGGAACAGGAACCGGTCATCCTCGCGCACCGAGCGGTCGCCCAGCCACTTGCGACCGCCATGCAACTCCTCGATCAGGCGGTTGATATCGCCGCCGGCCTCGCGGCGCGGGAAAGCATCCGCGTCCATGCCCAGCAGGCAGATGACGCGGAACGGAACGGTGCGCAAAGGCACCATGCCGGCGAAAGTGACGCCGCCGCCGAGAAACGGCTGGTGTGGCGACGGCGCCTGCAGCATGTCGCGCAGCGCTGCCGCCATCACATCCACAGGCAGTGCTCCGGTCCCTTCCGCCTGCAAGGCGAACTGTTCCAACGTTTCCAGCACCATCCGGCGTGCCTGCTGCTCGGCTGCATCCGTGGCCGCCTCCGGCAGCAGCGCCAGGAACTGCTGCGCCAGCATCGACCGCCATTCCGGCGCGGTGTGCGATGCGCGTTGCCAGATGCTCAGATGCTGCAATCGCCGCAACACCCGCAGCAAGCGATCCAGGCGTTCGCTGTCGCTGCCTTCGAGTTCGGCGAAGGGTGCGATTCCGCCGATCAGGCCTTCCCCTTCCCCGGTGGCGTAGCCCATCAGCAGGCGATCCAGGCCGAAGGCGAAGCTGTATTCGCGCCAGCGCCCGAAGCCCAGCCGCTCGCGCATCGTCTCGTCGTCGCCCCAGCGCACGCCGGCGCCGCCGAGTCGTTCCTGCAGCCATTCCAGGTCGGCATCGTCCAAGTCCACCGCCCGCATCACGGCGGGAATGGCCAGCAGATCCAGCACTTCCGATACGGTGCGCCGCGACTGCGGCAGGTCCAGCAACGACAGGAACAGGCCCACCAGGGGATGGCTCTGCGCCTGTGGGCGATCGGACAGCGTGAAGGGGATATGGCGCGGATCGGTGGCCGGAACGCCGCCGAACACGGCGCGCACCAGTGGCAGGTAATCGCCGATGTTCGGCGCCAGCACGGCGACCTCGTGCGGCTGCAGCGCCGGATCGTGCGCGAACATCGCCAACAGGCGGTCGTGCAGCACTTCGACCTCGCGCAGGCGCGAATGGCAGGCATGAACCTGGATCGATCCGTCATCCTCGCGCGGCCCGTCCAACGGCGTCGGCGCCACCCGGTTCAGGACATCGCCCTGGATCGCATGCAGCAGACTGTCCCTCGGCGGTTGTTCGAACAGTTCTTCTTCCTGTGCCGGCCGCACCAGTTCGTAGGAGAACAGTTGCGCGACGAAATCGCGGCCCGCCTCGCCCCATGCCTTGAGCAGCGGATTGTCGGCCTGGGTTTCCGCCAGACGCTGGCGCATATCCAGTCCGGCCAGCGCCAGAGTGCGCCGCTTCGGTTCGATGTCGCCCCAGTACTCCGCGCAAGGCGTTGGCCGGTAGAAGGTCAGCTCGCGGTATTGCGCGGCCACCGCCAGCAGCCGCAACACATCCGGCGAGACATTGATGGTGCCGAACGCGCTCAATCGTGGCGGCAATCCCGGCGGCGGCGCGTCGCCGGCATGATGGCGATGCAGCCAGTCGTCGATCAATTGCGAACGCGGCGGCGATGCATCGCCGCGCAAGCGCCGCCACAGGATGGCCTGCCAATCGTCGGGACCCTCGCCGCGCTCCCATGCTTCGAGCCAGGAGCGGCGATAAGCCTGGTACTTGTCGAAGGCCGAGGCCAGGGACTCGGCCAGCCGCCAGCGCGCCAGCGCCGTACCGCCGCCGCTGCGCTGCAGATGCTCGGCCACCGCTGGCGGCGGCGCCTCGTTCAGTTGCGCGTGAATGCGCCAGCGCAGGCGGTCCTGATCCCAGGGAGATTCCGCCGGCAGCCCCGGCTGCTCGGCCCGCAGCAACCGCCAGACGAATTCCGAAGGCGTCAGGAATTCCAGGTTGGCCGCCACGCCCAGGCGCCGCGCCAGTTCCACCTGCAGCCAGCGGCGCAGGGTGGGCTGCGGGATCAGTATGGTCTCCGGCCGCAGGTCGTCCACGGCGACCGGTCGCGACAAACGTTCCGCCAG
Organism: Lysobacteraceae bacterium; assembly: GCA_031263725.1. Classification (GTDB taxonomy): domain Bacteria; phylum Pseudomonadota; class Gammaproteobacteria; order Xanthomonadales; family Xanthomonadaceae; genus JAITWM01. The sequence continues at coordinate 71,430 of JAISFF010000053.1, read as the reverse complement.
CGCCGCTGCCAGATCGTCCAGACGGTTGCCGGAAACGAGGTTGAAACGGGGAACGGGCAGTCCGGTCATGCGTGGCTATTGTGCCGGTTTTGGATCGCGGCTTTTGAAACGCTGAGCTGAACCGGATGCCGCCGAACCGGCAAAAACCGGCCCGTCTTATTTATCATGGCGTCCCTTAGCCCGTCCGGCGGGACCGGATCAGGAGTTTTCACTTCAATCCGGAGCCTATTGGCCGGAGATCATAGTGTGATAATGCTGTACGCATAAGTTTAATATTATCCGTTTCCTTTCCCGGTCCGGTAGTCCGGTTTCCTTGCCGCTTGAGTCGTTGATGACGCCAACCACTTCCGACATCGCTGTGCAGCTTTCCGATGTCCGCCTCGATCGCGGCCGCCGCACGATCCTGCGCGACATGACGCTGCCGGTGCCGCGCGGCAGCATCACCACCATCCTCGGACCTTCCGGCTGCGGCAAATCCACGCTGCTTTCGGCGTTGACGGGAGAGCTGATCCCCGCGGCGGGCAGCGTGCGCCTGTTCGGCAAGGCCATTCCGCAGGATCGCCATGCGTTGCTGGAGATGCGCAAGAGCCTGGGCGTGCTGTTGCAGGGCAATGGCCTGCTGACCGACCTCACGGTAGCCGAAAACGTCATGCTGCCGATGCGCGCCAACACGCAACTGCCCGATGCGGTGATGCGGCAGCTAGCCAAGCTGAAGCTGCATGCGGTGGGCCTGCTGGAAGCGGCCGAGCTGTTTCCGCGCGAATTGTCCGGCGGCATGGCCCGCCGCGTCGCGCTGGCGCGCGCGCTGGCGCTGGACCCGCCGTTGATGCTGTACGACGAACCGCTGACCGGGCTGGACCCGATCGCCAGCGGCGTGATCATGAGCCTGATCGAACGCCTCAACCACAGCTTGGGACTGACCAGCGTCATCGTCAGCCATCATGTCCACGAAACCCTGCCGATCACCGATCATGCGGTGGTGCTGGCCAACGGGGGCATGGTGTTCTCGGGCACGCCGGAACAATTGCGCGACAGCGACGATCCCCTGATCAGGCAGTTCCTCAACGGCGAGCCGGACGGTCCGATCGCATTCGATGCCACGACGCAGAGGGTGGCCTGACATGGCGGGCATGATCGGTTCATTGCGGGCATTGGGACGCGCCGGACTGTTTTCGCTGTCGGTACTGCGCGCTTCGCTGCCGACGCGCGACTTCTTCGCCGAGCTGACCAAGGAAATCTACAAGATCGGCGCTCGCTCGCTGCCGATCATCGCCGTCGGCGGCGCCTTCGTCGGCCTGGTGCTGACGTTGCAGGGCTACCGGGTATTGGCGATCTTCGGCGCCACCGATGCGCTGTCGACGATGCTGGGCGTGTCCCTGTACCGGGAACTGGCGCCGGTGCTGACCGCGTTGCTGTTCATCGGCCGTGCCGGTTCCTCGATCGCGGCCGAGCTGGGCCTGATGCGCGCCACCGATCAGATCAAGGCACTGGAACTGATGGCGATCGATCCGCTGGCCAAGGCGGTCGCGCCGCGCTTCTGGGCGGCGGTGATCACGGTGCCGCTGCTGACCGGCGTGTTCTGCAGCTTGGCGATTTCCGGCGGTTATTTCGAAGCGGTGCATGTGCTTGGCCAGGATAGCGGCGTGTTCTGGTCCACATTGCGCAACAGCGTGGATTTCCATGACGATTTCGGCGTGGCGCTGTGGAAATCGGTCGTGTTCGGCGCGGTCGGCGCGCTGACCGCGGCTTATGTGGGATTCCATTCCGAACCGACCATCGAAGGCACCTCGGTTGCCACCACCCGCGCGGTGGTGAACGCCTCGCTGCTGGTGCTGATGCTCAATTTCGTGATGTCGGCATTGATGTTCCAATGAACAAGCAGGGTAAATGACCATGGCCATCCGTGGACCGCGTCTCGAATTCTCCGTCGGCATGTTCCTGTTGCTGACTCTGGCCTCGCTGCTGGTGCTGGCGTTCGCCTCCACCAACCGCAACTTCAGCCTGTCCGGCGGACACAGCTACGACCTGAAGGCGCGCTTCACCAACATCGGTCAGCTGAAGCCGCAGGCGCCGGTCCGCATCGGCGGTGTCATCATCGGCCGCGTCTCCCGGATCCGGCTGGATCCGGTCAAGTACGACTCGATCGTGACCCTAGCCATCGACAACCAGTTCCGCGATCTGCCGGCCGATACTTCTGCTGGCATCTACACCAGCGGACTGCTCGGCGAGAGCTATATCGGACTGCAGCCGGGCGGCGACCCCGACGTGCTGTGCCCCGGCGACCCGGCCACCGCCAAGCCGTCCAATCCGGATCTGGGCGCGCAATGCGCCGGCGACGAAATCGCCTTTACCCAGCCTTCCATCGATCTGATCCAGATGGTCGGCAAGTACATGTTCAACAGCGGTGGCGGCAACCCGCCGCCGGATGGGATGGGCCACGCGCCCGATCATGCGACGACACCCTCCATGGAGCCACAACTATGAAAACCCCGATCTTCTCCCTGTTGCTGGGCTCTGCTCTGCTGGCCGCCGTCCCGGCCGTGGCGGTGATGCCGCAGACCGCGATGGCGCAATCGCAGAGCGCCAGCCAGATGGTGCAGGCCTCGAGCCAGCGCATCCTCAACACCCTGGAAGAGCGCCGCAGCGAGTTCCGCAGCAATCCGGCCGAACTGCAGAAGTACATCAAGTCCGAGCTGGATGCCGTGCTGGACCGCGACTATGCGGCGCGCCTGATTCTCGGCGTACACGCGCGCGGCGCGGCCAATGACGATATCCAGAACTTCGCCAACGCCATGGCCGACAATCTGATGAAGCGCTATGGCGCCGCGCTGCTGAATTTCGAGGGCCGCCCGCAGGTACAGTTGCGTTTGGAAACGCCGTTGCCGGGCAATCGCGGCGTGCGCGTCTCCACCGAGCTGGTGCGCCAGAACAATCCCTCCACGCCGGTCGATTACCTGGTCCGCAATCAGGATGGCCAGTGGAAGATCTTCGATGTGATGGTCGAAGGCGTTTCCTATGTGCAGACGTTCCGCAACCAGTTCGACGCGCCGTTGCGGCAGCGGACGATCGCCCAGGTCGCGGACGACCTGCGCAACGGCAACCTGCAGCTCGGCAATTGATCCGTCATGGCCATTGAACTGAACCGCGAAGGCGCCAGCCTGGCGTTGACCGGCTCGCTGGATCGCGAGGCGGTGATCCGTCTTTGGCCGACATTGCGCCAGACCCTGGCGGGCGTGCGGCAATTGCACATCGATCGGCTGCGGGCGATCGACAGCGCCGGCCTGGCGCTGCTGGCAGTGCTGGCCGGGCAGGCGCGCGATTCCGCCTCCGGCCAGGCGCCGCTGCAAATCATCGGCGAGCCGGCCGGAATGGCCGAGCTTCGCGCCGCTTACCGGCTCGAGCCGACCCTGGATTTCGCCCGTTCCACTGCGAGCAAGACATGAAAGCGATCCGTTCCATTCTTATGCTGACCGCACTTTCGGCCTTGCTGGCCGCCTGCGCCAGCGCGCCGCACAACGACGCCTCGATCCATAGCCGGCATGTGCATCCGGCTCCGGCCGAAGCCGAAGCTGCCGCCGAAACCTTGGTCGTCGACGAGGTCGCTGCCACGACCGTGCCGGCGGATGCGGATATTTCGTTGGCCGTCGCCTCGGCCGCGCCGGTCAGCGGCAACGCGATGGAAACGGACATTGAATCCATGGACCCGGCCGAGGAAGACTACGCCGCGCTCTACGGCGCGCAGGGGACTTCGGCATCGGCCATCTACGATCCATGGGAACGCTTCAACCGCGAGATGCATGGCTTCAACAACGCCATGGACTTCATCCTGATGAAGCCGCTGGCGCGCGGCTATATCAAGATCACGCCACGTCCGGTGCGTACCGGCGTCCGCAACTTCTTCGACAACCTGCGTTCGCCGGCGGTGATGCTCAATCAGCTGCTGCAGGGCAAGCCCGGCATGGCCGGCAAGACCTTCGTGCGCTTCCTGGTCAACTCCACGCTCGGCGTCGGCGGCGTGCTGGATCCGGCCACCGATGCCAGGCTGCCGCGCACCGACACCGATTTCGGCGAGACGCTGGCGACCTGGGGCTGGAGGAGTTCGCGCTATCTGGAGCTGCCGTTCTTCGGCCCGCGCACAGTGCGCGATTCGGCCGGTCTGGCCGGAGACAGCGCCATGTCGTTGACCTGGCTGATCGACGACGACAAGGTAAGCATCGGCACGGAGGCGCTCGGCCTGATCGACGCCCGCGCCCAGGCGTTGCCGCTGGAAGATGTACGCAAGGGCGCCATCGACGACTACAGCCTGATCCGCGATGCCTGGATGCAGCGCCGCCAGTATTACCTGCAGCAGAACGCGCGTGGGCACACCGGACACTCGGGCGCGACGCCGGTGCCGGAATACCTGTTGCAGGAATAGCCGGGGCAGGGAAGGAGATAGTTCTAGCGGACGACCTGCTCGGAGCCAGCGACTTTATCCCTCAACGCATTCCGGGAGGCCCCGATCTTGGTACGTTGGGAAGGGCATTTTGCCGTGTCGGAGACGCCATGCTTCCCATGCAAGCGCGCATCCTCCAGAAAAAACGCCCTGTTCCGGAAGAACAGGGCGTGTCGTGCGAATACGAGTGGAAGCAATACTTTCGGATCGAGCAGCGGCCGATCCAGAGTTTATCGGTGCCGTCGATCAGAGTCCCAGGTTCTTCAGACGATTGACGTGGCTGCGATATACGCTGGTCGGGTTGGGAGCGAACAGACCGCGCAGGCTCAGTGTCTGGTTGACCTGATCCATATGATTCCACGGATAGTCGTCACGCAGCACCAAGCCCCAGTGCGAGGAACAGCGGCCGACCAGGCCATCGTTGGCCTGGCCGCGGAACGACAGCGAAGTCGCCGCCAGGACAATATCCATGGGGTCGAGAATGCTGGTATAGACACTGGTGCCGCCCATCGAGTAGTAGCGGATGCCGTTGGCCACTTCCGGTCCGTTGCCGCATGCGGTGGTCGGCATGCCCTGCGGATGTCGCGCGTTGAATTCGGCCGATCCCTGCGTGCTGAGCGACAGCATGGCCTGCACCGTGTCCTGTGGATTCTTCGGCTTGCCGGATACCAATGCGATCACGCGTGCCAAGGATGCGGTCAGGTCGGCGACGATCTTGCGCCGCAGCGTGTCCTCGGGGAGGGTGGTCTCCAGCAGATCGGCCATGTCGGAGCCATAGTGCGGCGCGCCCACCGTCGTGACCGAGGCCACCAGGTCGGGGCGTACCGAGGCGGCATAGCGACTGGTGGCGCCACCGTGGCTGTGGCCGATCAGGTTGAATCGCGAGTGGCCGTACAGAGCCTTCAGCATATCAAGCTGTGCGATCAGCTGCTCGCCGCGAACTTCGGTGGAATTGGTCTGCGAGAGGTTGACGGTGTAGACGGTGGCTCCGCCTGCGCGCAGTTCCGACCCGATCAGGAACCAGTAGTCGTAAATGCCCAGCAGGCTGTCGAATCCGAATGCGCCATGCACCAGGACAATGGGGTTGCGGGTCTGCGTGTAACTCTTGCTTGCCTGTGCGAACGTTGCCGGCACGAAGGAAAGCGATAACATCAGGATCAGGATGCGGATGAGCTTCATAGCTACCTCTTGGGAGTTGAATCCGGGAGCGATCGTGATTGTCGCGACAAAAAAGACCTGCGAAGGCAGGCCGTCCGTAAACGCATGTTCTGACGCATGGATGCAATGCCATCCCCCCGATCATGCGATTCGGCCGCATCTTATCATGTGTTTTTCCGGGCGGTCATGAAGTATTGGTCGCAATGGCGGCGGCATATGTCGCGAGGCAGGCGGCAAGTTGCAACGCGGGCTGCTTGCTTGCGTATCTCTCCGAATGCGAGGCGATATGTCCGCAGCATCGATTTATCCATGCTGTCGCGCACGCGGTATGGGACAACGGCAAGCGTGCGGCAACAAAACGGACATGCTATCGCGCACCCAATAGGCCGGCACGTTCCAGCGACTCGATCCGGCGGCGTTGGCTTTCGCTAAAGCCGGACAACAGGCGCTGCTGTTCCGTCTGGCGCTGCGCATCGGTCAGATTGCGGCGGGCGAGATTGTCGCGTTGCCGTTGATATTCGCGCAGTTGCGAATCCCACTGCGCCTGTTGTTGATCCAGGCTGGCGAAGCGCTCGGCGGCCTCGGCGCCGAACAGGTCGCGCCGTGCTGCGAAACGTTCGGTTGCCGTGGCATCGACCGAATCCAGCATCCGGTTCAACGCCTGTGCATCCTGCTGTTGCTGATCGATGACTTGCGCTTGGGCATAGTCCGGCGACAGCGCCTTGATCTGCTGTTCGGCCTGGGCACGCTGTTCGGGAGTCAGATCGGTACGCGTACTCAGTTCCTTTAGTGCCAGCACGCGCTGGGCTTGCGACTCCTCGTCGTCAAAGAAACCTTCGCTGACATCAGCGCCGAGCATGCGCGCGCGCAGCGTCTTGAGCGCGGCAAGGCGCTCCTTCAGATCATCGGATCCGGCATCCAGTTCGGACGTGGCCCGCAGATAGGCGACATAGCGGTCGAACAGCGCCAGTACACGCTGTGCCTGAAGCGGAGTGCAGCGCAGCTTGAGTTCGTCGGCCAGCCGCTGACGGATATGCTCGGGCCCCTGTTCGCCCAATGCCGCCAGGAACCAGTCGAACAGCCGCTTAAGCTCGGCGTCGGGAATCGGGAAATCATTGGCGTCGAAACGGATTCCTCCGTCGATTGCGGTACCGGCCAAGGATGCGGGAACGTTGCCGGTATGCGCGCTCTGTGCGGCAATGCCGGATAGCGGATAGGTTCCTTCCGACTGCGTATCCGCACCGGGCATTGTGGAAGCCATCACTGCGGGCGTCCCGGAATTCGTTGCAGGATTCCGGAGACCGAACCAGAATCCGCCCGCAAGCAGGGCGATACCGCCCAACACGATGAATGATTTCCCGATGATCCGCATCTGTCTCAAAGTCCCAGATTCTTCAGCTGGTTGGCGTGGCCGCGATGGACGCTGGGCGGACGCGGCGTGAATGGTTTGCGCAATCCCAAAGTCTGGTTCACTTCATCCATGTGTTTCCGTGGATAGTCGTCGCGTAGCGCCGGCCCCCAGTGCGAGGAGCAGCCGTTGGCGATTTCCGGCTCGTTGTCACGGCAGGTCTGCGACACGCCACGCGGATGCTGGCGGTTGGATTCGATCGATTCCCAGGCGCTGTCCGAAACCATCGATTGCACGGCATCTTGTGGATTGGCGGGCTTACCGGACAGAAGTGCAATCACATGGGAAATCGCCTGGGTCAGATGGGAAGTGAATTTTTGCGCCGTGGCATTCCGCGGCTCGAGTAACTTGTCGAAAACACGGGAGCCAAAATTCGGCGAACCGATGCCAATGACCGATGCCGCCAGATCCGGCCGCGCGGAAGCGACATAACGGCTGGTGAAATTGAATTTCTGCGTGCCATGCAGTGTCCGCAGTGTATCCAATTCACGGATCAGCTGCTTGCCGCGAACCGCAGTGGGATTCGCCTGAGAGACGTTGGCGGAATACACCTCGGCACCGTCGGCGCGCAGTTCCGGGCCCCCCAGGGACCAGTGGACATAAATGTCCAGCAGGCTGTCCCAGCCGGGTACGCCATGCGCCGGCACGATGGGATATCGAGTCTGAATGTATCCATTGCGGCCAGCGCATGCGTTCAGCGGGCAGGTCATGCAAAACAGAAATACCAGGATCAGACAACGAAACAGCTTCATACATCATCTCTTGGGAAAGCGGTAGTTTTGACAAGTTTCATGAAGTATCACTGGCAGCATATCTGTCGATGTCCCTGCCCACTGCGTACTTGAGGTTTCCCCTTGTACATCCTGGGCACTTTGGATACTGAATGCGAATCGATTCTGCACCAAGAAGGAGTCTGTGTAATGTGATGAATTTCACATATATCGCTGATATAATCATCAGGATTTTTGAGGATCATGCTCGGAACCGATGTTTTCACCGGCTGATGGAATGGACGGAAGAAGCGCTTCCATACCGGGGTAGCGATGGATGCCGATTGGGAATCCAGGAATTGGCTGTGTGACCCGTGGAGCGCGTGCGTGCATTGACATAGCCGGTCTTTCCGCGGCATCGGACGACCGGATCGGGGCTGGTCCGATCGACGTGAATGTTCTTGTCACAGCAGGAACATGGAACCGCTGATAAAGGTGGTGCAACAATGTACAGGATAGCGAGAAAACAGGATTTCCCGGTCAATCAGGTTCGCCGCTATCTGGAACCGGGGCCGATCGTCCTGGTCAGCTCCAAATGGCGCGATGAAACCAACGTCATGACGCTGGGCTGGCATACGGTGATGGAATTTTCGCCATCGCTGGTCGGCTGTGTCATTTCGGCCGGCAACCACAGTTTCGAACTGATACGCGATAGCGGTGAATGTGTCATCAATCTGCCGACCACGGTGCTGACCGACATCGTGGTCGGAATCGGCAACACCAGCGGAGCCGAGATCGACAAGTTCGAGGAGTTCGAGCTGACGGCGGAAAAGGCGCGCAAGGTGCGTGCGCCATTGATCAAGGAATGCCACGCCAATTTCGAATGTCGGTTATACGACGATGTGCTGGTGGAGAAGTACAACTTCTTCATCTTTGAAGTCGTGCATGCTCACGTCGCCGTTTCGCCACGGTATCCGGAGACGCTGCACTACACCGGAGACGGGAGGTTCCAACTGGCGGGCGCGACCATCAGCCGCAGGTCGCGGTTCCGGCAGGAAATGCTGTAGCGGTGCCATCGCCGGCTCTATCGGTCAGGCGACCGTCCTGCGACAATTGCAGCCCCGCGCTTCTTGGGGCTGTCTTCGTCTGGGGAATGGCATGAATCACGCTCAATTGATGCTTGACTACAACCTGTGCCTGTATGTGCTGTTGCCGGTGGCCAGCTTCATCTATATCGTCCTGCTGGTCTGGACGGTTCGCATTCTGCTGAAGAAGCGGATATTGGGCTCGGGAGCGCCGGTCGGTATCACCTTGACGATCATGTCGATGCCGGTCACGCTGATCTACATCGCCCTGTTGATACCGCTGTTCTATTTCAACTATCTGCTCAAGCAGGAGCGCTATTGCCTGGAAGTGATCCGGGTCAACGGGATGCACGATCCCGGACAGCCGATGCTGCGGGAGCGCTGTAGCGCCTTCGATATCCCCGCGCTGATAGACGAGGCATGGAAAACCCCGCAATGATCGTCTTTTCCAGGCAGAGGGACTTCCGGGCGGGGACGCCACGAATCGGTATCGGGTTGCGCTGAACCGGATGATTGGCGGGTTCAGCGGTGAGAGCCGGATCCATCATCGCCGGCAAGACCGGCATCCATTCCCATCCCCATGCCTATTCCGGCGCCGCCGTCCTTTCTGCCTCCCTCTTTGCCGCCGGCATCCGGTTTGCCTTTGGCGCCTGCAGGTCGCGCCGGACCCTGCTTTGGAATCGGCAGACCGGCGGGAATGGGCTCCAGGTCGAGCGCTTCGCGAATGAAATCCCGCAGCGAGATCACGAGCTCGCCGGTATGGATGGGACGGCCCGCGGCCAGTTCCGTGGCCGCTTGCGCCGCGAGTCGGACTTGCTCGTCGGTACCCAGCAGGATGATGTCGGACAGGGCGCCCTCGACCGCGTCGCGGATGCGGCGCGCGCGATCGCCGTTGTCGGCAGGCGAACCCGTCGTGGAAGCGGATTCCTCGGCCATGTCAGCCGTGGCTTGATGCTCTCCCGCGCGGCGCCTGAGCTCGCGCAGATGCGTGGGATCGACATCGAGATTGCCGGTGAACGAACCACCGAGGGTCTTGTAGGCCGCAATCAGCGTGCGCAGGCGTTCGTTGATCTGCCGGTTCTCGCGCTCGCGCCGCTGCTGCATCGTCTGCATCACCAGCAAGCGAAGGCCGACGCCGATCAGGGTGATCATCGCTATTCCCGCCAGCGTGGAAAGCAGGGTTTGCCAGGAACTGAAGTCCAGACCGCGCATGGGATGCTCCTAGGAGGAAAAGACGGTTCGAGCCACAATACGGACCGTATTATCGTAGCGCTGGCGGTGTCATTACTCGATGCTCGCTATGGGACAGACCGCGACATGAAGCCGATGTCTCAGGTACATCGGTGGTGCGGGCCCGAATACGTATTGCAGATTCCGACACCGGAATGGACGGGCTTGATGTCCTGAAGAAGCGGCGCCTGAAACTATAGTGACCACAATGATCCGTGGATTTAATTCATTGTCGAATCCACGATGGGCGGCAACGCATTCCATCGTCATGAAATCCAGTGATGGATTTGCCTGCGTGGATCAGAAAGTCACAGAACTTGACCGATGCCGCGGCGCATTGCCGGGCTTGGCAATGTAGCCGGGACGACGCTTGAATTTCGACAAGCTATGGTACCCTCACCCGCATTTCGAATACCCGCAATTCAGGCAGGTGGCGCAGCCGTCCATGATGACGATGGACTTGGTGCTGCACTTGTGACACATGGTGGCACTGGGCGGGAAGCTGGTGCCGTCGCCGGTGATGGCGATGTCCTCGGGATGCGTCTCGGCCGAGATGGGATTGCGCACCGGTACCGGGATGGGGGTTATTTCACTGTTTTTTTTTGCGCGTTCTTCGTACTGGCGGCGCTTCTCGGCCAGCAAGGCGCGCTGATGCTCGGACATGTCCGGGTCGTGCATCAGGCCGATGGACTTGAGGTGCTCCTCGACCACGGCGCCGATCTCGGCAACCAGCGAGGGCATGTACACGCCGCCAGCCTTGAAATAGCCGCCGCGCGGGTCGAACACGGCCTTCATTTCCTCCACCAGAAAGGTGACATCGCCGCCCTTGCGGAAGACCGCGGAGATGATCCGGGTCAGCGCGACGATCCACTGGAAATGATCCATGTTCTTGGAATTGATGAAGATCTCGAACGGACGCCGCAATTCGTATTCGGTGCCGGCGTTGAGCACGATGTCGTTGATCGTCACGTACATGGCATGCTCGACCAGCGGCGACTTGATCTTGTAGGTGGAGCCGATCAGCACTTCCGGGCGCTCGATGCGCTCGTGCATCTGGATGACATCGGCGCTGGGATGCTCTTCCTCGACCATCTGGACTTGAACCGGCGCCGACGTGGCGGCCTTTTCCTCGGGGGAAAGAACGGCATAGCCCTTGATCTTCCGGTCGATTTTGACAGCCATCGCGGTGCGCTCCTATTGCGTGTTGCTTGGGGTAAACAGGGATTCGATCGGAAGCGGCGGTCGGAGAAGCCCGGTTCCGCCGTCTCCGGAAGATGAAACTCATTTCCTGGCCACGGCCTTCTTCGCGGGCCTGACGACTTTCTTCGTCGTTGCCTTCTTCGCCGCAGGTTTCTTGACGGCGACCTTCTTGGCCACGGTTTTCTTTGCCGTAGTCTTTTTCGCCACTACTTTCTTGACGGCGGTCTTCTTGGCCGGCGCTTTCTTTGCGGCTGCTTTCTTGGCAGTCGTGGTCTTGCCGCCCGCGACGGCCTTTCTGGCGGCCTTTTCCGCGGCGATCTTCTTTTTCAGCGCGGCGGCTTCGGCCTTGGCCCTGGTCAGGGTCTTCTTGGCATTGTCGACACTCTTCTTGACGGCTTTCCTGGCCTTCTTCATGTTGGCGTCGATGGTCTGCTTGGCCTTCTTCCTGGTCTTGGCGACGCGTTCCTTCATCTGGCCGGCAGCGCGCTTCGCCTTGTCCACGACCTCGCCTGCGGTGACGCTGATGGCGACTCCGATATCGCTCGCGGTTTCTCTCACATTCTCGGCAGCCTCGGTCAAGGTCGCCGTGACACCATTACCGTTGCTCATACGCCCTCCTTCGGGCCTGATGGGGGTGGTTGCGAGGCTGATGCTATACCTGTTGCCAGCGAGGCGAAACGGGGGAACGCGCCGTCCACGGCCATTCTTTCAGTTTGGCGGTGGAGGCCGGTCGGCGGCAGGCTCCGGCCGGCCGCCGCGAATCGGTCAATACTTGCCGTAATAGCCTTCTTTCAGTGCTTCGAAGAGATTGGCGGCGCTGTGGATCTCGCCGTCGTACTCGATCTCCTCGTTGCCCTTGACCTCGACCACGCTGCCGTCTTCCAGCTCGAAGCGGTAGGTGGTGTTTTCCAGGTCCTTCTCCTTGACCAGCACGCCCTGAAACACCGCCGGGTTGAAACGGAAGGTGGTGCAGCCCTTCAGACCCTGCTGATAGGCGTAACGGTAGATGTCCTTGAAATCCCCGTAGGGATAGTCGGTCGGGACATTGGCGGTCTTGGAGATCGAACTGTCCACCCACTTCTGCGCGGCGGCCTGCACATCGACATGCGCGCGCGGGGTGATGTCGTCGGCGGCGATGAAATATTCGGGCAGCTGGCTGCCGGCTTCTTCCGAGAACGGCATGGCCTTCGGATTGATCAGCTTGCGGTAGGCCAGCAGTTCGAACGAATAAACGTCGACCTTCTCCTTGGTCTTGCGGCCTTCGCGGATCACGTTGCGGCTGTAGTGGTGGGCGAAGGAGGGTTCGATGCCGTTGGAGGCGTTGTTGGCCAGCGACAGCGAGATCGTTCCGGTCGGCGCGATCGAGCTGTGATGGGTGAAGCGGGCGCCGACCTCGGCCAGTTCCCCGACCAGTTCCGGCGCGACTTCGGCGATGCGTTGCATGTAGCGGCTGTATTTGGCGTGCAGTGTCCTGCCGGCGATTTCCTGGCCGATGCGCCAGCCGTCGCGGGCCATTTCCGGGCGTTTGCGCAGCATTTCCGCGGTAACCTCGAAGCGCTCCTCCATGATCGGCGCCGGACCCTTCTCGCGCGCCAGTTCCAGGCCCGCCTGCCAGCCGGATACGGCCATTTCGCGGGCGATGGACTCGGTGAACTCCAGGCTTTCCGGCGAGCCGTACTTCATTTTCAGCATGGTCATGGCGCTGCCCAGGCCGAGGAAACCCATGCCGTGGCGGCGCTTGCGCATGATCTCGTCGCGCTGCTGCGCCAGCGGCAGGCCGTTGACCTCGACCACGTTGTCCAGCATGCGGGTGAACACGGCGACGACCTCGCGGTATTCGTCCCAGTCGAAGCGGGCCTCGTCGGTGAAGGCATTGCGGACGAACTTGGTCAGGTTGACCGAACCGAGCAGGCAGGCGCCGTAGGGCGGCAGCGGCTGCTCGCCGCAGGGATTGGTGGCGCGGATGTTCTCGCACCACCAGTTGTTGTTCATCTCGTTGACCTTGTCGATCAGGATGAAGCCCGGCTCGGCATAGTCGTAGGTGGAGACCATGATCATGTCCCACAGATGGCGGGCCTTGATGTGGCCGTAGATCTTGCAGGCGACCAAGCCATCGTCGCGGACGATGTAGTTGTCGTGCACCGGCCAGTCGCGCCAGACCGCTTGGGTGGCGTCGTCGATATCCAGCTCGTCGCGTTCCTTGGCGTTGACCGGGAACACCAGCGGCCAGTCGGCGTCGGTCTCCACCGCCTGCATGAAACCGTCGGTGATCAGCAGCGACAGGTTGAACTGGCGCAGCCTGCCGTCCTCGCGCTTGGCGCGGATGAAATCCTTGACATCCGGATGCGAGACATCGAACGTACCCATCTGCGCACCACGGCGGCCGCCCGCCGAGGACACGGTGAAGCACATCTTGTCGAAGATATCCATGAAGGACAGCGGGCCGGAGGTATAGGCGCCAGCGCCGGCGACGAAGGCGCCCTTGGGGCGCAGCGTCGAGAATTCGTAGCCAATGCCGCAACCCGCCTTCAGCGTCAGGCCGGCTTCGTGGACCTTTTCCAGAATCCCGTCCATCGAATCGACGATGGTGCCGGAGACGGTGCAGTTGATGGTCGAAGTGGCGGGCTTGTGTTCGAGCGCGCCGGCATTGGAGGTGATGCGGCCGGCGGGGATCGCGCCACGGCGCAGCGCCCAGAGGAAGCGCTCGTGCCATTTCGCGCGCAGTTCGTCGGTGGATTCGGCATCGGCCAGCGCGCGCGCGACGCGCTGGTAGGTACCATCGATATCGGCATCGATGGCCTCGCCCTGCTTGGTTTTCAGCCGGTACTTCTTGTCCCAGATGTCGGCCGAGGCCGGTTGCAGCGGGATGTCCCCGGTATTGGATTGAGTTGCTGATTTCACCACTTCAAGTCGCACCATGCTCATGATTGGTCGCTGTTCCTTAATTCCACACACGGGGGGTCGATTGTCGGTTGGCAATGCAAACGATGCGGTCGCGCCAGATCCGGCGATCCGGTGGCATCCGTCGTTGTCCAAGGGGGAATGCGTGCGGATCGCAATGCCTTGTCCGTCATTTGATCTGTCATTCCTGCCGGTCTGGTCGGCACCGTGGCACGAGTTCCGTTGAATCGGCTGAACCCCTACCCATCGGGCCTATTCATGTACAAACCCACAAGATGTTGTGGAATTGCCGCCAGCCAAACTACTCGCGGGCAACCGTCCTGTCAAACCGGCCGCGAGGACCGATGGGACGACAATCACTTAGCTCGGCCAAACTACGCACTGGCGCGCCACCACCGCGAGAATTGCGCGGGTTCCGGTTCGGATGCGGTTTCGTGCCGATACGACAACCGGGCGGGAAAGGCCGTTGGAACGTTGGGTTCCCGGCCATTGAGCGCGCATATCACTTCACCCCAGGTTAAATGCTTTCGCAGCAAACTATCCAGGTTTGCCGCCGGGCATTTCCTTTCACCGACTTCCAGACCGCCGACGATGAATACCGAACCAACGACAACCCGACCCCGCCGCAGTCTGCGCCCTTTTCCCCTGCTTCTGGCGCTGACGGCTGCCGCCGCCTTCGGCGGATTCGCCGCCGTCTCCCTGTACGAGGGATTCAGCCGCCGGGCCGAGGCGATGCCAGCTGCGATCTCCGTTCCGGTCATGGTGGCAGGGACGCTGCCCGCGGCGGTCGATGGCCAGGCGATGCCGTCGTTGGCGCCGATGCTGGAGCGGGTATTGCCGGCGGTGGTCAGCGTGCACACCAAGCAGGTGGTGCGCATCCGCAATCCGTTCTTCGACGACCCGTTCTTCCGGCGCCTGTTCCCGGATGTGCCGCAGGAAAGGATCAACGAATCGCTCGGCTCGGGCGTCATCATCGATGCGCAGCGCGGCTGGGTGCTGACCAATCACCATGTGATCGAAAATGCTGACGATGTCTCGGTGACGCTGGCCGACGGGCGCACGCTCAAGGCCGAGTTCCTGGGTTCGGATGCGGATACCGACATCGCGCTGATCCAGATTCCGTCCGGACGCCTCAGCGCGCTGCCGCTGGGCGACAGCAGCCAGCTGCGGGTCGGCGATTACGTCGTCGCGATCGGCAATCCGTTCGGACTCTCGCAAACGGTGACTTCGGGCATCGTATCGGCGGTGGGCCGCAGCGGCATCCGTGGCCTGGGTTACCAGAACTTCATCCAGACCGACGCCTCGATCAATCCCGGCAACTCCGGCGGCGCGCTGGTCGACCTGCGCGGCGCGCTGGTCGGCATCAATACCGCCAGCCTCAATCCGCAGGGCAGCATGGCTGGCAATATCGGTCTGGGCCTGGCGATTCCCTCCAACCTGGCGCGCGATGTGGTGCAGCAGCTTTCCACCACTGGCGAAGTGCGGCGCGGCGCGTTGGGCGTGGATACGCAGAATCTGGATCAGCGCATGGCCACCGCGCTGGGTCTGGAAGTACCGCGCGGCGCGCTGGTGACACAGGTCTATCCCGGATCGGCCGCCGCCGCCGCTGGTCTGCAACCCGGCGATGTGGTGCTGGAGGCGAATGGCGAGCGCATCGTCAGTGCCGAAGCGCTGCATAATTACGAAGGCCTGCAGCCGGTCGGCGGCCGGATCCGCCTGCAGGTCGTCCGCGATGGCAAACAAATGCAGTTGAACGCGACGCTGAAGGAGTTGCCGCGCAGCCTGCCCGGACAACGCCTGGACCCGCGACTGACCGGCGCAACCTTCACTGACCTGCCCGAATCGTTGCGGCAATCGGGCTTGCGCGGAGTCGCGGTCAGCGAGGTGGCGCGCGGCAGTCGCGCCGCGCAGAATGGCCTGCGCAGCGGCGACATCGTCACCGCCAGCAGCGCCGGCGCCTTCAACGACCTGTCCGGTTTCCACGCCACGCTGGCGCAATCGCCGCCGCAGTTGGTGCTGCGGATCGTTCGCGGTAACGTACAGGGAACCTTGCAGTTGCAGTGATTTCCGGTAGCCGGCATTCCATCGTGATGGCGGCTGTGCAATAACGTTTCTCTCCCCCCCCCCTTCCGTCAGGAGCTTCACCATGAGTGACAAGTCCCTATCCACCGAACACGTCAAGGAAAGCTTGGGCGAAGCCGGCAGTCACCTCAAGTCCGCCGCCAGCGCCGCCGGCGATGCGATCAAGAGCGCCGCCAGCGCGGTCAGCGACGAGCTGAAGCTGGGCAAGGCCAACGTCAAGGCCGAACTGGCCGACAGCGCTCTGGCCGGCATCGACGCCGCCGAATACACCGGCGATGCCGCCCGTGAACAGATGGATGCGCTGATGGACAAGGGGCGCGATCTGCTTGACAGCGCCGCCGGCCTGATCCGCGAGCGCCCACTGGCTTCGTTCGGCGTTGCCTTCGCCACTGGCTGGCTGATCGCCAAGCTGATCCGCAAGTAATCGCGGCCGATGGACGAGGATCCGCGCGCGGCCGATGCCGGCGGCAAGCCGCAGGATGCGGGCGAGGGCGCTACGCCTTCGCTCGAGGAGTCGCTGCGCCAGTTCGGCGCTGCCGGCCGCGAAAGCATGGGCGCGGCCATCGATACCGGTCGCGCCTTGCGCCGGCTGGTGGCGGCCGATTTCGGCCTCGCGCGCGTCGCGATCGGTCGATCGCTGGGCTGGCTCAGCGTGGCGATCATCTTCGGCGCATCCTCGTGGCTGCTGCTGGTCGGCGTCATGATCGCCCTGCTGCAGAGCTTCGGTGTGTCGTGGCTGTGGTCGATCTCGATCACGGCGGTGATCAGCATCGGCGTCACCGCATTCGCGGGATGGCGGACGTTCCACTACCTGAAATACACGCGGATGGATGCCACCCGCCGCCAGCTGGCACGCTGGGGCATCGGCGATGACGATGGCGATGAGGAGGCGTCATGAGCTTCAGGCAGCTCAAGCAGCGGGTCGAACGCGCCGAACACCGGGTCGAGCTGCGCAGTCAGCAGGCGCTTGCCGGTCTGTGCGAGATGAATCGCATCTGGCGCGCGGGCTGGACGCCGCTGCGGATCGTGATCGCCGGCCTGGCGACCGGATTCGTCGCCGGGCGTGCCGAGCCGATGAGCGTGGTCGGCAGGCTGGGCGAGATCCGCTGGGCGCAGATCATCAGCATCGTTTCGACACTGGTGACCGGCATCCAGACGATGGTGGCCGATGGCTTGGCGGCGGTATCGGAAATGGACTTCGGCGATGATGGCTCCGGTTCGGCACCGGCGGCGACCGGCGGCGATGGCGTGTCGCGTCGCGAATCGACCGGACACAGCGACGAAGACGTGGTTCCGCCACGCCCCGCCGAAGCGGCGACGGAGTTGGCACCCCATTGAGGTTGATCGGGACGGGACACGCGCCAAGTGAAGGGCTGGTCGCTCCACGACCGCTCGAACTCTTCCGATGGAACCGTCCCCATTGCCACGGCTTCCCGATCTCGTCCGGCGAACAGGCGCCTTCGGGCCGTGACCCGAATCTGAATTCCGTATCCGCCTTGTCGTACAGCTTGTGGACGAC
The DNA here is from genome assembly GCA_031263725.1 of Lysobacteraceae bacterium. Classification (GTDB taxonomy): domain Bacteria; phylum Pseudomonadota; class Gammaproteobacteria; order Xanthomonadales; family Xanthomonadaceae; genus JAITWM01. The sequence continues at coordinate 53,702 of JAISFF010000053.1, read as the reverse complement.
GACCTCCAGCGTGTCTTTTGCGAAGCTGTTTTCGACATGCCAGATCGTGACGAACTCCTCTTCCGCCTCTTCCGGGACGAGCCGCTCCTGGATGAAGTTCATGAGCTCGGCGAGAGGCAGGTTCAGGTCTCCTGGTCCCGACGACAAAAATCACTCTCTGTCCGTGTACGCGTTCTTTCGGCGATATCGCATCCATTGCGGCATCAGCGGAATATCAGATCCAGCGCCAGCAGGCCGATGGACAGGATATTGAGGCTCACCGATACCGGCAGCTGCGCGCGCAGTTCCTCGGCTTTGGCGTAGTGCAACATGGTCGATGCGTGCGAGACGGCCAGCGGCGCCATCAGCAGGAATCCCCACGGGGCCAGCCGGCCCTGTCCGGAATGCCAGGCGGTCCATGCCAGCGCGCCCAGGCCCGCGAGCAGCACCAGCAGGTGGTAGTAGCGCGCCCGGCGTGCGCCGAGGCGGATCGCAAGCGTGATCTTGCCGTGCTTGCGGTCCTCGTCCATGTCGCGCATGTTGTTGACGTTGAGTACCAGCACGCTCAAGAGTCCGCAACCGATGGCGGGGACGGTGACATGCGGGTCGATGCGTCCGGTCTGCAGGTAATAGCTTCCGCCGACCGCGACCAGGCCGAAGAACACAAGCACCGACAGATCGCCCAGACCCAGATAACCGTAGGCATGACGGCCCAGGGTGTAGGTCAGCGCCGCGATGATCGAAACCTTGCCCAACCCGAGGAAGACCAGCATATCCGTCGTGCTGCGGCAGGCGATGGTCAACAGCGCGCCGCCGGCCAGCAGGCACAACGTAGCGGTGAACCATAGCGCCCGCCGCATTTGCGCCAGCGAGATCATGCCCATCTGCATGCCGCGTTGCGGACCGAGGCGGGCACTGGTATCGGCGGATTTGCTGAAATCGCCGTAGTCGTTGGCGAGATTGGCCAACAGTTGCAGCAGCACCGCGGTGATCAGTGCCAGCGCGAAAACGGCCCGATCGGGTGTCGCGCCGGAAGCCACCGCCAGCGCCGAGCCGAGCAGGATGCCGCAACATGCCAAGGGCAGCGTCTGCAAGCGCAGACTGATGGTCCAGGCTCTCCACGCCGATGTGGCTTCCGTGGCCGCTGCCTTCATGTGATCGGCTCCGCATATCCGCCTGCGCGTACGCAACGGAAACCGACAGGCGAGCGGCCCGGAAGACTCATGCCATGGCCTCTTTCCGCACATACGGTCCGTCGAAGATGCGTTCCAGTTCCGGATGAACGCCGCGCAGTCCGTCCACCACCGCGGCGGCCCAATCGAAATAGGCTTGCCGGCGCTGCAACGGCCGATCCGACAGCGGCATGGTCAGGATGTCGCACAGGTTGCAGATCTTGTCGGTCCGCTTGACCAGCTTGGCCGCGTGCGAGAGCCGTGGCGCATGTGCGATTTGCCGGCGCTTGCGTTCGTCCTTGGCGAGGGATTTGTCGTCGCTGGCTTCCAACGCGATATCGGTGATCCGGTTGCCGAAACACTGCGCGATCTCATCGGCCGTGGTATCGGTGTCTTCGATGATGCCATGCAGCCGCGCCGCGCAGAGAACATCCGCATCGTCGATACCGCCTTCGTCGGCCAGTACGGCGGCCAATGCGACGGAATGGTTGATATGAGGCGAGGCCTCGGCGTCCTTGCGCCGCTGTCCACGATGGCGCTCCGCCGCGAATGCCATTGCGGCAACGAGCTTCCGCGTGTCGCGGGATGCGGGATTCGTCATCGAACAAGGCTCTGGATGCGAGCGGATTTCATGCCATTATCAGCGATCGTTCCGTGCATTTGCCAGATCGCGCGGAACCGGATCACGCGTCCGGGAAACCCGTGCGGTGCTGGCGTGATATCTGCCCGGCCCAGGATTCGGGCACGCCCGCCTGTTCCGCGAATGCGGGCCATTGCGCCACGGCCGCGAGCACTTCTTCCAGGATGGCGCGATCGCGGCCGCGCTTGAGCAATGCCGAGCGGGCCACGGCCTGGAAATCGGCCAGGGAAAAACCGTCGCGCTTGCCGTTGAGGCTCATCTGGTGGCGCGCGGTCCAGTCGCCGCTGGGATTGTAGCTGTAGGTGACATCGAAGGCGGGCGCCAGCGACCAGACGCCCTGCTTGTCCATCAGGAACGCGATGTTCTTGACATGGTCGTCCTGGTTGCGGGCGACGACGTTGAACAGCATCCGGCGGAACTGTTCCTCCAACACGCTCATCGGCAGGTCCAGCCGGCGGATCGTCTGCAACGCCTGTTCGTAGGAGTGGGCATTGGCCTGGTTGAAGTCGAAGTGCGCCAGCGCCGCCAGCGATTGCATGTGCAGCTTGCCGCCTCCGGGCAGGCGGTCGAAGCGGCGCGTCATGAAGTGACGGCGGCCGTGTTCCTCCAGCAGCCGCGAGGGACTCATTTCGATGCCGGTGGCACGCGCCATCAGCGAATACGCATATTCGATGGCGCCAAAGCCTTTCGGATCATCCAGCTCGCGATCGCGGTTGCCGCTGACGCCATCGAATTTCAGCAGCCAGTATTCAAAACCGTCGTCGGCTTCCAACTGGCCCGAACGGACTTCGTGCGTATGCGGATTCCAGGCGATCACCGCCTTCGCGCGCGCGCCGCCAGCCGAAGTGCCGACACGCAGGATGTCGTTCAACGCCTTCTCTCGCGCGGGGCTGTCGAAGCTGCCGCGCAGGTCCTCGCGCTGCGACAGGATGTCCGATGCCAACCGCACCAGGGCGTCGAGCCGGATCTTGCTGGCGCGCTGTGCGCGTGGGCCGAGCGTCGGCGCGAATTCCAGCGCGCCCATGCCGCGTTGGCCGATGTAGCAAAGGCGTTCCACCGCGCTGAAGCTGTCCGGGGCGCGTCCTTGCTGTGCCAGCCATTGATCGATCAACGCATTGCCGAAGCGGTCGGGCAGGGAGTCGGCCAGCAACCCGGGCAGGCCGTGAAACGTCGGCCACGGCAACTCGGGAAAACGATAGATCGTGTTCGCCAGCGGCATCATCAGCGGCGACACCTCGATGCCACTGTGGACGAACTCCGGCACGTACTCGAATGCGGCCACACCGCCTTCCTCCGGCGCGGATACCGCGCCGATGCGGCGTCCCCACAAGCGGACCTCGGCCGTGATCACGAGTCGTCACCCCACTGCCACGGTGCGCGCGTTTCGGCGACATGCTGGCCGGAAGCGCGCTGGCGGGTCCGACCCTTGCGCTTCAGTTGCGCCAGCGGGCTGGACACGGGTTCGGGCACCAGCAGATCCAGCCGGTTCAGCAGGCCCAGCGCCCTGCATACCCGGATCAGGCCGGTCAGCTGCAATGCGACTTCGCCGGATTCCAGCCGCTCCACGGTGCGCTTGGAAACGCCGGCCTGTTCCGCCAGCTGCGCCTGGGTCAGGTTCTGCGCCAGTCTCGTCGCGGCCAACCGCGTTCCCAGTTCGCGGAGAATGGCCTCGTCGCTATGGGCATTCATGATCTTCATGATTCGTCAACCGTGGCGAATAATGCGGATAAAATAAACCAATTCGTCTTGTGTGTCGATACATGCGGCGCAAATTACGAGTCCGTGACTGACAAGCGCCCCCAGGGCGGACAGGACGGCACGCGTCGTCGCGATGGATCGGCAAATGAATAAGGAATCGGAGCAGCGACTTTCCCTACGCGAAAACACAGACGATGAAGAAGACCGCTCACAGAGTTGCGTGGGCTGGAATCGCTATCTGCTCCGTTATGCGGACGGGAAACGGGTGCTGACGGAAGTATCCAGACTGCGCTGAGGGCCGGACCGCCGCAGCGTACCGCGCGGTTCCGAGGAAATGCGATCGGAACTGTCATGGTCCCGATCGCTACAGCAGGGAGGTACTCGGTGAAATTTCGATGGCGAACCGTTCGCCCAATTCTGGAAGGAATCTTCGGCATCGGGTCGATGCGCCATGCGTATTCATGCGATAGAACAGGGCAAGACGCGGGACAGGCTCATGGCGTCTTCCGCCGGATCGGGATCGAGGTCAGCGGCACGCTGACGACATCGCCGCCATCCTCGCCACGGATCGGCGCACCCGGTGGCGGCGCCCAGGCCTGGGCGTAGATGACCTCCCAGGAACTGGGCAAGGTGTCGTCGTCGCGGCGCAACGTTTCGTACACATTCGTGGCGGCCGTGAAACGTTGACGGCCGGTCAGTGTGCGGCGGCGATTTCGCAAGGCGTTGGTCGCGCCGATGTCGCGCAACTCGTGCATCAAGGCGGGCAGATCGGGATAGGTCAGCGTGAACAGGTCGCGATCCAGCACCGGATTGCGGAAACCGGCCGCCATCAGGGTATCGCCGAACAGGCTGATGCCCGGAAATGGACTGACATGCGGGACAGCGTCGGTCGTGGCGAAGGCTTCGCGCAGCTCGATCAGGGTGTCCGGGCCGAAAGTCGAGCAGAGCAGCAGGCCGCCGGGCCGCAACACGCGCCGGAATTCGTTCAACGCGCGCGGCAGATCTTCGACCCATTGCAGGCAGAGATTGCTGAAGATCACATCCACGCCCTGGTCGGCCAATGGCAGCGCGCCGGCGTCGGCGCAGATGCGCTGGAACGGACGCCACCAGGAATTCTGTTTCCTGGCTTCCTGCAGCATCGGCAGTGCGATGTCCAATGCGATCACCTGCGTGCGCGGCCAACGCTTGCGCATCGTGGCGGCCGCGTGGCCCGGGCCGCTGCCGATATCGAGCACGGTTTGCGGCGTCCGGTCTTTCAGGGATTCCAGCGATTCCAGCAGGCGGCTGCGCACTTCCTGCTGCAGCGCGGCGGCCTCGTTGTAGCTGCCGGCGGCGCGACCGAAGGCATGGCGGATGTGGCGGCGGTCGAAGATGGAATCCATCAGCGCATTTCGCCCGCGGCGGCCAGAATCTGTTCGGCGACGGTGGCGGTCTGGCCGAGGAAGGGCGCATGACCGCCGCCGGGCACTTCGAAGAAGCGGGACCACGGTGTCATGTCGGCCGCCGCGCGCATGGCCGCCGAGGCGACCTGGCGATCGCGCCGGCCGGACAGCCACAGGTTCGGCACTTTCAACGTTGGCAGGCGTGGCCGTAGATCGGTGTCCTCGAGAAGCTGCAGCCCGGCTTGCAGGGCCGCGGGCGCCGGCGCACCGCGTTCGGCCAGTGCGGCGCGCATGGTGCGCAGTTTGCTCTGCGCATGTTCTGAACCCAGCGTATCCAGTGCCAGGAATCGATCCAGGGTCGCGCCATAGTCGCGCTGCAGATCGTCGCGGAATTGCACCAGCATGCGCGGTTCGGTGGCGTTGGGCCAATCCGCGGAACGCACGAATTTCGGCGTCGAGGCCACCAGGATCAGGCCGCGTACCGAAGGCAGGGTGTCGGCCGCATGGATGGCGAACAATCCGCCCATCGACCAGCCCAGCCAGATCGCTTCCGGCACTTCGGCCACGATCGCATTAACGCACGTATCCAGCGCCAGGGGCACGGGATCGTCATGGCTGTAGCCGTGGCCGGGCAGATCGACCAAGTGCAGGCGGAACGATGAAGCCAGCAGTTCGGCCAGCGGGGTGAAGATGCCGCCGTGCAGTCCCCAGCCGTGGATCATCACCAGATCGGGGCCGCTGCCGTAGGTTTGGATGTACATGGAATCGGAAAGCCTGAAAGGAATCGATGAAACCGAGGGGACGGCGGCGACCGGAAAGGAAAGCGTCGATTCCGATGGCGGCGATGGAACGCAATGGTACGGGGATATCGGTGCGCGCTTTCTGTCCCGCGTCGTCCATGGCGCGAACGGACCGTTATGAATCGGACTCCATGACCGGCCGTTGCGGACACGGCCGATCCACCCTCATCGACGGTTGTCGACGAGTACCGCAACGCCAAACCGGTTCATCGCATGCAGTGGCCGTCGAGGCCGCTGTCGCAATGCCGATCAGTGTTTGGGGAGTTCCTCGCGGCATCGCGCCAGGACTGTCACCATGCGCTGTACCTGCTGTGGCGCGTGCAATGCCGACAGGGTGATGCGAATTCTCGATGTGCCCTCGGGCACGGTCGGAGGCCGGATCGCCGCCGTCAGATAGCCTTCCCGTTCCATCGCGGCGGACAACGCGACCGCTTCGGTCTCGCTGCCGCATAGCAATGGCTGGATCGGCGTATCCGACATCAGCGGCTCTATCCCATAGCGTTGGCATTCCTCGCGGAACACGCCGATCAGTTCCTTCAGGCGCTCGCGCCGCCATTCGTCGCGCCGCGCCGAACGCACCGCTGTCAGCGCGGCGGTGGCCAACGCGGGCGGCAACGCCGAGCTGTAGGCATAGGGGCGCGAGGTCTCGATCAGATGGTTGATCAGCGCTTCGCTGCCGAGCACCACGGCGCCATAGCTGCCCAGCGCCTTGCTCAATGGCACCAGCAGCAGCGGCACTTCGGCCGGTCCCAGGCCGGCGGCGGCGACGCTGCCGCGTCCGTCCGGACCGAGCACGCCGACGCCGTGCGCATCATCGACATACAGCAGCGCCTGCTGCACCTTCGCCGCCAGACTCAGCGCCTGTAGCGGCGCGATATCGCCGTCCATGCTGAAAACGCCGTCGGTGGCCAGTATCGCGGCGCCGCCGGGCGTGCCTTTCAGCTGCCGGATTGCGCCTTCGGCATCCAGATGCGGATACCGGCGCAGGCGGCAACCGGCCAGATGGGTGGCATCGATCAGGCTGGCGTGATTGAGCCGGTCCTGCACGCAGACATCGTTTTCTTCCGTCAGCAGCGCCTGCTGCACGGCCAGATTGGCCATGAAGCCGCTGCCGAACAGCAGCCCGCGCGGATAACCGATCCACTCGGCCACTTCGCGTTCGAGATTCTCGTGGCTGATGTCGTAGCCGCAGATCAGGGGCGACGCCGTGGCGCCCACGCCTTCGCGCGCGGTGCCGTCCTGTAGCGCGTCGATGATCTCGAACTGCTGCGCCAGCCCCAGATAGTCGTTGCCGCTGAAATTGGCATAGCGATGGCCATCGATATCCAGGGTGATGCCGTCGCGGCGGGTCACGGTACGGCGGACGCGCAAACGGTTCTGGGCGATGCGCGCGTCACGCAGGGAGCGAATGCGTTCGAACAGGTCGGGCCGTGCCATCGAGATTCCCCTTGTCTCAAGCTGAAACGATATGACTTGGGATTATGCCGCGTTATCGCGGGCATTGCCCGGGCAGCCGATATCCGCATGCACGGTGACGCCCGCATAGGGCATGGGTTGCAAGCCCAGGCGCCCGAAAAGGATCCAGTCGTAGCCGGCTTCCGGGTTGGCGGTAGTCAGCAGCTTGTCGCCATGGAAGATCGAATTGGCCCCGGCTATGAAACACAGGGCCTGCAATTCGTCGTTCATGGTCTCGCGCCCGGCGGACAACCGCACCATCGAACGCGGCATGATGAGACGCGCCACGGCGATGGTGCGGACAAATTCGAACGGGTCCAGTTCAGCGACTCCGTGCAATGGCGTGCCGCTGACTTGGACCAGCCGGTTGATCGGCACCGAATCCGGATGCGCGGGCAGGTTGGCCAGCGTCCGCAGCAGCCCGGCTCGCTGCACGCGCGATTCGCCCATGCCGACGATGCCGCCGCAGCAGGTGCGCAGCCCGGCGTCGCGGACATGCTTCAGGGTATCGAGCCGCTCCTGGTAGTCGCGGGTGTGGATGATGTCCTCGTAGAACTCGGGTGCGGTGTCGAGGTTGTGGTTGTAGTAGTCCAGCCCGGCCTCCTTCAGCGTTTGCGCCTGGCGGCGGTCGAGCATGCCCAGCGTCGCGCAGGTTTCCAGCCCCAGCGCTTTTACCGCGCGGATCATGGCGGCCACTTTCGGCATGTCGCGATGCTTGGGGCTGCGCCAGGCGGCGCCCATGCAAAAGCGCGATGCGCCAGCGGCCTTGGCGGCGCGCGCGTTTTCCAGCACATCTTCGGTGCTCATCAGTTTCTGTACCCGCACGCCGGTCTGGTAGCGCTGCGATTGCGGGCAATAGGCGCAGTCCTCGGGACAGCCGCCGGTCTTGATCGACAGCAGGGTCGATACCTGTACCTGCGCGGGATCGAAATGCAAGCGGTGCACGCTGGCGGCCTGGTACAGCAATTCGGGAAAAGGCAGTTCGAACAGCGCGAGGATTTCTTCCCGACGCCAGTCGTGGCGGATTTCGGTCGTCATTGAAAGGGGTTTTCCGACTGTCAGGGGGACGCGGAATCGGCATGTTGGGATGTCACCGCCGCGCCTGGATATGTAAACTTATACATGATAGATATTGTTTACAAGTGGCGGAACCGATTGGGCGTGCTTGGCGAATGCCTGCTGCCGTTGCGCTGCCTGATATGCGAGGAACCCGGCGCTGAAGGACGCGACCTGTGCCGCGCCTGTCATGCCGCATTGCCCTGGAATGTTCCGGCCTGCCGGATCTGCGCTTTGCCGCTGGCTTCGTCGAATCCCGTCTGCGGCCCATGCCTGCGCCGGAGCAATCGGCCGCTGGATGAAACGCATGCGGTTTTCTCCTACCGCTTTCCGCTGGACCGGTTGCTGCCGCGTTTCAAATTCCATCGGGATCTGGCCGCGGGCCGTCTGCTGTCGATGCTGATGGCGGGAGATTGCGCCGGGTTGCCGCGTCCCGACGCCATCGTTCCGATACCGTTGCACTGGCGGCGTTTGTCGTCGCGCGGCTACGATCAGGCGTTGGAACTGGCGCGGCCGCTGGCACGGATGCTGCGGATTCCCCTGCGTGGGGACCTGTTGCGCCGGGTGCGTTCCACCAGACCGCAATCCGAGCTCGATGCGGCGGAACGAAGGCGGAACCTGCGGGCGGCCTTCACGGTCCGCGCGCCTCCGCCCGCGCATGTCGTGCTGCTGGATGATGTGATGACCACGGGCGCCACGCTGGAGGCGGCGGCCAGAGGATTGCGTGCGGCCGGTGCGCGGCGGATCGATGCATGGGTTTGCGCACGGACGTTATAGGCCTGGAGGCCGGTAGTGGATTGCCGATAGTGACCACGGATACGGCGTATGCCGGTATGCGTTGCGCAATGGACGCAGACTGCGTTCGGAATGCATGGACAACGGCGGCCGGCGATGCACGGGTATTTTGCCGTCAGTCGAATCTTGGGCGCGCGCTTGCCGTGCGGATGCCGCTCACGAGGCGAAGGACAAGTATTAGAATGGAAAGCGAAACCGATCGCGCAATGCCAATCTTGCAACCGGAGTATCCGAATGAGCAGCCCCAGTCCTTATGCCGCCTGTCCCAAGTGCGGCGCCCGTGAAGCCCGCAAGGTCAACTTCACCTGGTGGGGAGGCGTGCTGGGACCGAATCTGCTGACGCATGTGGAATGCCCACAGTGCAAGACCCAATACAACGGCAAGACCGGACGCTCCAACAAGAACGGCATCATCATCTACTTTGCCGTATTCACCGCGATCGGCCTGGTGGCCCTGTTCTTCCTGCTCCTGCTGATGATTCTGGCCCAGCAGGGTTGAGTCCGGTCGGGTGTATGCGCGCTTCCTTCATTTTGCAGCCCATCGTGGGGTTTCACCGTGAGCGGAGCGGGATGAAGCGCGCTGGATTGAAGTCCGGTCATCGATCCGATGCGTGCGTCCGCCAATGAGTCCCGGTCATGGCGTTTGATGCGTTCGCTCTGATTCTTTCCGTGCTGGCGCTGGGCATGTTGTTCGCCCGGTTGCGGGTATTGCCGGAGAACGCTCCCGACGTATTGAACCGGATTGTGTTGTACGTCTGCCTGCCTGCGGCGGTGCTGACCTATGTGCCGCGATTGCATATGGATGCCTCGCTGTTGGCGCTGATGCTGACGCCGTGGTTGTTGACGCTGGCGACCTGGGGCATGTTGCTGGTGCTGTCGCGGCTGTTGAAATTCCGCCGCGCGGAGTTCGCGGTGTTGCTGATCTGCGTTTCCCTTGGCAACAGCAGTTTCATCGGTTATCCGATGGTGCGCGCGTTGCTTGGAGAACAGGCGCTACCCTACGCCGTGGTCTACGACCAGTTCGGCACCTTCGTGCTGTTGTCGACGATGGGGCTGTACGTGCTGGCGCGCTACAGTGGCGACAGTGTTCCCGGCATGCGCCAGATCCTCGGCAGGATCATGCGTTTTCCGCCGCTATGGGCGCTGGCGTTCGGATTGACCCTGATGCCGGAGCAACCGCCGCACTGGATCGGTTCGGCGCTGAAAAGCCTGTCGGACATGCTGTTGCCGCTGGTCATGCTGGCCGTGGGTTTCTCGATCCGCCTGAAATTGCCGCGCGATGAGCTGAAACCGTTGGCAGCCGGTCTGGTCCTGCGCCTGCTGGTATTGCCGGCGCTGGCGATGCCGTTGTCCTGGGCCTTCGGTCTGAAGGGCGCGATGTTCCAGACCAACGTACTTGAATCGGCAATGCCGACCATGATCACGGCGGCCGCGCTGGCGATCTCGCATGGCTTGGCGCCACGACTGGCAGCGGCGCTGGTCGGTTACAGTATTCTGCTCTCGCTGGGAACGCTGCCCATATGGGCTTGGCTGTTGCAGCGGATCGGGGCCTAGCGGAAGAGGCGCGATAACGCGGTCCGGTTCCGATATTCCATCAATCGGGTATGTCCGGAGCGGTCGCGTCATCGAATCCGGTCCTGGCGTTTCCGTTGATGTCTGGCGTGGAAATACGCGGTTATCCATAGGACGAATTGAGCTTCGATCCCTGGCAAGGGTCCTATTCTGTGTCTTTCCCGGCGCACAATGAGGATCGGGTTGGCCGATGTGGAATCCGGCAAGGCAGGCAGGATCGTCACCGCTGCAAACGGAACGAATGTGAGCAGGCACGGCAGAAGGATGGCGGGCAGGGCGTCCGCATCGTGGCGGGCCATCTTCTTTTTCCGGATCGGATTCGTTCTTTCTGTCCTGCGAATCCTGCCCGCGCATGATGTCTTCCAAGCCATCCGGCGGCGACGGGCCGAAACCGGAAAACCCAGCGTCTTGCATCCACGGTTATCGCAATGCAAAACGTACCACGAACAGCGCAGCGACGATCCAGACGGCCGGATGCGTTTCACGATGGCGCCCGGTGCCGAGCTTGAGGATGGCGTAGGCGATGAAACCGAAAGCGAGGCCGTTGGCGATCGAATAGGTGAACGGCATGGTCAGCGCGCACAGTGCGGCGGGTACCGATTCGGTCAGGTCGCTCCATTCGACATCGACCAGCTCGCGCAGCATCAGGCCGGCGACGAACAACAGGGCCGGCGCGGTGGCATAGGGCGGAACCATCGCCGCCAGCGGCGAGAACATCAATGCCACCAGAAACAGGCCGGCCACGACGATGGCGGTCAGGCCGGTACGGCCGCCGACCTGTACGCCGGAAGCGCTTTCGGCGAACGCGGTGGTACTGCTGGTGCCGAGCAGGGAGCCGGCGACGATCGCGCCGCTGTCCGCCAGCAACGCGCGGCCAAAGCGCTTCCTGCCGTCCGCCAGATCCAGCAATCCGGCGCGTCCGGCCACGCCGTACAACGTGCCGGTGGCGTCGAATACTTCGACCAGCACGAATACCAGCACCACTTGCATCAACACTGCCAGCGGCGTGCCGCCATCATGATGCAGCAACCCGGCCAGATCCAATTGCAGCAAAGTGGGTGCGAGGCTCGGCGGCGGCGCGATCGCACCGCGGAACTTCACGTAACCCAGCACCACCGAGATCGTGGTGACCGCCAGAATCCCGATCAGGATGGCGCCGCGGGTACGTCGCGCTTCCAGAATGGCGATCAGCAGGAATCCGCCCAATGCCATTAGCGGCGCGGGCGAATCCAACGGACCCAGCGCCACCAGCGTGTCGGCATTGCTGATGATCACGCCGGATTTCTGCAATGCGATGATCGCCAGGAACAGGCCGATACCGGCGACGATGGCCGAGCGCAGCGAGGCCGGAATACCGGCCACCAGCCAGGCGCGGATGCCGGTGGCCGACAGCAGCAGGAACACCAGACCGGAAATGAAGACCGCGCCCAAGGCTTGCTGCCAGGGGAAGCCCGCCGCGCCGACGACGGTGAAGGCGAAGAATGCGTTCAGGCCCATGCCCGGCGCCATGCCGACCGGAAAATTCGCCGCCAGGCCCATGATCAGCGAACCGATCGCGGCGGCAAGGCAGGTGGCCACGAAGACCGCGCCGGGGTCCATGCCGGTGGTGGCAAGGATTTCCGGATTGACGAAGACGATGTAGGACATCGTCAGAAACGTGGTCAGGCCCGCCAACAATTCGGTACGCACCGTGGTGCCGTGTTGTTGCAGCCGGAACACACGTTCGAGCAATGACATGCAGGCAGTCCTTCAGGGATGGGGCGAACGGCTTGAGGCGCGCGGTGATGTTTGCATCGGCGGGATACTTTACCCGAGTCCCCCGATGCTGCCTGCTGTTTCGCTCCGCATCCGCGGCGAAAGCGATCGACGATGAAGAGAGCGAACACGATGATCACGACGACAGGCAATACGAGTGCCAGGATGACCGCTCAAACCGCACTGCCGAAGCTGGTCTCGGTACCGAACAACTTGTTCGCCAGCAGATGCAGGATCGTCGCCGAGATCAGGATGGACAGCAGGATTGCCAGGATCGCCATGTGTTGCTCCTTAATAGTGGAGCTGTTTACTTCAGCGCCTTGAACCTCAGCCGCTTCGGCTGCGCGCCCTCGGCGCCCAGACGGCGCTTCTTGTCTTCCTCGTACTCGCGGAAGTTGCCCTGGAAGAATTCGACATGCGAATCGCCCTCGAAAGCGAGAATGTGCGTGGCGACTCGATCCAGGAACCAGCGATCGTGCGAGATCACGAAGACGTTGCCGGGGAATTCCAGCAGCGCGTCTTCCAGCGCGCGCAGGGTTTCCACATCGAGGTCGTTGGACGGCTCGTCGAGCAGCAGCACGTTGCCGCCCTGCAACAGCGTCTTGGCCAGATGCAGACGGCCGCGCTCGCCGCCGGACAGCGAACCGACGATTTTCTGCTGGTCCTGTCCCTTGAAGTTGAAGCGGCCGATATAGGCGCGCGACTGGATTTCGATGCCGTTGATGTTGAGGATGTCGAGACCGCCGGAGACTTCCTGGAATACCGTGTGGTTGCCTTCCAGCTTGTCGCGGCTCTGGTCCACGTAGGCCAGCTGTACCGTCGGTCCGATGGAGATTTCGCCCGAGTCCGGCTTTTCCTGGCCGGTGATCATCTTGAATAGCGTCGATTTGCCGGCGCCGTTGGGACCGATGATGCCGATGATCGCGCCGGGCGGCACCAGGAAGCTCAGGTCGTCGATCAGCATGCGGTCGCCGAAGCGCTTGGTCACATGCTTGAACTCCATCACCGAGTTGCCCAGGCGCTCGCCCGGCGGGATGAAGATTTCGTTGGTCTCGTTGCGGCGCTGGTACTCGACCGATTGCAGTTCGTCCAGGCGCGCGAGGCGCGCCTTGCCCTTGGAACGGCCGCCCCTGGCATTCTGCCTGGCCCATTCCAGCTCGCGGGCAATGGCCTTCTGGCGCGCCTTTTCCTGCTGCTCTTCCTGTTTCAGGCGCTCTTCCTTCTGGATCAGCCATTCGGTGTAGTTGCCCTTCCACGGAATGCCGCGGCCGCGATCCAGTTCCAGGATCCACTCGGCGGCGTTGTCGAGGAAGTAGCGATCATGCGTGACCGCGACCACGGTGCCTGGATAGCGTTGCAGGAATTGCTCCAGCCATTCCACCGATTCGGCGTCGAGGTGGTTGGTCGGCTCGTCCAGCAGCAGCATGTCGGGCTTGCTCAGCAGCAGCCGGCACAGCGCCACGCGCCGCTTCTCGCCGCCCGACAGGTTGCCGATCTTGGCATCCCATGGCGGCAGCCGCAGGGCGTCGGCCGCGACTTCCAGCTGCTGTTCCAGCATGTGCGAGTCGCCACTGGCGAGTATCGCTTCCAGCCGCGCCTGCTCGGCGGCGAGCTTGTCGAAATCGGCGTCGGGTTCGGCATAGGCGGCATAGACCCTGTCCAGTTCCGCCTGCGCCTGCAGGATCTCGCCGACGCCTTCCTCGACCGCCTCGCGCACGGTGTGCTCGGGATCCAGCTGCGGTTCCTGCGGCAGATAGCCGACCTTGATGCCAGGCTGCGGACGGGCTTCGCCGGTGAAATCGGTGTCGACGCCGGCCATGATCTTCAGCACGGTGGATTTGCCCGCGCCGTTGAGGCCGAGCAGGCCGATTTTCGCGCCGGGGAAGAACGACAGCGAGATGTCCTTGATGATCTGGCGCTTGGGCGGGACGGTCTTGCTGACCCCCATCATGGTGTAGATGTATTGCGACATGGAAAGCTCCGGGAAATACCGCTCCGGCCTGAAACCGGTTCAGACACGGGGAAAAGGGCGTGAAACTATCAATTATACCGGGAAGGCAGCATTGGAAGACGACATTTCACCCGATCTGCAACTGGTCCGCCGAGGGCTGAATGAAAAGCGACGACCCCGGGTTTGGAAAGTATCCGTTCACCCGTCCGGCGCAAGCATGGCGCCTCGTTTCACCGTATCCCGATGCCGCAGTTCGCAAGTGGTTTTCCCCCTCGTTGTCGTACTCCTTGACCCAGGAGTTTCCGTATATGAAATCGGCGACACAATATCTGGTTCCGTGCTGATGACTTTGGCATTCGTAAGCGGCGCCGCCCTCGCCGCGGACCCGAACATGGCCACGCAGACGAATGCGCCGACCGGGTCCGGCGTGGTCGTACAGCATGCTCCGATCTCCAAGGCGCACGTGCATCACGAACGCGTGACCCACAATCCGATGGCGCGGGCGGGGCGCCAGGTCGCGCATCGGACCGCTACGGTATCCGCGCATCCTGCCGACACGCATTGAGCGTATTTTTCGGCCGACCGGTTCCCGGCATTCGAGCGGTCCGGGAGCCGGAAAGAAGAAAAGCGCGTCTGCCGGCGCGCTTTTCTTGCATGGGTTGCTGAATGAGGCGGCATGTCCGCGCCCAGACCGGGAACATCCCGCAATCACGAAAACCCTGATAATTCAGGATATGTCATCGCTTTTCCGGAAAAGCGCACATGTGGCTGTCTGAATGCGATATCGTGGCATGGGCCATGTACGGTATCGATTCATTTATGGCCCGGAATGATACGGATATATAATCCCGATGGCTGTTTTCGGAGAGTCGCATGAAAACCATCCTCAAATATACCGCTGCCGCCGCCGTTCTTCTGGCCTGTGTCGGTCCGCCCGCGCTGGCGCAGAATCGCGACTCCAATGGCCGCAGCGATCGCGGGCCGCAGACCAGTCACCGCTATGAGGGCGCGCGCCAGCATTCCAACCGCAATCCGGGCGACTATCGCCGGCCATTGACGCGACCGGGTTCGAACCGCAGCAACCGCCCGAATTACGGAAATCGTCCGGGATACGTTTCCCGTCCCAACGATGGCCGCTACAGGAATCCGTACCGGCCAAGTCCGGATCATCGCCTGTCCTATTCCCATGGATACGTCAGGCCGGGATACGTCGATCATGGCCCGCGCTACAACTGGTCGCGGGGTGACCGGTTGCGCGCGCACTACCGTGGTTCCATCTATGTGGTGAACAACTACTACGACTACGATCTGCGCCGGCCGCCGCATGGCTACCGCTGGGTGTGCGATGATTTCGGCACCTATCTGCTGGTGGCCATTGCCACGGATATCGTCGCCGACCTCATCTGGAGCGCGGCATATTGATCGGGCCATCGTACACGGCCAGGTTCCGGCCCGAATGAAAAAAGCACGCCATTCGGCGTGCTTTTTTCTTTCCTTCCACTCGGGTGGATGTTCAGTCGCCCGTGGTCAGCGATGAAGCATTGCCGTCGTCCGCGATGGTGTTGACCGAAACCGTTTTTCCCGTGGCGAAGCGCGGCAGATAATGCGGACCGCCGGCTTTCGGTTCGGTGCCGGAAAGGCCCCGTCCACCGAAGGGCTGCACGCCGACCACGGCACCGATCTGATTGCGGTTGACATACACGTTGCCGGCCTTGGTGCGCGCGGCGATGTGCTCGATGGTTTCGTCGATGCGCGAATGGATGTCGAGCGTCAGTCCGTAACCGGTGGAATGGATTTCATCGATGATCTTGTCCAGCGGATCACATGCAGGATGGGGCCGAATATTTCGCGCGGCAGCGGGGAAACCGACTGTAGTTCGTAGGCGCGCGAAGCGAAGAAGGTGCCATTGGCGACATCGGCCTCATCGACTGGTACCTGCGCGATCGGTTTGCCCTCACGGTCCATGCGCTCGGCGTGTTCGCGCAACATGTTCAATGCATCGTTGTCGATCACCGGACCGACATCGGTGGACAGCAGACCGGGGTTGCCGACCTTCATCTCCGCCATCGCGCCGGCGCGCATGGCGATGACCTTGTCGGCGATACCGTCCTGCACATACAACATGCGCGAATGCCGTTGCCGTCGGAGTCGCCGAGGACCGCATCGGGGGAATGCCAGCCCGTGCGCGCTGTGACCGGGCGGGAAACCGTTTCGGGAGAAACGCCATCGGCGGCCAGTGGCTCGACGGCGTTCCCGGATGTCGCCAGACAGGCGAACGGGAATGACCGGGACAGCGGCAGTGCAGGCGCCATGCCGGCGACCAGGCCGCGGCCGTTGCCGAAGCGGCTGCGGAATCCATGCTGCAAGAGCTGCAGGAAGTCCGGCATCCTGGCTCAATCCCGTTTCAGGCGCGCCTGCAGCAACATCCGCAGCTCGTATTTGTCAGTGTCATCCAGACCATGGATGCGCTGTTTTTCCTGCAACTCTCCCAGACGCTGCTCCATGGTCTGGCGTTCCAGTTGCATGATGGCGTCCCGCAGCTCCAGCGCCCAGCTCTGTTCGTCGCCGGGCAACGTCATCGCCGCCAGTTTCTGCAGCGAATGCAATTCCTCGCGTTCGGCGAAGTGTTCCAGCAAAGGTCCGGTACTGATGTCGGGCCGGTGCAATACCAGCTCCAGCATTTCCAGCAGCAGCGGTACGCCCGGCTGGCGCAATTCGGAAAAGGCGTAGGGGCGTTCGATGGACAACGCCAGTCCCGGTTTCTGCAACAGCAGCGCGATCGCACCGCGGACCAGGCTGCGCCGGGGTGTCCTGCCCATCGGCATCGCAATGCGTTGCGCCTGCGTCGAGGCCTGGACATGCGCGCCGGTGGTCCGCACCAGCTGTTGCTGCATCAGATCGGCGAACGCGCCCTCCGGAATCTGCGCCAGCATCGGCCGCGCACGCTCGGCCAGGCGCGCCTTGCCATCCAATGTGCCCAGGTTGACGCCGCGACTGAGTTCGGCGAAGAAGAATTCGGATAGCGGCGTCGCCTGCTTCAGGCGCGCATCGAAACCGCCGGCGCCGTCCTTGCGCACGATCGTGTCCGGGTCCTCGCCGTCGGGCAGAAACAGGAAGAAGGCCTGGCGCCCGTCCTTCATCCTGGGCAGCACCGACTCCAGCGCGCGCCATGCCGCGCGCCGGCCGGCCGCATCGCCGTCGAAGCAGAAGCACACGTCCGGCGCGTTGCGGAACAGCAGTTCGGCGTGGTCCGGCGTGGTCGCGGTGCCCAGTGTGGCCACCGCCTGGGTGATACCGTATTGGAACAGCGCCACTACATCCATATAACCCTCGACCACGATCAGCCGTTCCAGCTTCTGGTTGGCCTGCCGCGCCTGCCACAGGCCGTACAGTTCGCGTCCCTTGTGGAACAGTGCGGTTTCCGGCGAGTTGAGGTATTTGGGACCGGCGTCGCGTCCGTCCTCGGTGCCGCCCAGGATGCGGCCGCCGAAAGCGATGACGCGCCCGCGCCGGTCGGCGATCGGGAAGATCACGCGATCGCGGAACTTGTCGTAGACATGGCCGCGGTCATTCTTCGACAGCAGCCCTGCGCGATCCAGCAGCCGCAGACGGCGTTCATCGTTGCCCAGCGCATCCTTCAGCAGGCTGAAGCCGTCCGGGGCATAGCCGATCGCAAACAGCTCGCGCAGCTCGGCATCGACACCGCGCTGTTGCAGATAGCGCTGGGCCTTGTCACTGGATTCGAGCTGGCGCCGGAAGAACTTCGATGCCGCTTCCAGCGCCGCGTACAGATCGCGGATATCGTTGTCCTGCCGCTGGTCGCGCGTTTCCCGCGGGACTTCCATGCCGGCGTGACGCGCCAGCTCCTCGACCGCGTCCAGGAACTCCAGCCGGTCGTAATTCATCAGGAAGCTGATCGCGGTGCCGTGCGCGCCGCAACCAAAGCAGTGATAGAACTGCTTGACCGGAGAAACATAGAACGACGGCGTGCGCTCGTCGTGGAACGGACAACAGGCGGTGTATTCGCGGCCCTTGTGCTTCAACGGCACGCGCCCGCCGACCACTTCGACTATGTCGGTGCGGGCAAGCAGTTCGTCGATGAAAGCGTCGGAAAGACGGGCCATGGTTGTTCAGGATGCCACTAGGCGGTGTCGGGCGAAGCGTCGCGGGCGAGGCTGGCTCAATCTGCAGCGGACGATTGTCCGTGATGTCCGCTGCGGTTGCAGGCGAAAGCCGCCAGCGCCAGAAGGAATCCGCCCGCCGCGCCGCGCTGGCGCGCGGATCGCTACGGGTATTCCGGTATGGATCGCGGTGTCCGGCAGTGCTTCCCATGCCAGTTCCAGTGTCAGCGGAACCAGCCCGCCGGCGGCCACTTTACCGCCACGCCGGACCAGCAGCCAAGCCGTCCAGCCGTGCAGCAGGCCGGACAGCCCGGCATGCCATTGCAGTGTGGGAGAAGTCAGCAGCAGGCCAATGCCGACCTCCAATACCCGCTTGCCGAAGTCTGCGATCGACTGATCGAGGTTGGTGGTCATTCGGCCGTGCCGAAGGAAGCGGAGTGCCAGTTATCGGATCGGTCATATATCCCTGTTGGCGGATCGCGGTGATGTCGAAGGATCGCATGCAATTGGAGTTGGCGCAGTGCGAGGCGTGTCCGCGCATATTGTGACCGATTCCGGCATTCGGCATCGTGGATGCTTCCGGCGGCCGGGGAATGCATGCAAAACGCCTTGAAACCGCGTTATTAATGCATTGGGAAAGACAAGGGTCACGGAATGACCGCGCTACGGCAGGCCACCGGAATCGGGTTGCCCATAGTTTCCGGATGGATCGATGCCGATGATCGCGTGTGGGTCCGGTTCCCTGTCGGTACCCAAGGTCCGGTGTTCCGGCCGGTTCTGGGGCAGAACGGTGGAAACGGCGGACCCGGATCCGGCAACCAGAAGGAGGGCGGCGATGCCTGACAGAACGATCGAACTGGAAGCGATTCCCTGGGAACGCTTGTGGCACGCATATGGCAGGGTGGCGGATACGCCTGTGCATCTGCGCGCGCTGCTGACGGAAGACACGCAGGCTTGGCAGAGCACTTTCAGCCATCTGCATTCGGCGATCCTGCATCAGGGCACGCCCTGTCTGGCGACCGCGCCTTGCGTCGCGGTGCTGATCGATTGGCTGCTGGCGGGATATTTCGATCCGGTCGTCGAACACCAGATACGCGTCCTGCGGTTCCTGCTGGATGTCACCGAAGTGCCATTGATCTGGCGTGACGACCTGTTGCAGCTTTGGGAACTGGCCATGATCGATGTCGATTTGATACCGGACGACGGCTACGACGAGGTGAAGGAACATCTGTTTGGCGAGAAGGCCAGCCATGAGGCTTTGTATGCGCGCAGCGTGCTGGGATGTCTCGATGTGATGCCGGGTGTACAGATGGCGATGGAGCGCAGCCTGGATGGAGACGATCCGCATGTCCGCGTTATCGCAAGCAGCGGTTTGGCCAATATCGTGCGCTTGCCTGACGGGTTGCAGTACAGGGAAGGCGCGGTGGCGCGCATCCGCGACTGCGCGGAAACCGCCATCGACAGCAACGAACGTGCCATTCAGGTGTTGGCCCTGGGTACGATCGGCATGGAGGTGAGCGATTATCTCGATGATCCCGCGGTGCCGGTCCGCTTGTGCGCGGCGTTGGCGCCCAATCTGGCGGATCACGAGCGCGCCACCGGGGTCCTGATCGAATCGATGGAGAGGCATGGCGCCGAGATCGATGGCTGGTTCAAGTACAGGCCGCCGCAATTCGCCGGATGGCCACGGTTTGCGGTCGTGGCGGCATTGCTGGAGCGGGTTTCCGATTTCGAGCGATTGGCGGGTGTTGCGATAGTGATCGCCCGTATCAGCCATGCGAATCATGTCGATCACGACTGGGGTCCGTTGCTCTGCGCGGCCTTCATCGAAGGCGACGGGCAGGTCCGGACCCGGTCTCAGTATCGTTATCTCGACGCGCTGGTGAACAACGAATCGTTGTGGAACCCGCGCCTGGGCAACGCCCATCGCTGGTTCCATCAGGCGGGACTGGTATATGACCGCGAGGATTGCCAGCGTCGCCTGGCGGCGGCACGGGACGATCATGTCTGAAGTTGCCGCAGCGCGTTGCTCAGCACTCCACCCCGGTCGCTCCCGATGGGCCGGGTTCCATCGTCCGCCTTCAGCGGACCGAATACTCTAATCGGCTCAGGCCGGACCGCGACGATCGCTTGAACGGCACATCGTCGAACGCGGAGTGGAAAACGATGGTTGCCGGGTGCCAGTCCCGCTTGAGCGGACCGATCAGTGGCCCGTCCTCGCGGCGCTGGATCGAGTGTTCGCAGACAGGGACCTGAAGCGGTGCACCGCCGGGTTTACGATACTGGCCGGTACGCAGGGCATCGATGCTGGCGATGCCGAGCCTCTGCGGCAGGACCCGATGGTGCGCCAGGCCGGTCATCGCATCGCCATCGTCCGCGATCATCGGATCGTGCGTCTGCAATGGGGGTTCGAATCGCGAGAGGTCGGTACCCTGCCGCACCAGCAGCAGGATGGCGTGACCGGTCAGCGCCGTCCGACAGGATTCGATAATCCGGGATGGCGAGCTTTCGCACTGTCCCGGACCATGTCTTTGATCCGGACCTTGAGCCTGCGCCGGAACAATCGCGACGGTGTGCCGACGGTCTGATCAGCCGGCCAGACGCTGCTTCAGCAGCTTGGAGACTTCGCCCATGTCGGCGCGGTCGGCCAGCTTGGGCTTCAGCACGCCCATCAGCTTGCCCATGTCGGCCGGGCTGGTCGCGCCGGTCTCGGTCATTGCGGCATCGATCGCGGCCAGTATTTCCGCCTCGCCGATCCGTGCCGGCAGATAGCGCTCGATCACGACGATCTCGGCGCGCTCGACGGCGGCCAGATCCTCGCGCGACGCGGCTTCGAACTGGCTGACCGAATCCTTGCGCTGCTTGACCATCTTGTTGAGCACGGCGATGACTTGGGTGTCGTCCAAGGCGATGCGCTCGTCGACTTCGCGCTGCTTGATGGCGGCATTGATCAGCCGGATCACGCCCAGCGAATCCTTGTCGCCACGCTTCATCGCGGCCTTCATGTCATCGGTAAGCTGTTGTTTCAGCGACATCGGAATTCTCCTGTTCGGTTCGGAAACGGGACCGGAGCCGGTGCACGGCCAGTTCCGGTTCCCTGGAGGGGCAAGGTTTTGCCTGCACTGCGGATACTTGGGAACACAAAAAGCCGACTACGCTTCCGCGTGCCGGCTTCGTGGATGCTTCTGCGCCCCGGCCGCGAAGGGCCGGTTACGCGGATACGCCTGCTGGACTCAGTACAGGCGCTGGCGCTTGGTAACGTCGCGCGACATGCGGCGCAGCTGGCGTTTCACCGCGGCGGCGGCTTTACGCTTGCGTTCCTGGGTCGGCTTCTCGTAGTACTCGCGCTTGCGGGTCTCGGCCAGAACGCCGGCCTTTTCGCAGGTACGCTTGAAGCGACGGAGCGCAAACTCAAACGGCTCGTTTTCGCGGACTTTAACGCTGGGCATGGAATCTCCGGTATGCAAAAACCGGGCCTGAACCCGGTGAGCTATATATCATAGCGGTCATATCGGCCCGAATGCAAGTACAGACGCAGTGAGCCGCGCCCGTGCCGGTGGATTCGATGCCGGCCAATCCTGCCGGGGTCGGCGATCTGTACGGAGCCGGTTCCAATGCGATGCCATTGGCCATGCCTATGCGGCAATCCTGAACGATATGGGCTTGGACGTGGAGTGCCTTTCGGAAACAGGCGCCCTGTCCTGCAATTCCATGCTTTACTTCCATGTCCATCGCGTTGACGTCGGTCAGGTTACAGAATGAAACTCAGATATCTCTTGCTACCGTTGTTATTGTTTGCCGTCTTCCCGTTGTCCGCACAGCCCGCCGATCAGCGGGCGGTCGCCCAGCAGCAGCACAAGATCGTTTCTCGTGTCTATGAGAGCACTGACGGAATGCTGAAGTATTGCCACGATATTCCGCCCGCGCAGCTTGAGTTGCATCGTGCCACGATAGACCGGTTCTGGGAAACCTATCCCGAATTCAAGACGCTCATTGAGCAGTACCCCTTGTACGGACAGATAAGGACGGAATTCGATCGTCATGATGAGCATGGCGAAGTCCTCGATCCGTATTACAAGGCCAGGGAATGCGACTATTACATGCAACTTGTCCAATTCTTCGTCGAGGATGAAGAGGGTGCGAAAGACATCATCGAATGGGTGGACTTGTTGAAACAGGTCCCGGACCCGGACGAGAACATGCAGCAGTACGTTCCGTTCCTCATCGATGGCGAAAAGGGCGCCGGGAACCCTGCGGAAACGACAGATGCAAGACAGTCGCCGGGGCCGGCCGGCAATGGGGTCTTTCCCGAAGCGAAGATACAAGGCGACCAATAGCGGACCTTTCAGCCGGTGGCACTTGCCGCCCAGGGCGGAACTGCGCTTGCGGAATCGGGTACGACGCGGATTCTGATTCGAATATACGGCCCTGTGCGCACACCATCGCCCTTGGTGAACAGGATCGCCGGAGCAGCATCATGAGGTGGAAGCTTCCACATGTGACAGCGTTCTCCGGTGCTTGCGTCGTCCGTCCGCCATCACCGGCATCCCGGTTTTGGCGTCGTCCGGTAGAATGAACGATGCTTTGCGCGACAACGTAGCGGTTGTTTGCTGGCCTTGGTCGATACGCGGGCAACTGCGTTTTCTGCATGGCGATAGCGTATCGCCCGGACCAGGACAACAGCATCGGCGGTTTTGTCGCCCCCGGCTGGAGTCTTCGCGGTTTGACCTTATTTCAATGGAACCATGCGCGTACTGGGTATCGAAACTTCCTGCGATGAGACCGGCGTGGCCGTCTACGACACACAGGTGGGCGGGGCGGTGGGGCTGCTTGCGCACGCGGTGTACAGCCAGATCGCGCTGCATGCGGAATACGGCGGCGTGGTGCCGGAGCTGGCCAGCCGCGATCATGTGCGCAAGCTGCTGCCGCTGATCCGGCAGACCCTGGCCGAAGCGGGACTGAAGCCCGCCGATCTGGATGGAGTGGCCTATACCGCCGGTCCCGGACTGGTCGGAGCCTTGCTCGCTGGCGCCGGTGTCGCGCGCGCCCTGGCCTGGGCACTGGATCTGCCGGCGATCGGTGTGCATCACATGGAAGGCCATTTATTGGCGCCGTTGATCGAGGACGATCCCCCGGAGCCGCCGTTCGTGGCCCTGCTGGTTTCGGGCGGACATACCCAACTGGTGGCGGTCGACGGCATCGGCCGCTATCGTCTGCTGGGCGAAACGCTGGACGACGCCGCTGGAGAAGCCTTCGACAAGACCGCCAAGCTGATGGGACTGCCGTATCCGGGCGGTCCGCAGCTGGCCAGGCTGGCGGAACAGGGCCGCTCCGGCGAATTCCGCTTCGCCCGGCCGATGACCGATCGGCCGGGTCTCGATTTCAGTTTCAGCGGCCTGAAAACCCAGGTGTTGCTGGCCTGGCGGCAATCGGACCAGAGCGAGCAGACCCGCATCGACATCGCGCGCGGATTCGAAGATGCCGTGGTCGATACCCTGGCGATCAAATGTGAACGCGCCTTGGACGAGGCCGGCTGCGAGACGTTGATCGTGGCCGGAGGCGTGGGCGCGAATCGCCGTCTGCGTGAAAAACTGCGGGCCGTGGCGGCAAAGCGTGGCGGCCGGGTCTGTTTCCCGCGGCCGGAACTATGCACGGACAATGGCGCGATGATCGCGTTCGCCGGTGCGTTGCGGCTCCGTGCCGGCCAGCGTGCATCGGCCGGAATCAATGTCGTGCCGCGCTGGGACATGGCGGCCCTGCCGCCGGTCGGTGAACCGATCGATGTCGGCGCGCGCTGATTCGCCGGCATCGCCACACTCCGCGGGTACATTGGCCGTTCCGGTGACATGCAATGGCGGTTTCGGCCATCATCGGGTTTCCTGTTCTTTCCTCCGCAACCGGTATTCGCATGGATAAGGTCTTCATCGAAGGTCTGGAAATCGACGCATTGATCGGCATCTACGACTGGGAACGGAAAATCCGGCAGACGCTGCGTTTCGATCTGGAAATGGGCTATGACAATCGCAAGCCCGCCGCCAGCGACGATATCGCCGATGCGTTGAACTACAAATCGGTCAGCCGCCGCCTGGTCGAATATGTCACGCAATCGGATTGCGGACTGGTGGAAACGCTGGCCGAGCGCTGCGCCGGGATCGTGCTGAACGAATTTGGTGTGCAATGGCTGCGGCTCAAGCTCGGCAAGCCGGGTGCGGTACGCGGCGCGCAGGCGGTCGGCGTCATCATCGAAAGGACACGCGACGACCAGACAGCGTGATTCGTCGGCTCCGGATTCGACGGTCGTTGCGATGGTCGCCTGTTCTCAGGCTGGAAACAGGATGGGTGACGCATGAAATCCGGTGGCATGCCATGCAGGCTTCGAAGCGCCGGATTATCTAGAATGCGGATTTTCCAAACGGATCGGTCATGGCAGCGGTTTTATTGAGTCTCGGCAGCAACCTGTATCCGATGGATCACCTGCGTGCCGCTGGGAAGGCGTTGCGCGAACGGTTCGGCGATATCGTGGCATCGGCCACCTATCGGGTCCCGGCGGTGGGGTTCGACGGACCGGATTTCCTGAACAGTGGCGTCATGCTGGAAACCGATGCCGGTCCGGAATGGCTGCGCGGCTGGCTGCATGCGCTGGAGGACGGGCACGGGCGCGATCGCAGTGGTCCCAGGCATGGCGATCGCACGCTGGATATCGATCTGGTGTTCTATGGCGATCGGATCATCGATGGCCCCGGTTCGTTGCGGGTCCCGCGTCCTGAGCTGAAACATGCCTTCGTATTGATGCCGTTGGCGGAGATCGCGCCGGATTTCATCGATCCCGGCAGCGGCCGCAGTCTTGGCGATCTGTGGCGGGCGCATCCGCAGTACGGCAATGCATTCGAGCGGGTCGAGATCTGAAATTTCAGCTCAGCTCGCGGCCGCCATCCAGGTTCAGGGTCTGGCCGGTGATGAAACCGGCATCGCGGATCAGCCAGCATACGGCTTCGGCGACTTCCTGCGCGGTGCCGGTGCGCCGCAGCGGCGTACGCGCCAGGATCTGCTGTTTCGACGCATCGTCCTTGCCCTGCTCTGGCCACAGGATGGCGCCGGGAGCGACGGCATTGACGCGCACGTCCGGCGCTAGTTCCAGCGCCAGGGAACGGGTCAGCATGGCCAAGGCCGCCTTGGCGGCGCTGTAGATCGCGTGATTCGCCAACGGCTGGCGTGCATGCAGGTCGGTCAGATTGACGATGGCGCCATGTTGCCGACGCAGATGTGGCGCGGCGGCCTGCGCCAGGAAGAAAGGCGCGCGCGCGTTGACTGCGAACAGTTCGTCCCATTGCGCGGGCGTGGCCTGGCCCAGCGGCGTGGGATAGAAGCCGGAGGCATTGTTGACCAGCGCATCCAGGCGGCCGAACCGCGCCATGCCTTGTCCGACCAGATCAGCAGGCGCCGCATCGTCGCGCAGGTCGGCCTGCACTGCCAGGATGCTGCCGGCGCGTCGTGTCTGCAGGTCGCCGGCCAATGCATGCAGCTTGTCTTGCGAGCGATGTGCGTGCAGGACCAGGTCGTAGCCGGCGGCGTGCAGTTCGCGCGCGATCGCCGCGCCGATGCGGCGGGCGGCCGCGGTGACCAGTGCGACGGGGCGGGGCGTGCTCATATCGTCGCCATGGGGTCGGCTATGCTGTAGGTTCTCCATGCCGGTCATGCTGCCATGAAACTCGATCTGCCTCATCCCGCCGCTGAGGCGCTGCGCCACAGCGAACGGCTGGAACGGCGTATCCGCAACGAAATCGTTGCGGCCGGCGGCGCGATCCCGTTTTCCCGCTTCATGGAACTGAGCCTGTATGCGCCGGGGCTGGGGTATTACAGCGCCGGCAGCATCAAGTTCGGCGAGGCCGGTGATTTCGTCACCGCTCCCGAGCTTGGACCCCTGTTCGCCGCGACCGTGGCCAACGCGGTTGCTCCGGTATTGCAGGCGCTGGGGACCGAGGCGCGCTTCCTGGAATTGGGCGGCGGCGGCGGCGCCTTTGCCGAAACGGTACTGAAGCGGCTGCTGGCGCTGGATGCCTTGCCTTCGACCTATGCCATCCTGGAGCCCAGCGCGGATTTGCGCGAGCGTCAGCGCGAGCGTCTGCAGACGCATCTGACGCCGCCGGTCTTCGATCTGGTGCAATGGGTGGACCGGCCCTTCGAGGAAGACTGGAACGGCGTACTGTTCGCCAACGAAGTGCTGGATGCGTTGCCGACGCCGCGCTTCCTGATCCGCGATGGCGAGGTTTACGAGGAGACCGTGCGCCTGGATGGCGAAGGCCGGTTCGTACGCGGCGAACAGCCCGGAGATGCATTGCTGATCGCGGCGGTCCGGCATATCGAGCGCTATCTGGGCAATGTGTTGCCCGAAGGCTACCGCTCCGAAGTATTGCTGCAACTGCCGTACTGGATCCAGGCGGTCGCGGGCGGCTTGCGCTCGGGTGCGATGCTGTTCGTGGACTATGGCTATTCCCGCCGTGAGTACTACTTGCCCGAACGCGACGACGGTACGGTGCGCGCGTTCTATCGGCATCGTGGACATGAAAACCTCTACCTCTGGCCGGGTTTGCAGGATCTGACCGCTTCGGTGGACTTCACCGCGTTGGCGGAGGCGGGGACCCATGCCGGTTTCGACCTGAGCGGTTATTGCACGCAGGCCAACTTCCTGCTCGGCAACGGTATCGACGGATTGCTGACCGAAGCCGAGTCGCGCACCGATGAGGTCGGGCGTGTGCAGTTCCGGCAGGAGGCCAAGAAACTGCTGATGCCCGATGCGATGGGCGAACGGTTCCAGGTGATGGGATTCGCGCGCGATGTGGAGCTGGAAGTCGCGTTCCTGATCGGCGATCTGACCTGGCGGCTGTGACGATGGCGGCGATGGTTCCGCAGCATGCCCGTCTCCATGCTTAAGCCTTTTCGCAGGCCGCATCTGTGGATGGGGCTGTGGCTGTGCGCGATCGCGGCAGTGGTCGTGGTCTGCCTGATTCCGCCGCCGCCGCTGCCGGAGATTCCGCAGGGCGGTGACAAGGTCGAGCATTTCGCGGCGTATTTCATCCTGGCCGCCGCCGCAGTGCAGATATTCGCGAAGCGCGGCATGTGCCGGGTCGCCGCGGTTTTCCTGGTGCTGCTCGGTATCGGTATTGAATTCGCACAGGGCGCATTGACCGTGACGCGGATGGCCGATCCCTGGGATGCGCTGGCCAATGCCTGCGGTGCCATTGCCGGCATGGCCACGCTGTGGACGCCGTGGCGCGACATGCTGCTGCGCCGGGAACCGTGGCGCGGTTCCTGAAATCCGGCGCATATCGTTCCGGTCTTCGGCGATTGCGACGGCTCGAATTGGAGTCGACAGGCGGGGCGCATCCCCGATGCATATGCCGGGGCGAATGGGAATCCCGCCGCCGGGTCAGGCGCATGTTCCTTTCGACGGTTTCGGCAAACGCGTATGATCGGTTTTCCTTATCCCCCGCTTCATTCCGGCCGCGTGCGCAGGCCCGGCGCGAGGCGACCGCACAGGACTCGAAATGGATTCTACTTCCATCCTGCTTGAAGCCAACGACATTCCGACCCAGTGGTACAACATCGCGGCCGATCTACCCAAGCCTCTGGCGCCCCCGCTGGGGCCGGACGGGCAGCCCGCCAAGGTGGAACAACTGGCCGCGATCTTTCCTCCCGCGATCATCGAACAGGAAATGAGCCGCGAGCGCTGGATCGCCATTCCCGATGAAGTGCGCGAAATCTACCGCTTGTGGCGGCCCAGTCCGCTGGTGCGCGCGGTGCGCCTGGAGAAAGCGCTGGGCACGCCGGCCAAACTGTTCTTCAAGTATGAAGGCGTGTCGCCGGCCGGTTCGCACAAGCCCAACTCGGCGGTGCCGCAGGCGTATTACAACCGGCAGGCCGGCATCAGGCGGCTGACCACCGAAACCGGCGCCGGGCAATGGGGTTCTTCGATCGCGCTGGCGGGGCAGATGTTCGGGCTGGATGTGCGCATCTACATGGTCAGGGTCAGCTACGAGCAGAAGCCGTACCGCCGCCTGATGATGCAGACCTGGGGCGGGGAGGTCTTCGCCAGCCCTTCGGAAATGACCGAGACCGGCCGCCGTGCGCTGGCCGCCGATCCGGACAATCCCGGTTCGCTGGGACTGGCGATTTCCGAAGCGGTCGAGGAGGCGGCGTCGCGCGCCGATACCAACTACTCGCTGGGTTCGGTGCTCAACCATGTGGTGCTGCACCAGAGCGTCATCGGCCTGGAAGCGAAGAAGCAGTTCGACAAGATCGGCCTGTACCCGGATGTCGTCATCGGCCCGTGCGGTGGCGGTTCCAGTTTCGGCGGCATCGCGTTTCCGTTCCTCGGCGACAAGGCGGCCGGCGATCGCCGCGCGGCGAACCTGCGCTGCATCGCGGTCGAGCCGACCTCGTGCCCGAGCCTGACCAAGGGCACGTATGCCTACGATTTCGGCGATGCTTCCGGATTCACCCCGGCGATGATGATGTACACGCTGGGACACGATTTCGTGCCGCCGGGCATCCATGCCGGCGGGTTGCGCTATCACGGCGCGTCGCAGCTGATCTCGATGCTGTATCACGAGAAGCTGATCGAAGCGATCGCGGTGCCGCAACTGGCGACATTCGAAGCCGGCATCCTGTTCGCGCGTCAGGAAGGCATCATTCCGGCGCCGGAGTCCTGTCACGCGATCCGCGCGGCGATCGACGAAGCGCTGGAATGCAGGGAAACCGGCGAGGAGAAGGTGATCCTGTTCAATCTGACCGGACACGGCCATTTCGACATGAGCTCGTTCGAGCGTTTTTTTGCCGGCAAGCTGGAGGATTACGAATATCCCCAGGACGCGATCGGACGCTCGCTGGCGAACCTGCCTCGATTCGATTGACGGGCATACCGGATCGCGGGAAAAACAAAAGCGCCGGAAGGCGCTTTTGTTTTGCGGCGGGAAAGCGGCGGAATTACCAGACCACTTCCGCCATCGTGCAGTTCAGGCCGGAGCCGATGCCCATCAACGCCACGCGATCGCCCTTCTTCAGCTTGCCCAGTTCCTTGAGCTTGCTCAGCACGATCGGCACGCCGGCCGGGCCGATATTGCCGTGTTCGCCGAAAATGGTCATGACCTTGGTCGGGTCGATGCCGAACGAACGGATGAACGACAGCGTGTGCACCTGACTGACCTGGTGGATGACGAACTGGTCCAGCTCGTCGACAACCCAGCCCAGCGCGTGCTTGGCGGCGCCGAAGGTCTTGTTGGCGAGCTTCAGGCCTTCGACCATCAGCGCGCGGGTATCGGTGATCATGCGATCGAGGTTGCCGCGGCAGAGCGTGTTCCACTCGGCCGCCGAACGGGTGACGCCGCCCTTGTAGCGCGGCGCTTCCGGCGCCAGGTCGCTGCGGACCATGACCATCGCGGCCGCGCCGCTGCCCAGCGTCAGCGTTGCCACTTCACTGCGGAACTGCTCGACGGTGATGTTCGGATCCATCATCCGCTCCAGCGTCTTCTGGTACGCCAGATTGGTGGTTTCGCCATCGACGACCAGGGCGTAATCGATTTCGCCGTGCTCGATCATCCGGCCGGCGATGTCCATGCCGTTGATGAAGGCGAGGCAGGCATTGGTGATGTCGAAGTTCTGGCAGTGGTCGCTCAGGCCCAGGTTGCCGGCGACGATGCTGGCCGTGGACGGCTCCAGGAAGTCGCGGCTGACCGAGGTGTTGACCAGCAGGCCGACCTGATGCGCTTCGATGCCCGCGTCGGTCATCGCCCTGCGCGCCGCCTCGGAGGCCGCGTCGGAGGCCTGGGTCTCGTCGTCCCACAGGCGTCGCTCGCGGATACCGGCGACATCGTTCAGCACATCGGTGGTGATGCCGAGACGCTCGAGCGTGGGCTTGAGCTGTTCGTTGATGGCATCGGAGGTCAGCGTTCTTGGCGCATCGACATGCGCCAAGCCCGCGATGGAGACGTTATTGAATAGCATGAGGCATGCCAGAGGGTTGACTGCGAGCCAACCATTGTATACCCGTTGTCGCCGTTACCGCATCTGGCCACCCATGTGAACGAAACCATTCAGCGGGCGCGGCACTGCCAGGCCGAGAACCACTGGCTGCCTTCCAGCGGGTCGGTCATGGGCTGGATGGTATTGGCATTGATTCCCAGGGCCTCGTTACGGGCTTGGGTTTCCAGTTCGTCGCGGACCCGCAAGGGGTTGCGTTGATAGAGCGCGATGCTCTTCTTCACGCTTACGCCGATCTCGCCGCGGCGTTCGCAGCCATCGGTGGATGTGCCCTGGGCCAGTACCCGTATCGCCTTGGCCTCGGGTTTGAGCGGCACCCAGTTGCAGGCGGCCAGGGTCGCGGTCAGGGCGACGACGAGTATCGGAGACAGTGAACGCATGATGAAAGCCTTTTGCCAAGTCCAGGCTATTGTGCCGGAGTGTGACGACGGTATGCGAATTAATGGACGAATCGGAGCGCCGCCGCGGGCCGTGCCCCATCCGGCCATCGGATTCCGGCCGCCGCCCGCCGAAGCGGGCCTGGCGATCGGCCGGATCAGGGCCTGGCCACCGGATTGCCGTCGGCATCGATGATCCGGACTTCGCCCAGCTCCAATGCGCGGATCGGCTGCTCGATCTGGCTCAGGTCGCCGACCACCACCCAGATCAGCCGGTTCGGGTCGATCGTCGCGGCGGCGGTACGTACCTGTGCCGGAGTCAGGCCTTCGACTTCCGCCTTGCGCTGGAACACGTAGTCGTCCGGACGCTGGTAGCGCACGTTGTCGCTCAGCGTGCGCAGCACGGCGGCGGCGGTTTCGTAGGCGCCGGGCAGGCTGCGGATTTCGGTGGCCTGGGTCCGGCCGACCTCTTCCGCCGTGGGTGGTGCGCTGCCGCTGGCGTATTCGCGGATTTCCCGGTCCATTTCCTGCAGGGCTGCATCGGTCTTGTCGATCTGCACTGGCGCGAACGCCATCCACGGCCGCTGGCCGAGCGCATCGGTCGTGAACGAATACGCACCGTAGGCCCAGTGCTTGTCCTCGCGCAGATTCATGTTCAGGCGCGAAGAGAACTCGCCGCCCAGGATCGAATCGGCGATGTCGAACCGGGTCGCGTCCGCGTCCTTGGTCGAAGGCACCAGTTCGCCGGCGAAGATATTGGCCTGGACCGCGCCGGGCTGGTCGATCAGGTATACCCGCGCGGCGGAAGGCCGTGCGACATCGGCAATGGTCGCGGCATCGGCGGCGCTGCCGCTGCCTTTCCAGCCGCCGAAATGACGCTCCAGGATCGGCGCGATTTCCGCTAGCGTGGTATCGCCGACGATCACCAGCGTGGCATCTTCCGGATGAATCCATCTGGCCCAATAGCTGTTCAGGTCATCGTGCCGCAGCGACTGGATCGCCGCCTCGGTGCCGCGACCACTGAACGGAATCGCATAGGGATGACCCTTTCCATACAGCAGCGGCGGCAGTACCCGCATCGCGGCGCCGTTCGGGTGCGCCTTCTCCTGCAGGATGGCGGCCAGCCAGGTCGCCTTGACACGGTCGATCTCGCGCTGATCGAAGCGCGGCCGCCGGAGCATGGCGGAGAACAGGTCTGCCGAGGCGTCGAGGTTCTCCTTCAGCGCCGAAAGCGAGACGCTGCCGCCGTCCAGAGACGCCCCGGCATCCAGCTCGGCGCCCAGCGTTTCGGCGCGATCGGCAAACGCCAGCGCGTCGAGATCGCCTGCGCCTTCGCCGAGCATGTTCAGGGTGAAACTGCCGGTGCCGGGCCTGTCCGCCGGATCCGCTGCCGCACCGCCGTTGAACAGGTAGCTCATCTGCACCACCGGGATCTCGTGGCGCTCGGCCAGGACGACCTGCGTACCGTTGCTGAGTGTGGTACGCCGCACGGATGGGAAGACCAGATCGGGGAACCGGGTCGGAATCTGCACGCCCTGGCTGCGGTCCAACGTGCCCGGGATCACCGTGTATTTCGGATCAGCCGGCGGCGGGATCATCGGCGTCGGCGTGACTGACGGCTCCTCGGCCAGCGTCATGCGTTCGCCGGGTTCGACCACCACGGTGTGATCGCCGGTATCCAGCCATTTCTTGCCGGTATCACGGAGCTGGCGAGAGGTGGCGCTGTCGATGACAGACAGGCTGTGGCGGAAACAGCCCGGATCGCCTTCGTAGATGGCGCATTCGGCCAGCGTGTCGGCTTTGCCGCCGAAACCGCCGATGCGTTCGATCCCGCGGATGAAGCCGGCGCGGAACACGGTCTTGGCCTGCGCCAGCTCGGTGGCGGACGGGCCTTCAGCCAGCAGTTTCTTCAGTTCCTCGTCGATGATGGCCTCGACCCGGCTTGCGTCCACACCCTGCTTGACGCTGGCCAGGATCAGGAAATTCGATCCGAGCTGCGCAGCATCGATGTCGGCGCTGATGCTGTCCACCAGCGTGTCTTCATGCAACAGGCGCCGGTCCAGGCGCGAAGATGCGCTGCCGCCCAGCACCTGCGCCAGCAATTGCAGTTTCTCCACATCGTCGCTGCCCGCCTGGGCCACGTTCCAGGCGCGATAGATGCGCGCCTGTGGCACGTTGTCGGTCATCACTTCGCGGGTGGCGCGGTCGCGCTTGGCCGGGTCGACCGCAGGCTGGGTCATGCTCGGCGTGGCCGGAATGTCGCCGAAGTAGCGGACCGCTTTCTCGCGCGCGGTCTCGGCATCGATGTCGCCGGCGAGCACCAGTACCGCATTGTTCGGGCCATACCAGGTGCGGAACCAGTTCTTGACATCCTCCAGGGTGGCGGCGTTCAGATCGTTCATCGAGCCGATCACGCTGTGGTGATACGGATGGCCGACCGGATACATGGCGCGGCTCAAGGCCTGCCAGACCTGCCCGTAGGGCTGGTTCTCGCCCTGGCGCTTTTCGTTCTGGACCACGCCGCGCTGCTCATCGAGGGTGGCCTGGTCGATCGCGCCAAGCAGATGCCCCATGCGGTCGGACTCCATCCACAGCGCCATGTCCAGCGCCGTGGTCGGCACGTTTTCGAAGTAGTTGGTACGGTCCTGGTTGGTGGTGCCGTTCATGTCGGTCGCGCCGACCATCTCGAACGGACCGAAGAACTCGCCCTTGTGGTTTTCCGAGCCGTTGAACATCAGGTGTTCAAACAGATGCGCGAAGCCGGTGCGTCCGGCCGGCTCGTCCTTGCTGCCGACGTGATACCAGAGATTCACCGCCACGATCGGCGCCTTGCGGTCGGTATGCACCACCACGCGCAGCCCGTTGGGAAGAGTGAACTGTTCGAACGGGATATCGACCCCGGTGGCAGCCGCCCTGGGCGCGGCATGTACGCAGCCGGTCATGAAGCCGCCCGCCAGTCCGAGAGTGGAGCAAAGCGCGGCGGTCAGCAGCGCGGTACGTGACCATTGGCGGAGCGTCATCCTGAAATCCTCGGTGTGATCGATGGGAACGGGAATGCTAACTCACACGTTGAGAATTCAACCTGGCCCATAAGACATGTCCGGTGGGCTTCTGCGCGATATCTGGGCAGGCCAGGGCTCCGGTGTCCTTGTCGTAGCGGATGCGGATACGCACCGGTGTCGCTGGAAGGACGGTTACGGGATCTCGGGATGTCGCTTGATTCATGAATAAAAAATGAACATGAATCGGCGGGGGGCGATTGCCACTTGCCTGTCTGTATTTAGTGTGTTGCTTTACTACTACACCGCACATTAGACACGCCAATACCGCCATGAAGACTTCAATTCTCCTCGCTGCCTTGATCGCCACCGCAATCGCCCCGGCGGTTTCCGCTTTCGCTGCCGGTCGGAATGCGCAAATGTCCTCCGTGGATGAATCGAATGCGCAGCGCATCGTCGTTCTGGAAACGGTCCACGTCCGTCCCACCGCCGTCCAGCTCGCCGAACTGGATGTACTGGGACAGCAGCGGATCGTCACCCTGGACCCAAGGGTGGTCCGTCCTTCTCCCGAGCAACGCCTGCAAGCGGCGGTGCAGCCCGGACGCCTCATCGTCTTGGACACCGTTCAAGTCCGTCCGAGCACCGACAGTGGGCGGACTACATGCCGCGGCCGGTGGCGATGACGCAAGTGCTGGCTCGAGGCGGGCAGTGGGTCATAGGAACACGGGAAGACATAACGGGTGCGGGACATCCAGTTCCGACTGCGCAAGGCGCTGGCCTTTGCGGGCGGCTCCCGGTGTTCCGGATGGGAACACCGGGAGCCGATTCCCGATATTATGTGGTCGATGGGGCTGGCTCGATGTCGGCCCTTTTGGGGTCTCGGGCAACGAGTGTGGAAGAGGGCGGCGGCAGTGGCAGGGGGCGTATGGGCAAAGCCGGATGCTGGAGCTTTGCCGAAAGACGGCTGGTCTTGTCGCATGCAATTCCGGCTTGCCGGATTTTCTCAGGATCAGTGACGAGCCGGACCGAATGACATCGAAGCGGTGCGAATCGAATATCGGATCGGTAATCGATTTCACACCATGTCCGCGCGAAAGACATCGGCTCGGGCGTCGGCGGCGTTTGACCGGATAATGGCCGCGAAGAATCCGGCTGCATGCCGGCGCGGAAAAGAAAAGCCCCGCAACTCAGGGGATGAAGTTGCGGGGCTAGGGATTGGAAGCAGAGACTTAGGGAATAGTCCCGTTCCTTGGATCCAAACTCCAGGGGTGGGAAATTCGGATCCAGCTGACAGGCGTTGCACCTATCGAGGACTATGAAACCACGAAGCACATGGAAGTTACGTGAAGATGCCGATTAAAAATACGTTTCGTTTATCAATACTTCATCTACAGCTGAAATGGAATTCGCGAATGTCAACTCAAGCCTAAATATAAAGTGAGCTATGCCTTTAAAAAAATGCAAATCCAGTCACGTCGTATTTCAGTGCGCCTGATCCCAATTGTCGCCGCAACCAATATCGACGACCAGTGGAACCGACAGTCTTGCAGCGGATTCCATGCGTGTTTTGACTTCGCCGGACAGCGTTTCCACGAAATCGGTATCGACTTCGAAAACCAGTTCATCGTGAACCTGCAGGATCATTAATGCCTGTTGCGGATATTCGCCAAGCCAGGCATCCACGCGGATCATCGCGTGCTTGATGATATCGGCTGCTGTTCCCTGCATCGGCGCATTGATTGCGGCGCGTTCGGCGCCCGCCCGCAGGTTCTGGTTGCGCGCATCGATTTCATTCAAATACAGACGACGACCGAACAGCGTTTCGACATATCCTTGCTTCCGCGCCTGCTGGCGGGTGCGTTCCATGAATTCATGCACGCCGGGATAGCGTTGGAAATAGAGTGCCACATAATCCTGCGCCTCGCTACGGCTGATGCCCAGGTTGCGCGCCAGGCCAAAGGCGCTCATGCCGTACATCAGGCCGAAATTGATCGCTTTGGCGGCACGCCGTTCATTGGCGCTGATGTCTTCCAGCTTCTTGCCGAATACTTCTGCCGCCGTCGCCTTGTGCACATCCTGGCCGGAGCCGAATGCCTTCAGCAGGCCTTCGTCAGCGGACAGATGCGCCATGATGCGCAACTCGATTTGCGAATAATCGCAAGCCACCAGCTTGCGCCCCGCCGGGGCGACGAATGCACGACGGATCCGCCGGCCGTCTTCGCTGCGGATTGGAATGTTCTGCAGATTGGGATCCGAGGACGACAAGCGCCCGGTGGCGGCGCCGGACTGGTGGAAGCTGGTGTGTACGCGGCCGGTTTCGGGATTGAGCATTTCCGGCAGCTTGTCGGTATAGGTGCTGCGCAATTTGGCCAATTGCCGATATTCCAATATCAGCGCGGGCAGCTCGTGCTGGTCGGCGATCGCTTCCAGCGCTTCCTCGTTGGTGCTGGGCTGGCCCTTCGGCGTCTTGACCAGCGCTGGCAGTTTCAGTTCGTCGAACAGGATTGCCTGCAGCTGTTTGGGCGAATCGAGATTGAAACTGCGTCCGGCCAGCCCGGTGGCTTTCTGTTGGGCGACCAGCATGCGCCTGGAAAGGTCGGCGCTTTGCCGCTGCAGTTCCCGCGCGTCCACCATCACGCCATTGGCCTCGATACGCTCCAGTACGGGCACCAATGGCATCTCGATGTCGCGGTAGACCTTTTCCAGCGTCGGTTCGCTGGCCAGCTTGGCGGACAGCGCGCGATGCAGACGCAGCGTGATGTCGGCATCCTCGGCGGCATAACGGGTGGCGTCGTCGATGGCGACCTGGGAGAACGGGATCTGCTTGGCGCCCTTGCCGGCGACTTCGGCATAGGGCGTGGTTTCATAGCCCAGATAACGCTTGGCCAGGGAATCCATGTCGTGGCGCGTCGCGGTCGAGTTCCAGATGAAACTCTCCAGCATGGTGTCGTCGGCATAGCCGCGCAGGCGGATGCCGCAGCGTGCCAGCACATGCATATCGTATTTGCCGTGTTGTCCCACCTTCGGCAGTGACTCGTCTTCCAGCAGCGGTTTCAATGCGGCCAATGCCTCCTCGGCCGGCAGTTGCGCGGGAACGCCCGGATAATCATGGCGCAGCGGCAAATAGACGCCCTGGCCGGGTTCGACCGAAAAGCTCATGCCGACCAGATTGGCGCGCATCGCGTCCAGCGAATCGGTTTCCGTATCGACGGCGAAGCGTTCCGCGTCGCGCAGTTGTTGCAGCAATTGCCGGAACTGTGCCGGTTCGATGATCGTCCGATAATGGCCCGGCGCGGCCAGCGCCGGGTCCGGCGCTTCCTCCTCGGTTCTTGGCGAACGGGCGTAGCCCGCCGCGGTGCCGCGCAGACTGGGGGAACGGGCACCGCTTTTCCCGCCGTCGCCATCCAGTTCCTTGCGTGCCTGATTGAAGCCGTAACGTTGGTACAGCGTGCGCAACGTGTCGGTGTCACGCTCGCGCAATGCCAGGTCCCGCGGTTTTTCTGGCAGCGCAACATCGGTCTTGATGGCGATCAACCGCTGGTTGAGCGGAAGCCGTTCCAGGGCCGCGCGCAGGTTTTCGCCGATCTTGCCCGTGATCTGGTCGGCGTGGGCGACGATCTGGTCCAGCGTGCCGTATTCGCCCAGCCATCTGGCGGCGGTCTTGGGGCCGCATTTCTCCACGCCGGGGATATTGTCTACGCTGTCGCCCATCAGGCTGAGCAGGTCGATGATCTGGTCCGCGCGCACGCCGAACTTGGCGATCACGGCTGCGTCGCTGTCCAGCCGGCTGCCGGTCATGGTGTTGACCAGGGTGATGCCGGGACGCACCAGTTGCGCGAAATCCTTGTCGCCGGTGGAGATGGTCACGTCGATCCTTGCGTCCGCGGCCTGCATGGCGAGCGTGCCGATCACATCGTCGGCCTCGACGCCGGGCTGGCGCAGGATCGGCAGGCCCAGCGCCTGGACGATCCGCATCATCGGTTCGACCTGGGCGCGCAGATCGTCCGGCATCGGCGGCCGGTTGGCCTTGTAGTCCGGATACAGCGCGTGCCGGAAATTGGGGCCGCTGGCATCGACCACGAAAGCGGCGTAGTCGGGTTTCTCGTTCAGCGTGGCGCGCAGCATGTTGACCACGCCGAACAATGCGCCGGTCGGTTCGCCACCGGCGTTGCTCAATGGCGGCAGGGCATGGAATGCGCGGTACAGATAGCTGGAGCCATCGATCAGGACTAGTTTGCTCATGCCGCGATTCTACAGCCCTGCCGGGAACGTTCCCGTCGCTCACGGACAGTCACGCCGGCATGGCGCATAATTGGCGCATCACATATGTCATGGAGTTCCGTATGTCGCGCATGATCCTGCTGATTGCCGTCCTGGCTTCGCTGCTGGTGCTTGGCGGCTGCGCTTCCTATGGCGGCCATCCAGTGGATGTACGCAACGCCGATATCACCACCCGGACCATCGACAATGGCGATCAGGTGGAGGAATACCGTGTCGCTGGACAGTTGCGCATGGTCAAGGTGACTCCGGTCAGGGGCGCCACTTACTATCTGTACGATCGGGATGGCGACGGCCGTCTGGACAGCGACAAGGATGGTGTGGCGCCAGTGTACTGGCAGATCTACAAGTGGTGAGCGGAGCCGGTTGACGCCGGTCGTATCGGGCTGGAATGGCGGCCAGCCCGCATGAACGGGTCATGTCCGCGTCGAATGCCTCGAAATGAGAAATCAATCCGGAAGACCTCCCGCCTCGGGAAGGGAGGTTTTCGAGCCTGTATTGATCGGGAAGTTTTCCATGTTCCGCTGGTTTGAAACCCGGCTGGATCCCTATCCGGACGATCCGCCAACACAACCGCCCAGATCGCTTTATGCATTCTGCCGTTATTTCGTGCGCGGCTCGGAGAAGTGGCTGGTGCTGATGGCGTTGCTGTCGGCGGCGATCGCGATCACCGAGGTAATGCTGTATTCGTTCACCGGTTCCATCGTCGACCGGCTTTCCGGGCATACGCCGGAGACCTTCATGGCGCAGGAAGGCTGGATATTCGCTGTGATGGCGGTGGTCGTGCTGGTGGCGATGCCGCTGATCGGCCTGTTCAACACCACCATCATCCATCAGGTCCTGCTCGGCAATTTCCCGATGCGGATACGCTGGCGCGCGCACCGTTACCTGCTGCGGCAGTCGATGAGCTATTTCCAGGACGAATTTGCCGGACGCATCGCCGCCAAACTGTTGCAGACCTCGCTGGCGGTGCGCGAAACCGTCATCAAGCTGCTGGATGTCGGCAATTACGTTCTGGTGTATTTCACTGGCGCGTTGATCGTGGCGGCGGCGGCGGACTGGCGGCTGATGATGCCGTTCGTGGCGTGGGTGGTCATCTATACCGGCCTGCTGCGGTATTTCATTCCGCGGCTCAATCGGGTGGCGCAGGACCAGGCGGATGCGCGCGCGCGGATGACCGGCCGCATCGTCGACAGCTATACCAACATCGCCACGGTCAAGCTGTTCTCGCACTCCTCGTACGAGGAGAACTATGCGCACGATGCGATGGACGGCTTCATGCAGACCGTGCACCGGCAGATGCGGCTGGTGACGCTGATCGATTTCAGCAATCTGGTATTGAACATGCTGCTGTTGTTCGGCGTGACGGCATTGGGTATCGGCCTGTGGATGCACGGACTGGTGTCGGTCGGTGCGATCGCGGTGGGCATCGCTTTCGCGCTGCGTCTGTTGGGCATGTCGCAATGGATCATGTGGGAGATGACGGCGCTGTTCGAAAACATCGGCACGGTGCAGGACGGCATCAATTCGCTGTCGTTGCCGTCGGTGGTGGAGGATGTCAGGGATGCCGGGCCGGTCGGCAAGGTCAAGGGCGATATCCGTTTCGATCATGTCCGCTTTCATTACGGCAAACACGGCGGTGTCATCGATGATCTTTCGCTGCATATCCGGCCGGGAGAAAAGGTGGGCGTGGTCGGGCGTTCCGGCGCCGGCAAGTCCACGCTGGTGAATCTGCTGCTGCGCTTCTACGATCGCGAGGGCGGCGTGATTTCCGTCGATGGTGTCGATATCGCCACGGTGCGGCAGGATTCGCTGCGCGCCAATATCGGCGTGGTGACGCAGGACACTTCGTTGCTGCATCGGACGGTGCGGGAAAACCTGCTGTACGGCCGCCCGGACGCGACTGAGGAAGAGATGGTCGAGGCGGCGAAGCATGCGCGTGCCGACGGTTTCGTCCGTCAACTGGTGGATAGCGGGGGCCGGCGCGGTTACGACGCCTATGTGGGCGAGCGCGGAGTCAAACTGTCGGGCGGTCAGCGGCAGCGCATCGCGATCGCGCGCGTGTTGCTGAAGGATGCGCCGATCCTGATTCTGGACGAGGCCACCTCGGCGCTGGATTCGGAAGTGGAGGCGGTGATCCAGGAAAATCTCTATCAGCTGATGGAGAACAAGACGGTGATCGCGATTGCGCACCGGCTGTCGACCATCGCAGCGCTGGACCGGCTGATCGTGATGGACCAGGGACATATCGTCGAACAGGGCACGCACGAGGAACTGCTGGAAAAGCAGGGGTTGTATGCGCAGCTCTGGCGCCGGCAATCCGGTGGATTCCTGGAGTCGGATAGCGACGCGGGCGAGGCAGCGGCGCAGGAAAACGCCTGATCGGCCGTGCCGTTCTGCGGGCGACGGATTCGGCCGGCGGCGGTGTGGTAACCTGTGCGCCCCTTGGGGAGTAGCCTGCTTTCCGCGATGGAAAGCGTCCGCGTCAACATGCTTGGTCCGTATCGGCCATGGCGTGGACATCTTCGGATTGGCGAGACCAACGGTGTGCCGGGGCGGGAGGTTGGGCGCCGGGCATGCCGTGGTCATGCCCAGCCCGGAGTCGCGATATGAGTCCCTTTTCGATAATCCTGATCGGCCTGGCCATGTCGACCGATGCCTTCGCCGCGGCC
This sequence comes from Lysobacteraceae bacterium, assembly GCA_031263725.1. Classification (GTDB taxonomy): domain Bacteria; phylum Pseudomonadota; class Gammaproteobacteria; order Xanthomonadales; family Xanthomonadaceae; genus JAITWM01. The sequence continues at coordinate 12,965 of JAISFF010000053.1, read as the reverse complement.
GTGGGCAAGGGTGCGGCGATGCAGCGTCCGCGCCTGCCGGAAGCGCTGCGGGCGGGCCTGATCTTCGGAGTGATCGAAGGGCTGACGCCGTTGATCGGTTGGCTGCTGGGCGTCGCGGCGTCGCATTACATCGCCGCCTGGGATCATTGGATCGCCTTTGTCGTGTTGCTGGCGCTGGGCGTGCACATGATCCACGCCAGCTTCCAGCCGGAAGCGGAGGAAGCGGAACCGGCGGCGCGCAACGGCTTCTGGGGATTGGCCGTCACCGGCTTTGCCACCAGCATCGACGCGATGGCGATCGGCGTGACGCTGGCGTTCCTGGAGGTCGGTATCCTGGTCGTGGCACTGGTGATCGCGCTGTGCACCTTCACCATGGTCACCATCGGCATCATGCTTGGCCGCGCGCTGGGCGTCCTGGTCGGCAAGCGCGCCGAAATGGTCGGCGGCATCATCCTGATCGCGATCGGCGCGGTCATCCTGTACGAGCATCTGACCGGCGCCGCCTGATTTCCATGTGAATCGATGAAAAGACTGCCGGGGAGGGCGAGGGTCTTCCGGTGGTCCAGGGGGATCGGATCCTTGTTCGCGGCCCGGTCATGCGGGCGCTTTCTGTTCGGCGGCGGGCGGCGGCAATGATGTCCGCGGCAAGGTCGAATGCCGGCCGGAACCGCATTTTTTGCCGTTTTCTTCTTCTTTGCTGACGATGGCCCATACCTGAATGACCATCACTGCGGCAAGCGTTTGCCTGGATCTGTCGAGTCAACCGTGCCGAGCCGGGGCAAGACGGGAGCGGAACGGAAACAGGCCCGGACGAAGCCGGGCCTGCGAACGATCGGAATGCCGCCGCATCAGCGGATGACCAGTACCGGGATCTTGCTGTGCGTCAGCACCATCTGGGTCTGGCTGCCCAGCAGGATCTTGCCCAGCCCGCGCCGGCCGTGCGACGCCATGACCACCAGATCGATGTTTTCTTTCGAAGATGTCTCGATGATCGCATCGGCCGCATAGCGATCGGACAGATGCAGCGTCTTGCGGGCGACGCCCGCCGCTTCGGCCTTGGCCTCGGCCACGCCCAGCACCTTGCCGGCCAGCTCGTTGTTGGCCTTCTCGTACTCGGCGAGCACGATCGAATTCGGACTCCATGCCACGGCCTCGTCGAAACCCGGCGCCCAGGGTTCGGTGACGAACAGGAAAACCACCTGCGCCTTGAGCTGCGCAGCCAGCTTCACGCCTTCGTCGACGCCTTTGCCGGCGAGTCTGGAGCCGTCGGTTGCGATAAGGATTCTTTGGAACATGGCTTATTCCGTTGGGTCGGGGGGAGAGAACGACACGGGCAGCACGGAGCGATCGGGACATGGAGACGGGGGTGCGCAGGCGGTTGCGACGGAACTGGCGGACGCATGATTCCACCCGTCACGATGGATCGGAAACGACGAGGCCCGATGGACCTCCTTCATGCGTATCCCCGGTCATGCCACGGCAGTGGAACTTGCCGGAATGGCGAATCCCGTCAGCGGATCACCAATACCGGAATCTTGCTCTGCGGCAATACGGCATTGGTCTGGCTGCCGAGCAGCAGGCGTCCCAGTCCGCGGCGGCCATGCGATGCCATCACGATCAGATCGCTGTTTTCGGCCTCGGCCGTCTCGATGATGGCTTCGGCGGGATAGCGGTCCGGCACGTGCTGGATCCGATGCGTCACGCCGGCCTCTATCGCCATCGTGGCGGCCTCTTCGAGGATTTTGCGCGCGGCGTCCTCGTTGGTCTTGCGGTAATCGTCGACCATGTTCGAGCCCACGTTCCATGCCAGCGCATCGCCGAATCCGGGCATCCACGGTTCGGAGACGGTGATGATCAGCACTTCCGAGCCGATGTTCCTGGCCAGGCTCAAGCCGTGCTCCAGCCCTTTGCGGGCGAGCTCCGAACCGTCCGTTGCAATCAGTATTCGCTTGTACATGCTGCGTCTCCTGCGATGGTCTGGCCGTTGTGCGGATTGGATCGGCGGACCGGAATCGGTACTCCGGCGCCCGTTTCCACTATACCGCCGGATCGGTTCGGAAAAAATGTTCGTATCCGGCGCGTTCGGGATGCCAGCACCCGCCATTCGCGTCGAATGCGCGGATACCCGCGCCGGCGACGAGCCGGCCGATGCGCGAAACGCTTGCCGCACCTTCCCGCGCCAGGGCCGCGATCGCGTCGCGCGCCTGCGCCGGCGCGGTGAAGCACAGCTCATAATCGTCGCCGCCGCCGGTCTGCAATTGCCAGCGGGTGGATTGATCGAAATGTTCGCGCAATGTGTCCGAAGCTGGCAGCGCATCCAGTTCGATCTCGGCGGCTACGCTGCTGCGCGTACAGATATGCCCGAGGTCGGCCAGCAATCCGTCGGACAGGTCGATACAGGCATGGGCGATGGCGTTGAGCGTGCGGCCGGTCTCGACGCGCGGGGTCGGCCGGTCCAGTCGCGCCATCAGCGCATCCGGCGCCGGGAGTCCGGCCTGCCACAGCCGCAGGGCCGCTGCCGCGTCGCCCAGCGTACCGGTGACCCAGACATCGTCACCGGGCTGCGCTCCATCGCGACGCAGCGCCTTGCCGGGCTCGACCCACCCCACCGCAGTCACCGAGATCGACAACGGGCCGCGCGTGGTGTCGCCGCCGACCAGGGCTGTCCGGTGCAGCAGGGCCAGCTCCAGGAAACCATCAATGAATGCGTCCAGCCAGTCCGGATCGGCCTTGGGCAACGACAGCGCCAGCGTGCACCAGGCGGGTTGCGCGCCCATGGCGGCCAGGTCGGACAGGTTGACCGCCAGTGCTTTCCAGCCGATATCGGCCGGGGCGGTGGCGTGGGGGAAATGCACGCCGGCATTCAGCGTATCTGCGGTGACCGCCAATTGACGGCTTTCGGGGAGGCGCAGCAGGGCGGCATCGTCGCCGATGCCCAGTACCACATCGTCGCGTGCGGGCAGGCGTCGGCGAATATGTTCGATCAGATCGAATTCGGCCAGGCTCATGCGTGGGTTTCTCGCGGGAAACGGGAATGTGGCGAAAGGCGCGCTTTCCGCCGGCCGTCCATCCTAGGCCGGGCCGCCGCGCTGCGCGGCGGCCTGGAACTCCACCGGCCGCCAGGCGGCCGCAGCATGGTCGAGCACGCCGTTGACGTAGGTGTGGCCATGCTCGGAACCGAAACGCTTGGCGATTTCGATCGCCTCGTTCAGCACGACCCGATAAGGCACGTCGATGCGGTGCCGCAGCTCGTAGGCGGCCAGCCGCAGCACGGCACGTTCGATCGGATCGACTTCCTCGACCGGGCGGTCCAGATATTCGGCAAGCGCTTCGTCCAGCGTGGCGCGGTGTTGCAGCACGCCCCGGACCAGATCCTCGAAATAGAGCAGATCGGCGATTTCATGCGCCTGTTCGTGCGCGAACTGGGCAATGACCTGTTGCGCGGTGCCGCCGGAAACCTGCCAGGCGTACAGCGCCTGCAATGCGCGCCGGCGCGCGCGCGCGCGCAGGACCGGATCGACGCCGTTGCCGCCCCGCTTGTGAGGCGGGCGGTTCATGGCAGCCGCTCCATCAGGTCGGCCATTGCCAGCGCGGTGACGGCGACTTCCTCGCCTTTGTTGCCGGCACGGCCGCCGGCGCGGGCCTCGGCATCCTCGAAACGCTCCACCGCCAGCACGCCGTTGAGCACGGGCACGCCGAAATCCAGCGCGACCCGCATCAGGCCCTCCGCGCAGCCGTCGGCGACCTGTTCGTAATGACGGGTATCGCCACGGATCACGCAGCCCAGCGCCAGGATCGCGGCATGTTGACCAGCGGCGGCCAGGCGCGCCGCCGCCACCGGCAGTTCCCATGCCCCGGGCAGGCGCACCACGTCGACCGCGTCTTCCGGGACGCCGTGATCGGCCAGGGCGCGGAGCGCACCGTCCAGCAACGCATCGGTAATGCGGGCGTTCCAGCGGCTGACGAGAATCGCCAAACGCGCATCTTCGGGACAGCGCAGATCGCCTTGGTATTGGGTCATGGATTCAGCAATGCCATTGGGACGCTACAGTGTAGCAAGCACCGGGAACGGGTGATCCGGATCATCGCGGTATCGCTCGATCGGGAGCCTTGGGTGTGGACATCGGCAGGGAGATGCGGTTGCCAGCGCCCGCCGTTCAGATCCAGCCGCATTTGTCCCAGCTCATGATGCTGTCTGAAGGGGTATTCGATCGGTTGCCCTGTCGCCTGGCATTCGAACGACGCATCGTCCGGTTCCTTGAGCCGGCAATTCCTCGCTTGCGGCCGGCCGGGCTCGAAACCGGCCGCTTCCAGCCTTGTCGCGATCGATGCGGCTGTCGAGGGATTCGGAAAACAACCGGTGCGCCTCCTCGCGCGAAATATGAACAATCCTTGCCGCGGATCCTGTCTCCGGCATCGGCGATCGTTTTTCGAGCGACAGAAAGGGCGCGCCGGATGCCACCGGCGCGTCTTTCGTTTGGCGTGCGTTTCAGCCTGAGACGATATCGGTCAGCGCGACATATTCGACCACGTCCAAGCCGAAACCGGCCAGGCCGATCTGTCGGCGCGGCGTACCCAGCACGCGCAGTTTGCCCAGTCCGGTATCGGCCAGTATCTGCGCGCCGGCGCCGTTGCGTCGCCACTGTCCGGAATCCTTTTTCCTGGCGCCTTCCTCCGGTACCGCCCGCAGCCTTGCCAGCAGCGTGGCGTTGTCGTGCGGTTCGGACAGCATGACCAGTACGCCGCTGCCCTGGGCAGCGATGGCGCGCAGGGCGTCGCTGCTGGAAATGCCGAAATCCTCGCGTCGCCAGTGCAACTGGTCGGACAGGGGGTTTTCCACCTGTACCCTGACCAGGGTGGGCGTTCCGGCATCGGGCTGGCCGCGCACCAGGGCGAAGTGCAGGTCGTGCGCGATCCGGTCGCGGTAGGTGAGCAGCCGGAACGGACCGAAATCGGTTTCGATATCGCGCTCGTCGATGCGTTCGATGGTGTGTTCGGTTTCCAGGCGGTAGGCGATCAGGTCCGCGATCGAGCCGATCTTCAGGCCGTGCTCGCGCGCGAACACTTCCAGTTCCGGACGCCGCGCCATGGTGCCATCGGCATTGAGGATCTCGACCAGCACGGCGGCCGGCTCCAGGCCCGCCAGCATGGACAGGTCGACGCTGGCCTCGGTGTGTCCGGCGCGGGTCAGCACGCCGCCGGGCTGGGCGATCAACGGAAAGATATGGCCGGGCTGGCTCAGGTCCGAAGCCTTGGCGTCGGGGCGCACGGCGGTGCGGATGGTGTGTGCGCGGTCGTAGGCGGAGATGCCGGTGGTGACGCCTTCGGCGGCCTCGATGCTGATGGTGAAGTTGGTATGGAACTGCGAGGTGTTGGCCTGCACCATCGGGGCCAGGCCCAGCTGCGCGCAGCGCGCGCGGGTCAGCGGCAGGCAGACCAGGCCGCGGCCGTGGGTGACCATGAAGTTGATGTCCTGCGGCTTGACCATTTCCGCCGCCATCACCAGGTCGCCTTCGTTCTCGCGATCCTCGTCATCGACGATCACGACCATGCGGCCGGCGCGTATTTCTTCCAGCAGTTCCGGAACGGTGGCGAATTTCATTCGGCTTGCCCCTGCATCAGACGTTCGACATAACGGGCGATCGGATCGATCTCCAGATTGACGACATCGCCGACATCGGTGTGCGCGAACGCGGTATGCGCGACCGTGTGCGGAATCAGCGCCACTTCGAAGCCTTCGGCATCCACGGCGTTCACGGTCAGGCTGACGCCATCGACGCAGATCGAGCCTTTCCTGGCGATGTAGCGCAGCAGCGGTTTCGGCGCGGCGAAACGCCAGCGTTGCGCGCGCGCCTCTTCGCTGATGCCCAGGACCTGGCCGACGCCATCGACATGGCCGCTGACCAGATGGCCGCCAAGACGATCGGCGGGGCGCAGCGCCCGTTCCAGGTTGACCGTGGCGCCTTCGGCCAACCCGCCCAGCGTGGTCAGCGCCAGCGTTTCAGTGGAGGCGTCGGCCTGGAACGTGGCCGCGTCGAACGCGATCACGGTCAGGCAGACGCCGTTCACCGCGATGCTCTCGCCCATGCCGGCCCGCTCGAACGGCAGGCTGCCGGTGGCGATGGTCAGGCGCACATCGCCGCCGCGCGGGTCGCGCGCGGCGAGACGGCCGACGCCTTCGATGATGCCGGTGAACATCAGCGCACCTCCCGCCGGAGGGCCGTGTTTTCGGTTACTTGATGATGAGTCATTACGTTTCCCGCTCGGATTGATCTGCGAAAAACGCCGCAAGGCAATGACAGACGCGCCGCCCGATGGCCGCGCATCGTCGTCTTCTTCCATCCGGACTGTCACCGTCGGCTCCGGCATCGGACCGGATCTGCTGACCTTCCGGCATGACCGGAAGCGCTCGCGGACTCGCACTTTTCGCGTTGGCGAACCGTGCCTACCGCCGGTAGGGAATTGCACCCTGCCCTGAAGACGTTCGTGAATGCCGGGTTGCCCCGGCGCGGACAAGTCTAGCAGCAGGCCGCGTTTGCGTGTTCATGTTGCGCGATACGCTGCGATCCGTCCGATGGAAGCGGGTTTAGCGGGTGATGCCGCGCAACCGCAGGCGTTCGTCGGCGCCGATGCGGCGCCGTTCGACCACCGCCAGGCGCCAGCGGTGTTCCATCGATGCCACGCCAAGACCGGCGAACAGCGGCTTGCCGGTCTCGCCCAGCAGGATCGGCGCGACATAGAGCAGGACTTCATCGGCCAGCCCGCCGGCGAGGAAAGCGCCGGACAAGGCGGGACCTGCCTCGACCTGGGCTTCGCCGATGCCGCGTTCGGCCAGCAATCGCAGGACGGCGGCCAGATCCAGGTGTCCATCGCGCAGCGGAATGGCCGCGAATTCGGCATTCACGCCCGCGCGTACCGGCGTTTCCGGCGCGTGCAGATACAGCGTGGGCGCATCGCCTTCGCGCACGCGGTGACGGTCCAGCGTGCGCAGGCGCGAATCCAGCACTACCCGCAGCGGCGGCGCCAGTGGCGTGCCGGCATCGATGCGCGCGGTCAGCGCCGGATCATCCGCCAGCACCGTGCCGGCGCCGGTCAGGATCGCGCCACTGCGCGCGCGCCACCGCTGCACGTCGGCGCGGGCATATTCGCCGGTGATCCATTTCGATTCGCCGTCGGGCATGGCGGTACGGCCATCCAGGCTGGCGGCGAGCTTGATCCGCAACCACGGCCGCCCGCGTTCGATGCGCGAGAGGAACGCGCGATTGAGTTCGCGCGCCTGCGCTTCCATCAATCCCGAGGCGACTTCGATGCCGGCGGCGCGCAGCTTGTCGAAGCCGCTGCCGGCGACCTGCGGGAACGGGTCGCGCATGGCCGCGACCACGCGGCCGATGCCGGCGGCGATCAGCGCGTCGGCACAGGGCGGCGTGCGGCCATGATGCGCGCAGGGTTCCAGGGTCACATAGGCGGTCGCGCCGCGCGCGCGGTCTCCGGCTTCGCGCAGTGCGAACACTTCCGCATGTGGCTGTCCGGTATGGGCATGGAAGCCCGCGCCGACGATTGCGCCGTCGCGGCTGATGATGCAGCCCACCATCGGGTTGGGACGTGCGGTATAGGCACCGCGTTCGGCCAGCCGCAAGGCGTGGGCCATCATGGCGTGGTCGGTGGCATCGAATGCGGCGTGGCGTGGCGTCATGGCGGGGAGATACAGCGGGCGACGATGGATTATCGGCCCTGGCCGGGGTCTTGCGGACATCCTTCCGATTCGTGGCAGTGAGGAATCACGCCTTGGACTCGGAATGTTCCGCTGCCGGCGACCATTCATGGCGGACCGGGCGATGGCTTTCACGGTCGCGCAAAAGCAGATCGCTGCATCCATGAGTACGGGTCGGCAGCACGATCAAGGCGCACGAAAGCAGGCCCATGCCGGACGATCAGGGCTGCGGCCGCGAACGCGGTTTCATCAGCGTCCTGTTCGGTGTCGGTTGCGATGGAGGGAAATCAGCGCTTTTTCCCGGCATCCGTCCCATCCAGCTCCAGGAACGACAGTTGGCCCGTGGTGGCGCTGGTGGGCAGCTCGCGTTCGAGTTTTTCGATTTCCTCGCGAAAATCGGCGACATCCTGGAAGCTGCGATAGACCGAGGCGAAACGCACATAGCCGACATGATCGAGCTTGCGCAGTTCGGTCATGACGAACTCGCCGATCCGGCGCGATGGCAGTTCGCGTTCGCCACTCTTGCGGATCTGATGGATGACCGCGCGCACTGCCGCTTCGATCTGGTCTTCGGATACCGGCCGCTTCTGCAATGCGCGATCGAAGCCGATGCGCAGCTTGCGGGCGTCGAACGGTTCGCGCTGACCGGAGTTCTTGACGATGGTCGGCAGTTTCAGCTCCACCGTTTCCAGCGTGCTGAACCGTTCTTCGCAGGCCTCGCACTCGCGCCGGCGGCGGATCGTCGCGCCGTCCTCGGAGACGCGCGAGTCGATGACGCGGGTATCGCTATGCTGGCAAAAGGGACAATACATGGCATCGGCAGTCTAAACGATTACGAAGTCAAGCGCGCAATTGCCGAAAAGATTGATGGGCGCTATGCCAGATATCGCTGGGAGCGGCGGCAATGCGGCCTGTCGGCAGGTCCGAATATCGGGATCGAACCGTGGGCGTCACGGCTTGCTGCGATAGACGGCAATGCGGCCTGTCTCCAGCGATTCGATCCTGATTCTGTGGAGCGACCGTCCAGATGGAAGACTCCTTTCCTGAGCTCGAAACCGGGAATGTAATCGCCGGTCCTGGACGAACCGGGATGCCGATCAATCCGTCGCCGCCCACGATGATGCCGAGGCAGGCCATGAGACCGCCCCGGCATTCGTGGGCAGTCCCAACGCCACCGCCCCGGCCGCGTACAACCAACGCGGCCAAGTACGGGATCGACGGTCACGGTGTCATTTGCCGTAGACCGGAAACCGCCGGCATTGCTGGATCACGTTGTCGCGGACCTTGGCCAGGGCGGCTTCGTCGTTCGGCGCATCGAGCACGTCGGCCAGCCAGTTGGCCAGCGTGGTGCTTTCGGCTTCCTTGTAGCCGCGCGTGGTGATGGCCGGTGTACCGATGCGCAGACCCGAGGTCACGAACGGCGAACGCGGATCGCCGGGAACCGAATTCTTGTTGACGGTGATGTACGCCTTGCCCAGTGCGGCTTCCGCGTCCTTGCCGGTGACCTCGCGGCCGATCAGGTCGATCAGCATCAGGTGGTTTTCGGTGCCGCCGGATACGATCTTGTAACCGCGCTGCATCAGCGCCGCCGCCATCGCCTTGGCGTTCCTGGCCACCTGCTGCTGGTAGGTCTTGAATCCGGGTTCCAGGGCTTCCTTGAAGGCCACCGCCTTGGCGGCGATGACATGCATCAGCGGGCCGCCCTGGATGCCGGGAAACACCACGCTCTGCAGTTTCTTCTCCATCTCTTCGCCGGCGTCGAGCGCGAGGATGAGGCCGCCGCGCGGGCCGCGCAGGGTCTTGTGCGTGGTCGAGGTGACCACGTGCGCATGCGGCAGCGGATTGGGATAGACGCCGGCAGCGACCAGGCCCGCGACATGCGCCATGTCCACGAACAGGTAAGCGCCGACCTTGTCGGCGATGGCGCGGAAACGCGCCCAGTCCATCACCTGCGAGTAGGCGGAGAAACCGGCCACGACCATCTTCGGCTTGTGTTCCAGTGCCAGCCGTTCGATCTCGTCGTAGTCGAGCAGGCCCCGGCCGTTGACGCCGTACTGCACCGCGTTGAAGAGCTTGCCGCTGGCATTGACCTTGGCGCCGTGGGTCAGATGGCCACCGTGCGCCAGCGACATGCCGAGGATGGTGTCGCCCGGATTGAGCAGCGCGAAATACACCGCCTGGTTGGCCTGCGAGCCGGAGTGCGGCTGCACGTTGGCGTAGTCGGCGCCAAACAGTTGCTTGACCCGCTCGATCGCCAGCCGCTCGGCGATGTCGACGAACTCGCAGCCGCCGTAGTAGCGCTTGCCCGGATAACCTTCGGCGTACTTGTTGGTCAGTACCGAGCCTTGCGCCTCCATCACCGCCGGACTGGCGTAGTTTTCGCTCGCGATCAGTTCGACATGGTCTTCCTGGCGCTGGATTTCGGACGCTATCGCAGCGGCCAGTTCGGGGTCGTAATCTTTGATGCGGACATTGGCTGGGTACATCGGTGCGCTCCGGGAAGGTGGACGGCAAAGGAGGCGTGCCATTGTAGTCGCGGCCCGCAGCCCGGGCCACAGGTCGACCTTCCCGCGGCGACGGCAGCCGGTCCATCAGTCCAGGGGATGTCATCTCTCGTTCCTTTCCGTGCGCGGGTGTTTTGTTCTTCCCTGCTTGTCGCCGTCCCGTCCTGGCGCAGGCGACGCCGAAGACCGGACAGACGGCCGATCCGGCGTTGCAGAGCGCGCTGGCCGGTCAATGCGGCGCGCGACATCTATCGGCATCCAGGACAGACCTTGAGCTTTTTCCGGCTGAAGCCGGACATGCGAGTGATCGAAATCACGCCGGGCAACGACGGCTGGTATTCGGAGATCCTGGCGCCGTACCTGCGCGCACAGAGTCATTACGTGGCCGCTATTGTCGATCATCCGCGCGCCTTGCCGGAGGGTGACATTGCGTTTCATCAGGCCGGCGTCGCCGTAGAATGATCGCGCCTGGTCGCGCTCCGCGGATACAGACGGGCGCGACGCAGAGCGGATGTTGATGCGGATACGCTCCCGGCATTGCGAGCCGCGCAATGCGCTGGCGGCGTCCGGCGTCACCGTGCACGGACCCGCGACACGGCGCGTTTCCTTACTTCATGTCATGCAAGGAATTCATATGTCGATACGCCTGTCTGTATTCGCGTTGATTCTGGCCGCCCTGGCGGCGGACTTTGTCCATGCGCAGGACCACCTCGCGATGGGCCGGAAAATCAACGGTCCGCTGTCGGAGAACGACCGGGTCAGCGATGACGGTAGCCGCAGCCACGATTACGGACTGCGTCTGGCCGGTCAGGGAGGCGTGGTCGGGGTCAGATCGCGGGATTTCGATACCGGCGTCGGCCTCTACGACAAAGCGGGCCGCCTGGTCAGCGAGAACGACGGCGGCGACTCGTTGTTGATCGTGCCGATATCGGAGTCTGGCGAGTACACCGTCCGGATTCGTTCGTTCAACACCAGCGCCTTTACCCTGAAAGCCAGCGGCATCGACAACGACTGATCCGGACGGGACGGGGTGCTGATCGCATTCAACAAACCATTCGATGTGCTGTGCCAGTTCACCGACCGCAGCACGCCGCCGCGGCTCACGCTGGCCGGGTTCGGCCTGCCGTCGGGCGTTTATCCGGCCGGCCGGCTGGACCTGGACAGCGAGGGATTGCTGCTGCTCACCGATGATGGCCGGCTGGCGCATCGGTTGACCGATCCGCGCTACAAACAACCGAAAACCTATTGGGTGCAGGTCGAGGGCATGCCGACAGACGAACAGTTGCGCGCACTTGGCAACGGCGTACTGCTCAAGGATGGCCCGACACTGCCGGCGCGCGTGGCGCTGCTGCCCGCGGCGCCGTCGCTGTGGCCGCGCGATCCTCCGGTACGGTTCCGCAAGACCGTGCCCGATGCCTGGCTGGAACTCACGATCCATGAAGGCCGCAACCGGCAGGTGCGCCGCATGACCGCCGCAGTCGGCCTGCCGACGCTGCGCCTGGTGCGTTGCGCGGTGGGCGGACACCGGCTGCAGGACCTGCGGCCTGGGCAGTGGCGGGAAATCGCGCACCGGAACTGAAAACAACGCGCGGCCCGGGCCGCGCGCTGTCGAAGACGAAATACGAAGGACGTGTCAGTGACGGGAAATGGCCCGTTCCTTCTTGGCCTGCCGGCGCGCGATCGCGAGGCGTGAGCCGATCTGCTTGGCCCTGCCCTGCAGGGTAAGGCGCTCGGCTTCCTGCTTGCGTTTGTTGTGGTAGATCACGTAGGCGGCGATGCCCGCGCCGACGACGGCCGCGGCCACGGCGATGGCCACCGGATTGCGCTTGATGAACTGGCCCGTAGCGTGCGCGCCGGTACGCGCGGCTCCGATCGTGGTTCTGGCCTTGACCCATTCCCCGGCGTGCGGAACGGCATGGCGGATGCTCGAACCCGCATGCTCGGCCAGCTCCAGCGCGCGGTCGGTGATGATGGTCAGTTTGCTCATGACGGGACCCTTGGAATGAGGAGGGGAATATTCCAAGTCTGCGTCAGGCTATGTTTACCGTGCGTAAGTCCGGGCCGATACGGGTGATGGCGTTGGTCAATCAGGGTCTGTTTCCCCGCTGGCGCGTTCCGGTCAGGCGGAAGGCGCGATATCGGATGGCTGAGCATGAGGCCCACATTGCGGCGTCCATGGCGGGATTGGCGCAGCAGCTTGGCATTCGATTGCAGCGGTGGGTCAATACGATATTGGACGGCCTTGCAGCCAGATAGCTATCCTGAACTGTGTTGATGTAGTATTTCAGAACGACGTAGTTAATCTTGCCCCCAGCTGTCGGAGGCCATAAAGCGTCGAATCAAGCCACTTGCTTCAGTCTGCTGGCAGACTCACCGGGAGCCCAACACCTGTCGTGTCTGCAGATCGATCACCACGGCCAGATACAGCCAACCCTCTCGAGTCGGAATACAGGTGATGTCCCCGACCCAGGCAGCGACCGGGCTATCCACGTCAAACTGTCGATCGAGCCGGTTTTCAGCGACGAGTTGCGAATGCCGGCTCTTGGGGATGCACGGCTTGAAACGCCCTTTGGTTTTACCCCGCAAGCCTTCTTCACGCATCAACCTGGCCACGCGCTTAGCCGACTCAACTTGGCCTTGCCCCATTTTTCCGGACAAGTTGTTTAACCTAACAAGCCGCCGCCTCGAACTGCATGGGGCTGACGTATCCCAGCGTTGAGTGCTGGCGCCGTGCGTTGTAGAACCGTTCG